>CAYHNY010000016.1:0-14678 GCA_964358115.1 uncultured Planctomycetales bacterium | reverse complement strand
CTTAGATAAGGCATGATTAAGAAAATTAACCCTAAAAATTTTGCTGAATACGGCTGGATAATTAATTATCCATCTAAAAGCTCTAATGCTAAAAATAAGAATCTTTTTCGCATCGTGGTCAAGGAATCCGATGGCCTAGGTTGGAGGATAGCCTATTTAGTGGTAAGGGATAAATCGATCAATCGTCTGGAGCAGCATGCTCAAACCTTTGAGAGTTTTGAGCCGGTGAATGGCCGCTGCCTGCTTTATCTGGCCCAAGACAAAAATCCGGACGCAATCGACTGTTTTTATCTGGATAAGCCGGTTATCCTCAAAAAAGGCATCTGGCACGGCGTGATTACCCTGGACGGAGAAGCTGAAATCAAAATCACCGAAAACGCAAAAGTAAAATCCCGTTATTGGCCTTTAGGTTTTAGGTTAAACCACTCCCCGACAGCAGTTAAATGAGCAAAACCAAGATAATTTGCACGCTTGGCCCGGCCAGCCAAA
The DNA here is from genome assembly GCA_964358115.1 of uncultured Planctomycetales bacterium. Classification (GTDB taxonomy): domain Bacteria; phylum Omnitrophota; class Gorgyraeia; order Gygaellales; family Profunditerraquicolaceae; genus CAYHNY01. The sequence goes on along the minus strand of CAYHNY010000016.1, from coordinate 14,189 downwards.
ATCCCGCTGTGTTACGCAAGATGATATTTTCCGGCATGGATGTGGCCAGGCTTAATTTTTCTCACGGCTCTCATTTCGAACATCAAGCCCGCCTGGATCTAATCCGCAAGCTCAACAGGCGATACCGCCGGGCAATCAAGATATTGCAGGATTTAGAGGGTTACCGCATCAGGATCGGAAGATTCAAAGATAAGAATCCTATTGAGCTAAGGAAAAGGCAAACCGTTTTATTAACCAATAGGAATTTATCAGGCCAGGATAATATCATTCCCTTTGATTACCAGGGGCCTCTGCGGGATATCAAGGCGGGCAGCCACATTTATATTGATGACGGCAATATTGTCCTTTTAGTGAAGGGCTGCAGCCGTAATTATCTTAAAACCGAAGTGGTAATCGGCGGGCTGCTTAAGGAGCACAAAGGCATAAATATACCCGATACCAAGCTTGAATTTAAGGGTTTAACCGATAAAGATAAGTTGGATTTGGAATTTGGCATAAGAAACAAACCTGAATACATCGCCCAGTCTTTTGTGCGGGATAAAAATGACATCATTGCCTTGCGCTCGTTTTTAGGCAGCAAACTTTCCGGCACAAAGATCATTGCTAAAATCGAAAATCGCCAGGGGATTAAAAATATTGATGCGATAATAAATGTTTCCGACGGGATTATGATTGCCCGGGGCGACATGGGGGTGTGCCTGCCGGTATATGAAGTCCCGATGATCCAGAAGATGATCATTAAGAAATGCAACCAGAGAGGAAAGTTTGTGATTACGGCTACTCAGATGTTAGAGAGCATGACCGAAAACTTAAGGCCGATGCGCTCCGAGGTAACCGATGTGGCTAATGCGGTTTTAGACGGCTCAGATGGTTTGATGCTTTCGGCTGAGACCGCGGTAGGCAAACATCCGGTTGAGGCAGTAACGATGATGGAGGCTGTCATCCGGTTTACCGAAAAGTGCATGCATTAAGCCCGGCGTGGAAGCCGGATTAACGGCGTGTTATACTTTAAGGGAAGAGAAAAATTAATGGATATTAAGCCCAGGATTAAAGATAATATAGTGATCTTAGACTTATCCGATGCCATTGACGGCAACTCCGCCAACCTGATTGAGGCAGTGGGCCAATGCATTCGCGACGGCTACGCGGATGTGCTTTGCAATTTTGAAGAAGTCGACTCCATTGATTATCTGGGCATCTCGGCGATAGTCCTGGCGTATAAAGAGGTGGTAAATAACCACGGCAGGATGAAGTTCGCCAATATCCCCGCGCATTTAAAAAATTTATTTTCCGTAACCGGGCTGGACCGGGTGATTGACAGTTACGCCTTGGAAGAGCTGGCCTTAAACAGTTTCAAAGAAGACGCGATTATCGAAAACATTAAGAAGATGCAGCTACGCCGCAGATTTAAGCGCCTGCCCATTGATATCAAGATAGAGTTAAAGGATAGATACGATAAATCACCCGCCTGCCTTAAGGTTGATATCCTGAATTTAAGCGCGGTGGGGGCCTATATTTACGGTTGCGATAAATTTAAATTAGGCGATGAGGTGATTATTAAGCTCAGGCTTTCGCCTAAAAATGCCGAATTGCAGCTTTCGGCTAAGGTAGTCTGGCTGTGCGACCGGCAGGCCCAGCCTCAAATTTATCCGGGCATAGGGATTGAATTTTGCAATATTTCAACCGTTCAACAAGCCACTATCGTTGAATTCATTGACCGCAACCTTTCGCTTTCGCCATCCGACGAGGATGATTAAACTATGCTCGAGTTTAAAAAAATGGAGCCCGCCCGGACTATAAGCCTTCGTGGTACCCAAGGGCGGAATACTAAAGCCGCCCTTATCCCCGCCCTTAAGGGCGGGGTTTGCGAGCGGCGTAGTATTAAAATCGGCAAGAAATATATCCAAGGCCTTGCCTTAAAGCTGGGCAGCAAAAACCTGGTGGTCTTGCGCGGGGCTAAAGGCTATGTGATGTGCGGCTACTTAAACATGGCAGTGGCCAACAAATTCAAGGATATTGCCGTTAAGATCATCGGTGTCTCTGCCATTGAAGAGGCGCTTAAGTCCAAGGTACATTCCTGCAGCTACCGCGCATTAAAGATCGGGATTCGCCAAGGCCAATCCGTAAAAGAGGCGCTCAAAATCATTGCTTAAAAAAGCGATATAACTAGTTGAAATATCTTTTTTTTTGATTATAATTAGTTTTTATGGAAGAGTTAAAGATTAATCTCAGCGAAAAGGAGATGCCCGCCAGCTGGTATAACGTAGTAGCAGATTTGCCTTTTTGCCTTCCGCCTCCGATCCACCCCGCCACCAAAAAACCTTTATGCAAAGATGATTTAAGGGCGATATTTCCCCTGGCTCTCATCGAGCAGGAAATGAGCGCCAAAAAATGGGTCCCTATTCCTCCTGAGGTAAGCAATATTTACCGGCTCTGGAGGCCTACGCCTTTAAGGCGGGCTAAAAGGTTAGAGCATTATTTAAAGACTAGATGCCGCATATATTATAAAGATGAAAGTGTCTCGCCCACCGGAAGCCATAAAACCAACACTGCCATTGCCCAGGCTTATTATAATAAGAAGGAAGGGATTAAAAGATTAGTCACAGAGACCGGCGCCGGACAATGGGGCACAGCTTTAAGTTTTGCCTGCAATATTTTTTCTTTGGGCTGCCGGGTTTACATGGTCAAGGTCAGCTTCCATCAAAAACCTTTACGTAAATCCCTGATGCATATCTGGGGGGCAGAGGTTATTGCTTCTCCTTCGGAATTGACTGAATCGGGCAGGAATATCCTCAAACAAGACCCGCATTGCCAGGGAAGTTTAGGTATCGCTATTTCCGAGGCTGTGGAAGAGGCAGCCAAAAATAAAGAGGCCAACTATTCCTTAGGCAGCGTGTTGAATCACGTATTATTACACCAGACCGTAATCGGCCTTGAGGCCAAGAAACAACTAAAAATAGCCGGAGAAAAGCCGGATTATCTGGTCGGCTGCGTAGGCGGAGGCAGCAACTTCGGCGGCCTTATCCTTCCTTTTGTCAAAGATAAGCTTAAGAATAATAAATTAAAAATCCTTGCGGTTGAGCCCACGGCCTGCCCGAGCCTCACCAAAGGCTTATACGCCTATGATTACGGTGACACCGCATCGCTTACGCCCTTGTTAAAGATGTTTACCCTGGGGCATAATTTTATTCCTTCGGGGATACACGCCGGAGGCCTGCGTTATCACGGTTGTTCGCCACTTATTAGCTGCTTGCACGCTAAAAAGATCGTAGATTCCGTAAGCTACCAGCAGATAGAAGTATTTGAGGCGGCTTTGGCTTTTGCCAGAACCGAAGGTATTATTCCTGCCCCGGAAACCGCCCATGCCTTAAAGGCAGCCATTGATATCGCTAAGAAAGAAAAGAAGCCAAAATGTATCGTCCTTTCCTTTAGCGGACATGGGCTGATGGATTTATCCGCCTACGATAAATTTTTAAATCATGAGTTGGTAAATTACGCCTATCCTAAGAACGAAATTCGAAAAGCCCTTAAAGACTTACCTAAAGTTTAAAAATATAACAGGTTATAGGTAAGAGGAGGTAAATATGAAGAAAATAATTGCTTTTGTGCTGACAATAACTTTTTTAGCGTATTTTACTCTCCCGGCTTTTGCTCAGGAAGAGCAAGAAAAGCCAAAGCCAGACCAGACTATTTATACTGACGAGAACGGAGAAAAATTTCAGTCAGTGCGGGGCAGTATTTTGGCTATTGACCGGGTAAGAGAAGAGATTTTATTAGACTTAGACTACACCCATGAGAAAAGGATCATTAAGATCCCCGTAGAGCGGGTTGCAAGCTTCTCCGTAGACAACCATGTAAGGATCAGAGTTAAACTAAATACCAACATCGCCTTGAAAATAGTAAGAATACGCTTATCCCGTTAACCTGTCTTCTAAGCACCTGTTTATTAACCAAATTTCTTTTCAATTTTGCGGATTCTCCCTGGAAGCTGACAATTTGAGGATTTAAATAAATTTTGACAAGAGGATATACCAGTTTACGTGGCTATTGTTATAAGGTTATATAAAATTTCCGATCGCCCGGCGGTCAGAAGGATTTGTTCTGATACCGCGGATCTGGGAAAACCGGTAGAGAATTTTTTTTCTGACCGGGAAATATTCGCTGATTTTCTTACCGGGTATTATACCGATTATGAGACGCAGGCATTATGGGTGGCGGAGAGCGATACCACAGCGGCAGGTTACCTAAGCGGATGTTTGGATAACCGTCGATATGCGCGCGTTATGTTTGGAAAAGTAATCCCCGGGGTTTTTATCCGCGCGGCCTTGCGGGGTGTATTCTGGCGCAAAGATATCTGGCATATTTTAACCGCCCTGTTTAAAAGTTATCTTATCGGCGGATTTAACCGTAAAAAATACCTTGGTCTTTATCCTGCGCACCTGCACATTAATCTGGCAGCGGATTTTCGCCATCAGGGTTTAGGCAATATGTTGATGGAGCGTTTTTTAACCCAAGCCGGGCAGGCGAATATCCCCGGGGTGCAGGCTGCGGTTTGTCAGGATAACCAGCCCGCATGCGATTTTTTCAGGCAATCAGGTTTTTCCGTGCTGGGCAGTTATCCTATGGTCAGGCCCAAAGGAAAGAAAAGTTTACAGCTTACCCATACGCTGGTATATGGCGTAAAGTTATAATTGTATGTTTTTTCTCTCGCCTTTAACCATTCCTCCCGCGATGGTCCGTTGTTAGCCATAACCCGCAAGTCCTTACGAATTTAAATCTACTTGACAAATCTTTAAGGCCGTGGTATTGTTGAAAATGATTTTCAATAATATAAGGTCAGGGCTATTTTTAATGAAGAAAGAGATCGAGATACTGGATAATTTTATCAAATCAAAGGGCCTGCGTTACACACCCCAGAGAGAAAAAATCCTCTCCATTTTTTTGGCTACCGAAGCGCATGTAACGGTAGATGAGTTATACAGGAGGATAAGGAAAAAATTTTCTGATATCGGCTACACTACGGTTTATCGGACGATGCGCCTTTTGGTTGAATCCGGGCTTTGCCGGGAGATAGATATCGGCGACGGTTTTTCCCGCTATGAGCATAATTATAACCATCAGCATCATGATCACTTAGTGTGCACCAAATGCGGCAGGTTGATTGAAGTGGTGAATAACAGGATTGAAAAGATGCAGGAGCAGATGGCCCGGCGGTATGCCTTTGTCCCCACGCAACACAGATTAGATATATTCGGTATCTGTAAGGACTGTTTTAAATAATTTGTAAGCTATGAATAAAATTGCGATCGTTGGTTCACCGAATGTCGGTAAATCCGTTCTCTTTAATAGCTTGACCGGAAGTTACCGGGCAGTGGTTTCTAACTACCCGGGTACCACTGTTGAGGTATCGCGGGGAAAAGCTAAAATTGGCAGCGAAGAATTCGAAATTATTGATACGCCCGGGATGTATTCACTCTTACCGATAACCGAGGAAGAGAAAGTTGCGCGCTGGATTTTATTAAACGAATCGCCCTGCCTTGTCCTGCATGTAATTGATGCCAAGAACCTGGAGCGGATGCTTGGATTTACCCTGCAACTTTTAGAAGCGGATCTCCCGGTAATTTTAGTTTTAAATATAATGGACGAAGCCAGAAACCTAGGCTTAAAGATTGATATTAACGAGCTTGAGAAAGAATTAGGCATACCCGCGGTAGCTACTGTCTCGACCAGCGGTGAAGGCATGGATATTCTAAAGACAAAAATAAAAGATAATGTTCGAAAAATTTCCTAAAAAAATCGGCTACCATGATGCCTTGGAACTAGATATAACAAAGATACAATTTCTACTTTTATGCGAATACAGAGTATCCAAACGCTCCCTGGCTATTTTACTTCTTCAGGAAGACGAAGAAATAACAGGTATAGTGAAAAAGCAGGAAAAGGAGAGATTCGCTCAGATATCCAAGATTGTGCAAGAGGCAAAGCCCAGATATCTCCATCCTTTGAGCTATATCTTTAGCCAGTGCCGGCAAAAAGAGGCCAGCCGCATCGCTAGATTGGTAGCGCCTGCACAGCAGGAACACAAAACTACGCTGAAGGGGCGCTTGGGCGCCCTGATGATGAACCCGTTTATCGGCGCTCCGCTACTTTTGGCGGTGCTATATTATGGTTTATATAAGTTTGTGGGTAATTTCGGGGCCGGGGTATTGGTAGACTTTTTAGAAAACAAAGTTTTTGGTAGCCATATCAACCCTTTTATGATTGGGTTGGTAAACAAATTTATACATTTTAAATTATTACAAGATCTCTTAGTCGGTGAATACGGCGTGATCACTTTAGGCTTGCGTTATGCCTTTGCCATAATCCTGCCCATCGTCGCCACTTTTTTCTTTGCCTTTGCGATTATAGAGGATACAGGATACCTGCCGCGCCTGGCGATGCTGGTGGACCAGCTTTTTAAAAAAATCGGGCTTTCCGGACGCGCAGTTATCCCTTTAGTGCTTGGGTTTGGCTGCAGCACTATGGCGACGATGGTTACGCGTACTCTTCCCACTAAGCGCGAACGGATTATTGCCACTTTGCTATTAGCCTTGGCTATACCCTGCTCTGCCCAGATGGGGGTAATCTTAGCGCTTCTGGAAGACAGGCCTTCAGGTTTGATAGTCTGGCTGGGGGTGATTATCGGGGTATTTCTATTCGTGGGTTTCTTGGCAGCCAAGATTATGCCGGGTGAGCTTCCCAGCTTTTATATGGAGATACCGCCTTTGAGATTACCGCAATTATCCAATGTTTTACGCAAAACTTTCAGCCGCCTGCAATGGTACTTTCTGGAAATTTTTCCTCTATTTATATTCGCCAGTATCCTGATCTGGATAGGGCAAATCAGCGGTATATTTTATATTCTGGTAAGAATATTAGAATACCCGGTGCGCTGGATCGGCTTGCCTAAAGAAGCAGCGATATCTTTTCTCTTCGGGTTCTTCCGCCGGGACTATGGAGCAGCCGGCCTTTATGATTTAAAACGTGCGGGCCTATTAATGGGTAATCAATTAGTAGTTGCCTGTGTTACCTTGACTTTATTTTTGCCCTGCGTTGCCCAGCTGCTCATGAATATAAAAGAGCGGGGAATACGCATGGGTATCGCAATCTCGGGATTTATTTTATTTTTCTCATTCAGTATAGGTTATATTATTAATATCGCGCTTACGCTGTTGAATATTAATTTATAACTTTAAAAAAAAGGGGGTCTCGATGTTATCTGAAGGTGCGCAGGAGATCTTAGAGGCACTCTGGATTCAGACAGAGGAGCAGGGCAAAAAATCCATGGATTTGGGGGCCAACCGCGATGACCCGGCAATCGAAGAATTGACACGGCTGGGCTTTATCCGCGTAGGCAAATACCACATGCATTTACTGGATAAAGGCAAGGATCAGGCTATCTCCTGTGTGCGCAGGCACAGGCTTTCGGAGCGGCTGCTGATGGACGTTTTTGATATCAAAAAGGATATCATAAATGAGGTCAGTTGTAAATTTGAGCATCTTTTACATCAGGGGCTGGAGGACAGGGTATGTACATTATTGGGGCATCCTAAAATATGCCCGCACGGAAAATCTATCCCCCCGGGTAAATGCTGCAAAGAGAATAAAAATAAAGCAGCCTGGAAGATTATTTCTTCCTTGGACCAGCTGGATGTAAATGATAAGGGCCAGATTGCCTATCTTCAGGCCAGGGATAAGGATCAGATGCAGAAATTGATTTCTATCGGCGCGCTTCCCGGGGTATCCATTGTTTTGAAGCAGAAATTTCCTTCTTATGTTTTTCAAATCGGAGAAAGCCAGTTTGCCGTAGATAAGCAGCTCGCTCAGAGTGTTTATGTGAGGCTGGTCAAATGAAAGCAATAGCTTTAGTTTCCGGAGGTATAGACAGCACATTAGCCGCAAGGCTAATCCAGCAACAGGGCATTGAGGTTTTAGCCTTGAATTTTAAGACCCCTTTTTGCCTCTGCGATAGAAAAACAAGCCAAGGATGCAGCCATGCTGCCAAAACGACAGCCGATAATTTAGGCGTAGAGTTAAAGATGGTGAATATAGGTGATGAATTTCTACAAGTTATCAGGAACCCCAGGCACGGCTACGGTTCAAATATGAATCCCTGCATTGATTGCCGCATTCTTAAATTCAAAAAGGCCAAGGAATATATGCAGGAAACAGGGGCGGCTTTTATTCTAACCGGCGAAGTCCTGGGGCAGAGGCCGATGTCCCAGCACCGCCAGGCTTTAATGCTTATTGAGAAGGAAAGCGGCTTGGAGGGTTTGGTTTTAAGGCCGCTGTCGGCTCAGCTTTTGCCTGAGACGATACCCGAGAGGCAAGGCTGGGTGGACAGGGATAAATTATTAAGTTTTAACGGGCGTTCACGTAAACCGCAATTTAGTTTAGCCAAAGAATTTAACATCCAAGATTACTCTTGTCCTGCCGGAGGATGTCTTTTGACTGACCCGGAATTTTCAAAAAGGATAAAGGACCTTATGCTTCGTGAAAAGTTGGATTTTAACAATGTAAATTTATTAAAGCTCGGCCGGCACTTCAGGTTATCCCAAAATTCTAAATTAATCGTTGGTCGTGATGAAAAAGAAAACCAGCGTTTGATAAATCTTGCCCAGGACGGCGATTATCTGTTTGGGCCGGCGCAGATTGCCGGCCCCACAGCTTTGGGCAGGGGTTGTTTTAATGAAGGGCTTGTTGATTTGGCTGCCGGAATCGTCTGTAGCTATTGCGACCTGAATGGAAAGCAAAATGCAGATATCTCTTTGCGGATTCTTCCCAATGCGCAGGAGAAAATTCTTAATGCCCTGCCGCTTGAGCGGGATAAGTTTGCAGCTTTAAGGATCGGCTCATGAAAGAAGCCCTGCTTTATGAAAAATTAGATAATAAAAGAGTGCGCTGCTGCCTCTGCAGCCACCGTTGCTGTATCGCCAACCAGCAGTTTGGGCTCTGTGGAGTAAGGCAGAATATAGAAGGGTTATTATATACTCATGCTTATGGTAAGGTTATTGCTAGCCACGTTGACCCCATTGAGAAAAAACCGCTCTATCATTTTCTCCCGGGGTCTTTAAGTTTTTCCATCGCCACCATGGGCTGCAATTTTCGCTGCGGCTTTTGCCAGAACTGGGAAATTTCGCAAAGCAATCCCCGGGATAGCGCGCAATCCCGGGATGCAGAAGATATACCCGCGCAAGAAATAGTCAAGTCCGCAATCAAAAATAAATGCAAAAGTATTTCTTATACCTATACTGAGCCGACCATATTTTTTGAATATGCCCTGGATGTAGCAAGGCTAGCCAAAGAAAAAGGCCTCTACAACAATTTTGTCACCAATGGGTTTATGGGCCCTGAGGCTATTGAGATGATCAGGCCGTATCTGGATGCCGCCAATATCGACCTTAAGTTTTTTAGCGAAAGTGCATACAAGCAGATTTGTAACGGGGCATTGCAGCCGGTATTAAATTCCATACGGCTCATGCGTAAATTAAATATCTGGGTGGAAATTACTACTCTGGTGGTGCCGGGGGAGAATGATTCGCCTGAAGAGCTCAGCGGGATAGCTGAGTTTATTTCCAGCGTAGATGTAAATATCCCCTGGCATATTTCGCGCTTTCATCCGGATTACCGCTTTTTAAAATATGCGGATACTCCCGAATCAACCCTTAAAAAAGCGCAAGACTTAGGCTATAAAAATGGGTTGAAATATATCTATATTGGTAATACTTATGGTTTTGGTAACGATACTTATTGCCACGCTTGTAAAAAACTATTAGTAAAAAGAAAGATATTTGATATTCTGGAGTATAATATAAAGGAAGGCAAGTGTTTTTACTGTGGCGTTGCCATCCCCGGGGTCTTTTAAGGAGAGCGCATGATAAATCCTAGAATAACCGCCTTATTCATTTTTACAGTCGCTTATTTACTTTTTATCTTTTTGCCCAATAAAAGAACACAGGTGGCTGTAGTATCTGCGCTGGCGTTGATTCTTTTAGGCGTAGTTTCTTTTAAAGAGGCGTTATCAGCCATTAATTGGAATGTGATGGGCATCTTTGTGGGGACGCTGGTAGTGGCAGACGTATTTATGGAAAGCCGGGTGCCTGCCTATATTGCCGAGATCATCGTAGATAAAGCTAAAAGCACTGCCTGGTCAATACTTTTGATCTGTTTGCTTACCGGTTTTATTTCCGCCTTTGTGGAAAATGTGGCTACGGTTTTAATCGTGGCACCCATTGCCTTGGCCTTAGCCAGGAAATTAAAGATTAACCCCGTCCAGATGATGATTGCCATTGCCGTATCGAGCAATCTGCAGGGCACTGCCACCCTTATTGGGGATCCTCCGAGCATGCTTTTAGGCGGTTTTGCCAAAATGAATTTTATGGATTTTTTCTTTTATAAGGGCCGCCCGAGTATCTTTTTTGCTGTAGAAATAGGAGCATTGGCTTCGTTTGTAGTTTTATATCTTTTATTTAAAGACCATAAAGAAAAAGTGCAGATTTTGCCGGTTGAAAAAGTAAAATCCTGGGTGCCGACCGTTATCTTGGTGGCATTAATATTTTTGTTGGCCGGGTCTTCATTTTTTGATCTTGATTTTTCTTATCTGGCCGGTGCCATCTGCATAATAGCAGCCTTGGTATCGATCCTCTGGGAGAAACTTGTCAATAAATCTTCTATTTTAGAGGGGCTCAAGTCCTTAGACTGGGAAACTACCTTTTTCTTAGCCGGCATATTCATCCTCGTAGGCAGTATTACCTTAACCGGCTGGATTGAAGTAGTCTCAAATTCTTTATCTAAAATGATCGGAAGCAACATATTCCTCGGTTATACGTTACTGGTTTTTATTTCGGTGTTTCTATCGGCGTTTATCGACAATGTTCCTTTTTTAGCCGCGATGCTGCCGGTAGCAGTTTCTATGTCGGACAAGCTGCAGATCAATCCTTCGCTTTTTCTTTTCGGCTTGTTAATCGGCGCTAGCTTAGGCGGCAATATCACTCCCATAGGTGCCTCGGCAAATATTGTGGCCTGTAGTTTGCTTAAGAAAGAAGGATACGTAGTCAGCTTTAAAGACTTTATGAAGATCGGCCTGCCGTTTACTTTAGTGGCAGTCAGCGCTGCCTATCTTTTTATCTGGTTTATCTGGGGAAGGTAATTTAAAGCATGACTCAATTTATTTTTGTGCTCAAGCATTATTTGGTGGAAATAGTCCCGGCGTTAGCCCTGGGATTTTTCTTAAGCGGCCTGATCCATGAATTTATTCCTCAGAGGTGGGTGGAAAATAATTTAGGTAAAAAAGGGCTTAAACCGGTTTTTTATGCCACGGTTATCGGGGCAATATTGCCCATCTGCTGTTGGGGTGCTTTACCGGTGGCAGTGAGTTTCCATAAAAAAGGCTCGAGGCTAGGGCCGGTCCTGGCGTTTTTAGTGGCCACACCGGCGACTTCGGTAAGCGCGCTTATCGTGACCTATAAGCTTTTGGGTTTAAAATTCGCAGTGTTCATATTCTTGGCGGTAATCCTGATGGGAATGCTTATAGGTATTATCGGTAATCAGCTTTCTTTTAAAAGGCCTGCTCAGGCGCAAGAGGAAAAATGCCCTCATTGCGCGCCGGAGGTTTCTTCTGCTGTCCCGCAGAAGAATTTTTTTGCCCACATTCAGTCTGTATTAAAATTTGCCTTCTGGCAGATGCCCAAAGAGATTGGTTTGGAGACATTATCAGGCATAATTCTTGCTGCTGTTGTGGCGGCCTTTGTCCCACTCGGGCTGTGGATTAAGCATAACCTTGGCGGATTTATCGGCTACATCTTTGCCCTGATATTTGGTTTGCTAATGTACATCTGTTCTACCGCTACTGTGCCTCTGGCAGATGCATTTATTAAACAGGGTTTAAGCCCCGGGGCAGCGATGACCCTTTTATTGGTCGGGCCGATTACCAGCTACGGCACAATACTGGTTTTAAAAAAAGAATTCGGCACAAAGATATTGACTACCTACCTGCTTTTTATATCTATCGCCTCTTTATTGTTTGGTTATATTTTTTCGCTCCTTTAATTTGACACCCCCCGTTTTAAATATAGGTGGAAACTTAATTTTTCCCTTGACAAATGATACTAATATGGTATCATTAATCTAAGATTCAAAAGCAATGCCGATCAGGGCGCATTAAGAGAAAGGACCACATGTTTTTTAACTGCCCCGGAGCAATTAACATAAAGCAACCTAGCCCTGAGTTCATCAAGTGCCCCTTTTGCTCCTATGAGCTGGAGATATTTACGGATGAAGTTAAAGCCAGGTGCCCTAACTGCAGGAAGATGGTAGTGCGTGAACAAAAGCAGAGTTGCCTGGACTGGTGTAAACATGCCAAGGACTGCCTTGGAAATGAGGAATATAAAAGTTATATCGAAAATAAACATATATCTGTAAAAGAAAGATTGCTTAAAGAGCTAGAGGCATATTTTGGCAGCGATTTAAAAAGGATTAATCATGCCAGGCAGGTGTTGGATTATGCCAATGAACTCTTAAAACAGGAGCCAGCGGATTGGCATATTGTGGTGCCGGCCAGCATCTTGCATGATGTCGGGATAAAGGCAGCGGAAGAAAAATATAGCTCCCAGGCCGGCCATTTCCAGGAGAGCGAAGGCCCGAAAATAGCCAAGGGGATATTGGCGCGCTTAGGTTTTAAAAAAGAAGAGATTGAAGAAATATGCGAGATTATTGCCTATCACCATAGCCCGGGCAAAGTTAACACTCTGAATTTTAAGCTGCTTTATGATGCGGATAGCTTGGTTAATTTTAAAGACGAGATAGATATAGATGACGAAACAAAAGTCAGGGCCGCTATTGACCGGATTTTTTTCACCGATACTGCCAAGGCTCTGGCCCGCAAGATTTATTTATCTTGAAATAATGCTTGTATAATGCCTGGTGGGGGCATATAATATTTTTCCCGCCTTTAGAGCCTAGAAGCTAGAAAATGAAAGAATTAAGAGCCAGATTAGTAGAAAGAATATCCAGGACTCCTACTGTGGAGAGCTTTAGGTTCATTTTAGGCGAAAAATTGGATTTTATCCCCGGGCAGTTCCTGCAGGTTATTTTCGATGAACAAAACAGAGACAACAAAGAACTGAATAAATATCTTTCCTTGTCTTCATCTCCCGGACGAGAGTATATCGAAGTTACCAAGCGGCTGAGCGTAAGCGATTTTTCTTCACGATTAAAGGGCTTAAAAACCAATGATGAGGTGTTGTTTAAGTTACCCATGGGCAACTGTGGGTTTAAGGATGAGTATAAAAGAATAGGTTTCTTAATCGGAGGCATCGGCATCACTCCGGTTATCTCGATTATTGAATATATAACCAGGCGGAAATTAGATACCGATATTACTCTGGTTTATTCTAACCGCACAGAGGCAGAGATCGCCTTTAAACCGGAATTAGACCATTGGCAGTCCATCAATAAAAATTTAAAAGTCTACTATTTGGTCAGCGAATGCCAGCCGCAGGATAAAACCTGCATCTACGGCACAATCAACAAGGATTTATTAGCGGCAAGGGTCTGTGATTTAAAAGAAAGGATATTTTTTATCTTTGGCCCTCCCAAGATGGTTGAGGCGATGAGCAACCTGGCTAAGGATACGGGTTGCATTAAAGGCAATATCAAAACCGAAAACTTTATCGGCTATTAAACTGAATAAAAGGAGGCATATGCATGAGCACGATGAAAGAGCTATACCAGAGCGCGGATTTTAAGAGCGAAAAGCACGTCCCGGTAATTGACGCCGAAGATTCGTTTAAAAAAGGCGAGGCGCTGCAGGTTAACATTAATGTCGGCAAAGAGATCCCGCATCCAAATACCACCGAACATCACATTGTTTGGGTTGAGGCGTATTTTTTGCCCAAGGGAGAAAAATTCCCTTATCAAATCGGCAGGTTTGAATTTGCCAGCCACGGCGGCTCAAGCCAGGGTCCGAATACCAGCACTATTTATACACAGCCGACCGTAACCTTAGTCTTAAAAAGCGAAAAATCCGGCACGATTTTAGCATCATCTTATTGCAATATCCATGGTCTTTGGGAGAGTACCAAAGATATAACCGTAGAAGTAGTGCGGTAATATGTCAAGATAAAAAATGACAACATTTATCTTTGTACCAA
>CAYHNY010000015.1:0-16487 GCA_964358115.1 uncultured Planctomycetales bacterium | reverse complement strand
GGCGTAGCCATGCTCTCAAGCGTATTAAACAGTGAGGACGTTTCGGGGACGCTTCGGGAAGCACCCCCTAGTTTTACCTAGTTTTTAAAATATCCCTTCAATATTGTATTTGCGATGTTCCCGGCTAACAGCCGGTTGCCTTTGCGCGTGCAGTGGCCGAAGTTCCCGGCAAATCTATCGGAAAAATATTCATCATAACTTCCCTGAGCCAATGCCTGCCGAAAAACATCGGCATTATCTATAAATATTACGCCTTGCGGATCATCAAACATATTTTTGATGTCCTGAATGTTTCTTAGGGGGTACTGGACGCAAACCAATTGAATACCTCTATTATCTAGTATTTCCTTAAGCTTCTGATAATTAGCGCTTGTCAGCCGATTACTATCAACCGGTATAAACAATCCTAATTTCTTGCGTAAGTTATCGGCCAACTCAGTGGTTCCTGCTTGTTCGTATAGGCTGATTAATTGTCTAACGGCATCAAGGTTGCGGGGATTTAATTCTATAACCTTAAGAAAGGCCTGCTGCGCCTCGCTTTTTTTATCCTGGCTAAGATAACATAATCCTAATTCAGAATACGCCTCTTCATTGCTAAAATTTAAGGCAGCGGCTTTTTTCAGGGCCTGCTCGGCCTGCGGGAATTTAGCCCTCGCATTATAAAAATGCCCCAGCTCTAAATATGCCCCACCCCATTCAGGATTAATCTCAATGGCTTTTTTAAAGAATTTTTCGGCATCGGTGTTTTTACCCTGCATGGCATAATTGCGTCCCAATTCAAGATAAGCACGCGGCTCAGCCGGATTCAATGCTATGGATTTTTTTAAACACTCTTCGGCTTGGGCAAAGTCGTATTGGTTTAAATGGGAAATCCCCATTTCAAAATACCACTGCGCCTGGCGTTGCTCTTCAGGGACAACATGTCCCGGATTATCCTGAAATGAAACGTTGCCATCATGTGTATCTCTTCTTTTTAGCTCAAGCAAACCTGAATCTTTAAGCTTAGCTACGATATGCAGACAAAGCAACCTGCCTAATTTATAAACCCTCAGTGAGTTTAAAAAATTATCCTTTGTGCCTTTAGAAATATGCTGTAAATATTCAATATCTCTGCCGTCATTTATGCCCATCATCGTAATTACCATATTGGGGTTACACTTAGCCAGGTTCTCTTCCAGGTGCGCCAATATATATGAAGTCTTAATATTAGATCCGCCCATATTTATTACGCTAAAATTCTTTCCTATATTAAGCTGATTCAATATCTCCTCCAGCTGGGCCGGATAGGCATCTTTGCCTCCCATGGCAGTGGTAGATTCCCCTAAGCACATAATCCGGTATGCGCCTTTCTGTTTTAATGCCAACCTGTTATTGTAACGCTGTAAAGACAAAGAGATAAAACCGCCCAGGCGCAGGCCTGTCTCCAATAGGATAAGAAATAAAAACAGCCCAAATATTATAAGAGTTATTTTCTGCCGCAAGGCTGTTTTTGGCGCGGTTAAACTGTTTCTCTGCATGTTTATTTTTTCCGCTATCTCTTAAAATATTCCTTCAATATCACTTTAGCAATATTCTCCGCAAGCAGGCGGTTGCCTTCAAAAGTGCAGTGGCCAAAGTCGCCGGCAAACATATCCCTGAAGTATACCTTAAAATCGGTTTTCTTTAAAGCCTCCCGGAAGACGCCTTCATTATCCACAAAAACAACTCCCTCCTGGCCCCGGAAAATATTTTTTAAAGGCTCGATACTGCGCATGGGATATTGGATGCAGACCAGCTTAATACCCCTTTTATCCAGGATTATTTTTATTTTTTGATAATTTATTTTTGCCGCAGGGCTATAAAGCCCCAGCCTTAATTTCTTGGCTTTATTAGAATATTCGTTGGCCAGCCGAGAGTTGCCGAGATCCTGATAGATTATGGATAATGCCCCGTATACGATATCGTTATCAGGTTCTACTTCTATGGCCCTTAGGAATGCCTTTTCGGCTTGAATATATTTTGCTTGATACATAAGGCAGAGCCCCATATTCATAAAGGCTTTGGCGTTTAAAGGATTTATCTCGGCCGCCTTGTTAAACGAACCTTCTGCCAGGCCATAATTTTTGAGGTTATTAAAACAGAGCCCGAGGTTAAAGTATGCGGCTTCGTTTTTGGGGTTTAGCTCGATGCTCTTTTTGTAAGCCTCAATCGCCTCGGGTAATTTTATCTGCTGCATAAAAAAAAGGGCTAACCTGAAATAAGCAGCCGCATCCTGCGGGTCTTTTGCCAGCGCAATTCTACCTTCCTCTTCAGTCCGGAAAGGACTCAGCCCGCCCACGCAAGTCCCTTCTTCCCCGGCTTTAACAAGTTGAGGCGTTGATACGCTGCCTTCCTGGCCTGCCGAAGGTAAAGCCCCTGCGTAATTTTTCTTTACGCAGTTCATCCAGAGGATTTTAAACAACCGGTAGACCTTGAAATTTTTGAACCAGAAGGTCTGCGTATCCGCAATGTCTTCATAATATTTCACGTAATATTCATTTACGCCAATCATTGCCGTTACCATGTCCGGCCGGCATTCCCGCAGATTCTCTTCCAGGTGGGCAAGGATATGGTTGGTCTCAATGGCAGGGACGCCTTTATTAATCACGCTAAATTTTAACCCCGGGTTACGCCGGTTTAAAACCTGCTCCAGCTGGGCAGGGTAAGAACCTTCGCCTCCGGCTGTGGTTGACTCACCCAGGCACATGATGCGAAAGGCGCCCTTCTGCCTTGCCGAGATTATATTCCTGCGTTCCTGTAAATATGAGTAGACAAGCCCGCCGAGGCGCAGCCCAAGCTCCGTAAAAGTAAGGAATAAGAATAATCCCAATCCCACCAGGGCTGCTTTCTGGCGCAGAGTGGTTTTCAGCAAGGCCTGTTTTTTCTTAGGCATTTTTATTTATTTAACAAGTAACAAGGAGACGCTTCGGGAAACTTCACCCGTTTCTATTTTACCTTCCATACATAACTGCTGGAGTCATTGATAATTTCTATGGGCGTGCCGGCGGGAGCAGAGGCCTGTAATTTTTTCGCATAGAGTTTCTGCACCTCTTCTACGGAAGTGCCGTTTTTGGCAGCTACCGCCTGATAAATAATCATCCGGTCGGCGTTTTCGGATTTGATCAATTCTTCTACAGAAGCATCGGCGCTCTTGGAATTCCTTACCTCAACCAATCCCAGTTTGTTTTCTCCGATTACTCCTTTTTGCTCCCACGCTGACAAATCCTGCAGCCTGTCCCTGCGCCTTATTGCTGCGGCTTCCACTTCCGGGCTTAAATCCTGGGCATAAGCCTCACTAACAAAATAATTCAGCATGCTCTGGCCGCCCTTGGCCTTGCCCCCGGAAACAATATCCTCAATGGCATCAATATCTTTTTCCACGTGCTGATATATATCCAGGCGCATGGAAATATCCACTTTGATCGGATCTTTGGGCGCCTCCACCCTTACCCGGGCACAGCCCAAGGTCAAAACCAAACCCACTAACATAACTAAGACCGTTTTCATCCCTACCTCCTCTTCAGGTTAAAAGCATGCACCACGATATTTAAATTGCGCTTGCCGGCTTCTCCGTCTAAAGCCACATTAAAATTCAGGTTGCCATTATCTAAAAATAATTCAATGTTGCCGATATTATAGCGATAATTCTTAAAACTTTCTACCAATATGTCCAGGGATTGCCCGGAATTGCGCGCCATACCCTCTAAGAATTTTGTATCTTTGACCACCAGCGTGCCTCCGCTGCCAAGGCTGGAGAATACCCCCTTAAACGCGGCTATATCCAAGCCGCGGGCCTCTAAAGAAATTCCACCTGTCAACCTGCCGCTGGCCTGAGCTTTTTCGCCAAGCTCAAAATCTTTGATAAATGCCTCAAGGTTTAAATCCATAAATTTTAAGGCAAGTTTTACTTGAGCATTTTTGTCCAATTTAACCGTAAGGCTCCCCAGAAGTTTACCATCTAAGAAACCGGCGGATAAAGAGTCAAGGACAAGCGTAAAGTTTTCAAAAGTTACGCGGCTTTGCAATTCCCGGATGCGCGCTTTGTCATATTTGATTTGCTTAATGGAAAGGCTGCCGGCGGAGTTTCCGGCGCGGTTAAACATCAAAATCAACCCGTCTAATTTCAAACCTTGGGCTTCCAGCGAATCAATAATCAAATCGCAGTAGTCCACTCTTTGTTTTGCTAAATCTGCCGCTACCGAAAGCCTGGCTTGCGTCTTTAAATCATTTGCGTTAACCTCTAAGTCTAAATTTTTTAACTCTGCGGACTGCACCAGGAATGCGCCGCCTGAACCCAAATGCAAATATTGATTAAATTTGGCAATGCTTTTGCCCGGCAGGTTAATCGAAATGCTGGCACCCTCCAAAGAAACTTTTGTAATCCGCCCTTTTAATATTTGGGCAAGGCCGTATTCAATCTTTATCCGGCTGATTTTAAAATCGTAGGCCGGAGAATTCTTGATCTCTAAATCAGAAAGGGTTATTGAGCGTAAGGGACTTATGCTGCAGCCGCGGATAAAAACGCTACTGTCAATAAATACGCGGCTTAAATTTCTTTTGGCCAAGAATATGGCCGCGGGCTTCAAAAAAAACGCAGCGCTGAAAATAAAAAGCACAAAGATGAGCAAGATATAAACTGCGCGCTTCATAGAAAACCGGGGACGTTTCGGGAAACGTCCCCCTTTTTTTTATTTGACTTCGATGACTGATACCGGCCGGTCATTTACTTCCGCGATAAATGAGCTGGTGGCAGTATCGCAGGGCTTGCCGGAATCATCTTTTACAACCAAAGTAACGGTATATTTCCCAATCTTGGTATAGGTGTGCTCTACTTTTACGCCTTCGGCGGTTACGCCGTCGCCAAAGTCCCATATATAGGTAAGGGAATCTCCGTCCGGGTCAGAAGAGCCCGAGGCATCAAAAACACTCACCTTGTCTATACAGCAGACTAAGTTCGGCCCGGCATTAGCTATAGGCTTGCGGTTTAAAGTAACTATAAGGCTGTCTTGGCACGAAGAACACGGCAGGCCTAACCAATTGTCAGCGGTAAGGGTGACGTTATATGTTCCGGATTTCTTATACACGTGCGTTACCGACTTGCCGGTAGTTGTATCGCCGTCGCCGAAATCCCAGCTATAGGTTAAATCTCCGCTGCCGGATACATCCTTGGCGCTAAACGCAACACGGTATTCGTCGCTGCCAGACAAACACAAATCGATATCTTCGCCAGCGTTGACTACCGGCGGCGCGTATACCTTGATTACTTTTTCTTTTGCCGCAACGCTGCAGGCTGTGCCTGTGTTATCATCTGCGGTTAATTTAACGTTGTAGGCGCCTGCTGCCTTATAAGATTTAGTAGCCTGTTTGCCCTCTGCCTTAGCGCCGTCGCCGAAATCCCATTTGTAAATAAGGCTCTCCGCGGCGGTATTGTCGTCAGTAGCATTGGCCTCCAGAGCAAACTCCTGGTCAACGCATATTTTTTCCGGCATACTGAAATCAGCCACGGGAGGAGTGTTCACCTTTATGACCTGCAATGTCTCCGATGTGTCACACTCCAGCCCCGAATCATTGCGCACGGTAAGCTTGACGGTATACTCCCCGCCTTTTTCATACTCGTGGACTACCACCGGCTGATCGCTGGTTGCGCCGTCGCCGAAATCCCAAAGATAAGTAAGCGCTCCATTATCCGAGTCATAGGAACTGGTGGCGTCAAAAACAAATTTATTGTTGCATTCATCTAGCGGAGCGGCTATAGGCTGCTCCGGCGGCTGCCGGAAATAAACCGCTATCGGGTTGCCTTTCTGGTCTGCGACGCGCAGGCCCGCGTTGCCGTGAACCTGCGTCTTTTTCTTGATCACATACTGCAGCGGACGGGTCTGCTCCATATCCATGGAGATTACCGTCTCCGCCCATTTGCCGCTCTGTGAATCCTTAATTGCGTACTCAACGTTTAATTTCGGGTCAATCAAAACGCTCCTGCCGCCGGTGCGGTCAATATCATAGTTGCCCACGGTAATCTTGGTTGTGCCTACGGGGATAAGCGGATAAAAATACATCTTCTCATCTTTCTTTTCTATCAGGCGAAAGGTCATTTTATGCACAAAGGCCTCGGCGTTTTCCGGAGAAATCTTGACGTTAAACAAGTTTTCGTCATCGCCGCTTATTGTTTTAGCCACTAATTTAAACCGAAAGTAGCCGCCTACCCTGCGGCCTGCCTCTTTGGGATAGGGCCCAAAGGTGTAATACTTTCCGTCATAGCCTTTGGATTCGCCGAATTCTTTCTTGCCCAGCGCGCCACGGCCCTTTCCGTAAACCGCAAACTCCGTAACCGTATCCCAGGGGTCAAGCAGGTTTAAACGCATATCCAAAGCCCCGCCGGTATCCGGGTCATAGACAGAGATGAGCACCTGGCCCGCCGCGGTAACCGGCACATCGATATACAATATAAATTCCGGCTCCTCAGCGCCCAGTAAAGGGTTGCCCTGGGGCCCAAAGACATAAAAATATTTCACCCGGGAGTCATCCTGAGGCACGGTATAAGCAAAAGCCGGGGTAAAAACTACGGCAATAATCGCAATTGTTAAAAGCAATACTCTTGTCTTCATCTTCGTCTCCGTATTTGGTTTTTTACTAAATCCGCAAATATTTGCGTGAAAGCGCAACGATAAAAAGCGGGATAAAGAATAACCCGCAGAAAGATTCCGTAACGGCGACCAGCCGGTTTATACCGACTGGAACAATATCGCCGTAGCCAACCGTAGTAAATGTAACCGCACTAAAGTAAAATGCCTGAAAGAAATCCGGTTTAAAAACCGCGCCAGCGCTATAGAAATATCCGGACATATAAAAAAAAGAGGTAATAAAAATAAGCGCAATCGCAGCCAGAAACGCCCGCGCCGGGCGTTCGCCATGGCCCCAAACCAGGTAAGAAAAAGTCATGGCAAACAAAAAAACTATATGTTTGATAGTGCGCCTTAAACCCGCCTTCTCTTCTTCAACCCCCAGGCGGCTTAATTTTTTAGGATTAAATAGACAACGCATCAGGAACTTGCGGTAGCATTCCTTGGAGCGGTAAAAGCATGCCGAGAAATCCGCAAATTCCATGTCCCGCTCAAAATTTATCGCCGCGTAGCGATAAAGCAAGGAGGCGTATTCCATTTCCCCGCAGGCCTGCGCCTCCTCAGCCGCTTGCCGGTAGGCCACGGCAGAATGCGAAAATATCTTCTCTCCCGACTTCATCGCCCAGCAGCTGGCTGCCGAGGCAAAGCAGAGCGCCGCTTCGTGGTGGTTACCCTGGCCCTTATAAATTAAAGCCGCCTTGCGGAATAATTCGTAGGCCTCATCGTATTTTTTCTGGGCGAAAAACTCGTGCGCGTTCCTCTCTAATAATTTTTGCTCCTGCTCCATATAAATCCGCCTCTTAATCAATCGCTGCCGAAGACAATCAGGGTAATATCGTCGTGCTGCCTGCAGTTATAGGAAAATTTGCGCAGTTCTTCCTGAATGGCCTGCGATATTGCTTTAGCCCCGCAGGAAGAGTTTGCCAGGGCTATCCTTTTTATATTTTCTAAGCCGAATTCCTCCTGGCGGCTGTTGCGTGCCTCGGCCAATCCGTCGGTAAAAAAGACCACCCGATCCCTTTTCCCTATTTCAAAACTTGCCTCTTTATAAACTGCTGCCTCATTAACGCCCAGAGGCACCTCGACCTCTAAATCGACATGCGCGATTTTATTGCCGCTACGCCTGTAGGCCAAGACCGGCGAATGCCCGGCGGAAGCACATTTAATCTTGCCGCCCTTGATATCGATGATCATATATAGCGCGGTTACGAACATCACCGGAAATCTTCCGCACAGTTGCCGGTTAAGCAGGTTAAGACAATCCGCGCAGCCGCTAGCCTGGCGCGAGATAATCCTGAACGCCGAGATCGCCTGAGCCATGACTAATGACGCCGGCACCCCTCTTCCGGAAACATCCCCCATGAGCAAGCCTATCCTTGATTCATTAAGCGCCAGCACATCATAAAAATCCCCGCCAACCTCCTTTGCCGGCTCCATGGTAGCAGAAATTTCAAACCCCGGTATTGCGGGAAAAACCTGCGGCAGCATGCTCGCCTGTATTTCCCGGGCAATCCTCAATTCGCTGGCCAGCCGCTCTTTGCCGGCAATCTCTGCCTGCATATTCTCGATGAAGCGGCTGAAGCTTAATTGAATAAGTTCAATCGCCAAGGCCGAATCCCGGTAGAATAATCCGGCTACTTCATCTTTGCCTATCGCATAAACCTCCAGGTCCTCCTCGGCTACCGCGGAAATAGTTCTCTCTTTAAGCGGCGAGAAGAGCCCCATCTCTCCGATGACCTGACCCGAAGGGATAACCTTATCTATCTCAATCAACCTGATTGCCCCCGAGCGGATAAAAAACATTTTATCCGCCAAGTCCCCGGCCTTAAAGAGGACTTCGCCTTTTTTAAAAACTTGCCTTTTCATCCGCTCAAGTGGCCACTTAAAGGAAGATTTTTTAGAATTTTCGGGTGCGCCGGGGCATTTCATAGAGATCCGTTTTATCTTGGCTAATTTTTGGGTTTAACCGGTTTTTCCTTGGTCTTAAACAAAAGTTTCCAGGGGTGCCGCTTTATATCCGAAGAGAAATCCTCAAAGTTCTTGGAGGCCTGCTCCAGGTTTTTAATGATCGCGGCAACGCTCTCTTTATTCTCGCCGAGAGTGCCGTTAATGTTTGCCAATAATTTGTTTACCTGCTCGGAGATATTCTTAGATAAAGCCTGCGCCTGCTCCATCATATCGTCTAAGTCCATAAAAGGCTTGCCTTCGACTACCGCCCCCGGCCTTAAGAAATCCTTGCCTTCGGTTGAGGCGATCTCAATATATTTTTCTCCCATCAACCCCAGGGTTTTGATGGAAACAACCGGGTTTACCCTGACCTTGGCGGTGTCATCGAGCCAGAGCTGCAGGATGGTCCGGGTCTTATCTTCGTCGTAAGAAAACCTAATGCCGTCGACCTTGCCTACTTCGTAGCCGTTGAGCATAACGGGAGATTTGTTTTTAATGCCCGCTGTCTCGCTAAAGACTACATAGATATGGCAGCCTTTTTTCCTTATATCTAACTTGCCGGTAGAGTAAGTGAGGTAAAATAAACCGGCCAGGCAAAAAATCACAAACAAGCCTACCTTAAACTCATTCGTGTATTTCTTCATTTTTATTCTTCCTCTCTTATAGCCCTAAGGCCTGCGGCATGTTGATATCTTCTTTGAAGAAATCTATCGGCCCATCGGGGTTGCCGTGGATAAATTGCTGGACATAAGGGTCTGCCGAATTTTTTATTTCATCAAGCGTACCGGTGGCAATAACCTTGCCTTTGTGGATCATGGCTACCCTGTCGGCAATCTCAAAGACACTTTGCATATCGTGGGTGACGACCACCGAAGTTATCATTAGCTTGACGCTTAAGTCTTTGATCAGCTTGTCGATAATGCCGCTGACCACCGGGTCAAGTCCGGAGGTAGGCTCATCGTAAAAAACGATATCCGGATCCAGGGCAATCGCCCGGGCCAGGCCAACGCGCTTACGCATGCCTCCGGAAAGCTGCGCCGGGTAATACTGCTCAAACCCCCTTAAGCCTACCAGCGAAAGCTTCATTTTTATGATGATATCGATGATTTCATCCGCCAATTTAGTATGCTCTCTTAACGGCAAGGCTACGTTTTCTTCTACGCTAAGCGAATCTAAGAGCGCCGAATACTGAAAGGTCATCCCGAAAGCTTTCTTTAATTCATCCAGCTCAGGCTCGCCCAGCCGGGTAATGTCTTTTCCTTTTATCAGGACAACGCCCTCATCGGGCTTAATCGCCCCGGTCATCAGGCGAAGGAGCGTGCTCTTGCCTGACCCGGAGCAGCCCATGATCACGAAGGTTTCTGCGGCAAAGATATCGAGGCTGACATCGTCGAGAACCCTCTTACCTTCAAAAATCTTGCTTACGTTCTTCAGTGAGATTACCGGTTCGCGGTTATTCATTTTTGCGAAAAATAAAAAATTGTGGTCAAGACGCAATCCGTCAGGATGATTAAAATAAAGCTTATCACAACACTCCTGGTGGTAGCTTTGCCTACGCCTTCGGCCCCGCCTTTGGTGTGCAACCCCTCGTAACAACTGATCAGGGCGATGATCATGCCGAAGACTACAGACTTTATCAAGCCGCTGTAAATATCTTTGAGCGCAAGGTAATTAAAAGTCGTCTGCATATATAAATCCGGATTTATACTCAAGCTGGTTGTGCCGATAATAAAACCCCCGAATATCCCGGAGAGGTTTCCTAAAATTGTCAGCGCCGGCAACATCACTAATAAAGCCAAAAAACGCGGCACGACCAGAAAGCGTACCGGGTTTATGGCCATTGTCTCTAAGGCCTCGATCTGCTCGGTAACTTTCATTGTGCCTAACTCCGCGGCAATAGATGAGCCTGCCCTGCCGGCAACGACTAAAGCGGTAAGCACCGGGCTTAATTCCCGGCATAAAGATATGGCCACCAGCGAGGCCACATAAATCACCGCGCCCATTTTTTCAAGCTGGTAAGCCATCTGCATGGCCATGACAATCCCGGTAAATATATCTACGAAAAAAACGATGGCGATAGAACGCAGCCCTACGAATGACATCTGGTGCACGACATTCTGCCGGCGGGAGAATTTTCCTTTGAAGGGGCCGACGAAAGTCCAATAGAGGATATCCAGGAAAAAAGAAATGACCCTCTTTATCCAGCCGTAATATTCGATAACAGATCTGCCTATGTCGGAAATCATCTAGAAGTTTTTTAAGGCTTCCTCTCGGCTGCCATAGATTTCAAACAGCTTATTCAGCTTAGTCACCTCAAAGATATTTTTTATCTTCTGCTCTAAACCGCAAAAACGCAATGACCCGCCGGTCTTTTTAATGCGCTGGGACATCTCGATCAGCGTGGCCAGCCC
The DNA here is from genome assembly GCA_964358115.1 of uncultured Planctomycetales bacterium. Classification (GTDB taxonomy): domain Bacteria; phylum Omnitrophota; class Gorgyraeia; order Gygaellales; family Profunditerraquicolaceae; genus CAYHNY01. The sequence goes on along the minus strand of CAYHNY010000015.1, from coordinate 5,491 downwards.
GGAGCTATCGATATAGGAAACGCCCTGAAAATCCACCATCACCTTTTTCTCGTTCCTTTTGATGATGCCGTCAAAAATCTTCCTTAGCTCCGGAGAATTGCTTAAGTTTATTTCTCCCTCCAGGATACATAACACCGCGTCGTTAAGCTTCTCTTCTTTTATCTGCACTAGTTCTCCTCCTGTTTTTAGAAACTTTACCATCTTTATGCCGCGGCCGCAATCAAAAAAATCCACCTCATCCATGTGGCTGCGGATCAAATATATCCCCCTGCCCGAAAGTTTTCCCAGATGCTCATCTTTGGCCGGGGAAGGGATATTTTTAAAATCAAAACCCTCCCCTTTATCCTTGACCGTTATGGCCAGCCGGCCCGGGGCAGATTCAACATCGACTTCCACCTCATGGGCGGGATTTAATTTACAGCCGTGCTTGACCGCATTAATCAATGCCTCTTCGAGGCAAAGCTTGATGTCAAAAAGCTCCTCTTTCTTAAGGCCCAGCTGGCGGACCTTTTCTAAAAGCGCCCGGGTAAAGCCCGGAATAAGCTCAAGCCTGGCGGGTAGTTTCTGCGAAAATTTCATAGGCATCCTTTAGAGCCTTTTTATAAAATCCGCGATGGCGGAAGTATAAGTATCCTGGTCGTCAAAAAATGCGCCGTTATGCGAGCCGCGTAAGCGCGCCAAAAGTTTAGGCTCCTGCGCCGCCAAAAAAAGCTTTTCACAAAGACGCAGCGGAACAATTTCATCTTCTTGGGAATGCAAAAATAACTTGGCTGCCTTGACCTGCCTGATCTTGCTTAAAGAATTAAAGCTGTCCGCAAAAATAAACGCGGGCAAGAACGGATAGAGGGTCTTGGCCATGTCCCTACCGCGCGAGAATGCCCCTTCTAAAATGACGGCCTTAACCGGTGCCTGCGCTGCCAAATCAACTGCCACTGCCGTGCCGATGGATTCTCCGTAAAGGATGATTTTTTCTGCCGAAACTTTGCGCTCCTTTACCAGGTAATCGTATGCGCCCCGCGCATCAAGGTAAAAGCCTTTTTCCGAAGGGCTGCCCTGGCTGCGGCCGTAACCGCGGTAATCAAAGATAAGAATATTCAGCCCCAACTTACGCAGCAGCGCTATCTTTTCCAGCCTGTGCCCGATATTTCCGGCGTTGCCGTGGCAGAAAAGCAGGATGTATCCGGGGTTCTCGGCGGGGATAAACCAGGCATTTATTTTAAGGTTATCCCGCGTGGTGATATAGGCATCTTCAAAAACAAACTTAAGAGACCGAGGTGTGCATTCAATATCCTTAAGAGGATAATATATGCCGCGCCCCTCGATATATTTGACGTAAGCGAAAACCAGGGCTAGGCCGATAGCCAGGTAAGTAAAGATACGCTGCATACTTTTAAAGTTAAAACGCGTCTTTTGTTTTAAGCCGAAAGAATGCTTCCACAACCCGGGGATTAAATTGGGCCCCGGAATTCTTTTTGATTGTTTCTACTGCTTCTTCCTTGCTTAAAGCAGGCCGGTATGCCCGCGAAGAAGTCATGGCATCGTAGGTATCGGCAACTGAGACGATCTGCGATAAAATACTTATCTCTTCGCCCTTGAGCGCGTACGGATAGCCTTTACCGTCGTAACGTTCATGGTGGCACCTGACTACGGAAAGCATCTCTTCGTCCGAAAACACCGGCCTTAAGATCTCCTCTCCGATTATCGGATGCATATGCATGGCATCCCATTCGGCTGACGAAAGCGTGTCTTCTTTATTCAATATATTTTCGCGGATGCCTAACTTTCCTATATCATGCAGCTGCGCCACCTTTTTTAATAATTGGGTTTTTGCGTAAGGCACACCCATCTCCAGGGCGATCTTCTCTGTATATTCGCTCACCCGGTCTGAATGCCCGCGGGTATAAGGATCTTTTGCCTCGAGGCTGCGCACCATACTCTGAACCACGCGATAAAAATAATCCTCTAAGTCCTTGCGGGCTTCCGCCAACCGCGAAGCCATATTGTTAAAAGAAAGAGCCAGCTCGCTTATTTCATCTTTGCCCTTAACCTGCACTTTGTATTCCAAGTCTCCCGCGGCTATCTTGCGCGTGCCTTCCAGCAGCTGCCCAACCGGGCCGGTGACTCTTTTAGAAACCAGGACCCCTAAGGCAAGCGAAAGGATAACTCCGATTAACAATATGAAAACCGCGCGCGTGGCGACTGTCTTCTGCATAGCGTAAATATTACTGGCGTCGACATCTACTCCCAGTATAGCCACGGGCTCGCCGGCATTGTTATAAATAGGGGCGTAACCTGAGAGAGTAACCCCCCAGGCGTCGACGCTCATTTTCTTATCCGCGCTCGGGGACTCAAAAGCCTTAAGCATCTCGGGAAAACGCTGGGCATCGTATGTATCCCCCGGAAAGGCAGTCGGCGATTTAGGGTTGATGTTTTTTTCTGTTGCGCTGGGGTCAACTATAAATTGCAGGATACCGGGCTGGAAAGTTTTAGCCATGGTATAGATATATTTAAGGAGAGGATTCGCCTGTTTAACGCTCTCCAGTTGCCGGGCAATCACTTTAAAATCTGCGCTATTTATCCCGCTGCGATTCAAGGGGATCCTGAGCAGCAAATCCGTATTCACCGAAAGCGCTGCTGTCCGGGCTATCGCCATGAGCTTGTCTCTGGTCTCTTTAAACTGTAAGCTCAGGCTGTATTCATAGAGGAAAAAATTACTTAAGGCCGCCAAGAATAATAAGGAGAGCACAAAAAACAAAGTCACCTTAGTCTGAAAACTGCTGAAGAGTGAACGCTTATTTTTCATAAGTATCAGAAGTATCAGGAAGTATCAGGACCGTTTCCTTCTAACCCATTGATAAATATTAAATTCTAAAGGAACTGCTCAACTTTATTGATCTGCGAATTTATCTATTATTCCTGTGATAAAATTATTGCCTGACGTATCATGATCCGCATTGTAAAAATTCCAGCTGCTCCAAGAGTAATCTTCCGGGTCAGAGACCATATTCGCCCTTATGGGATTGTGATGTATATAGTTGATGCACTCAACAATATACCTGTCACCATCAATAACATTACTTTTAAATCTTCCTTGCCAGACGTAACCGGAATAGGAGTATTTCTTTCTAAACTTCACGCTGTAGGATAGCGTTATTGCCTGCATTATTTTAGATATATTCACCGCGCTATTTGCTTCTATAATAAGATGAACGTGATTATCCATTATGACAAAGGCATACAATTTGAATCCAAAACGTACTTTGAATTTTTTCAAACAATCAAGAAAAACCGCTTTGTCCTTATCGTCTTCTAGAATATTTTGCCTGTTGTTTCCTCTTATGGTTACATGATAAACCGCTTTTTGGAAATAAATCCTTGCCTGTCTTGTCATAGCAACCCTCCCTTCTATTGATAACAGACGCGGAAGGAAGGTTTTTCTAACTGTATTTTTTATTCTTCAAAGAGCAGGCAAACAGTTCCTTCAAAACTTATTGTGTAACAGGCGGTTAAGAAGAAACGGTCTTTGGCTATTTTTGGCTATTTTTGGCTATTCAATCGCAAAGCTCGCCGCGACTACCGCGGTGACCTTCTTATCAATAGAAGCGGTGTCGTTAACCCCCCAGTCAGAAACCTCGGTTGAATTCACCGGGGTGATTTGGAATACGCCCATTTTTGCCGAACGCATGAAACCGATTTTATTTCCCGTAGCCTTAACCATATTTTCAGCCCGCAGCTTTGCGTTTTCCGTCGCCTTGGCCAGCATCTCGATTTTCAACTCATCCAGCTTGGTATAAAAATAATCCGGGGCGCCGGAGACAAATTCAATCCCCTCATTTATAAGCTCCGTGGATTCCCGGGAAACCTGCGTAATTTTGTCTACATCGCTAGAGCGCACTTCCAGCGACTGGCTTAAACGGTACCCCTGGATATCGTTTGTGTCATTTCCTTTTTCATTCTTGCGGTATATGCGTTCGGTTGAGGCCTGAGAAATATTTATTTCTTTTTGGTTAACCCCCTTGCTGTTTAAGTACCCCAAAACTTTATCTAAGTCTACCTTCACTGACTTATAGCCGGCGGCTAAATCCGCATTCATGCGCGAAAAAGAAGCAACCCAAACAATATAATCGCTTTTAATCTCTTTCTGGGCAGAGCCGGTTACTGTAATTATTTCTCTGGTGAATTTCATCACCTTTAAAAAACCCTGCGATAGAATTATGCTTGAGACAATCGTAGCCGCCGCAATACAGATACCTAAAATAATGATCTGCGAATTCCTCAATATCCTTGCGCCTTCCATAGCCTGCCTCCTGCCCGGTATAAACCGCTAAATCTTTTTTATCTGCTTTGTATAGAGGTCAATTTCATATTTATCATTTGCGGAAGTGGCGGCGATCAATTTGCCGCCTTCAATACTTAGGTCCGTGATCCAAACAAGCTGCGTATCTTCTGCCTGAAGAGCGGCGGGATTAAAAACCTTCAGCTTCCAAAACCTGTCATTGGTCCTGGGGTCACGGGCCTCTATATAATTCATTTTATCGGATATATATTTGACGCCGTTGTAAATCAGGGGTTCTGCTTTTTTCTTGACGATAACCACTAATTTTCTTATTTTTGCTACAGAGATATTCTTCTCGCGCAGGCGCACGTATTGAAAATTAAGCGCAGCCTTGCCTTCGCCCACAGCCTTAAAGGTCCAGACTTCTTTGCCGCCTACACCGACCAGCTTGGCGTTGCCTACTACGTATACCTGCCTTATAAAAGAAAGGGTATTTTTATCCGCGGGCTCGGCCAACTGCCATTTAAATCCGGTGGTGCGGTTAGAAAAAAGGGGGATGACAAACTCTTCGCCTGCGTTGGTTACAATCACCTCGGAAGGATTGACTTTTGCCGCAAGGCAAGGACCTGCCATTACGCTCATAATCGCCAGCGCCAAAAAAATGGGGACGCTTCCCGAAACGTCCCCTGTTTTCATTAATTGTTTCTTATGCATATGCTACTGTGCAGTATCCTGTTTTTTGCCGCCCAAAATAGACTGGAGAGAATTGATTGCGCCTTGATCCTCATCTTTAACGGATTTTTTCTCCAATAACCCGCTGAGGGCATCAAGGGCTTTAGACTTTATGATTTTGCCGATGTTTTTGGAATTAGGCATGATTATTCCCATAAGGGATTTCATAAAGTTGCGGAATTCGGGTTTCTCGAGCGTCCCGCCAATTTCAAACTCAAGCTTCAACGGGTTGGTGTTATTTAAAAGTTCGCAAATCATGGGCACGGAGTCAAATTTAGATGAAGACTCAACCCCGGATTTAGGCGTAAGCGTATGATCGCGCAAAGAAAGCTGATTCTTGGAATCAATATTATCATTGATAATGACCGTCTTTGATATAAGATTTAAAAAACCTTTTTGCACGGTTACCGGTAGAGAGTCTTCATAAATAAATGCCGCGGCACTTAAGTTTACGTCTTTAAGGTTAATGTCAAATTCCGTCCT
>CAYHNY010000014.1:0-16595 GCA_964358115.1 uncultured Planctomycetales bacterium | reverse complement strand
CTTGATGGTTTTAAACCCGTATTTTTTCAGCACTTCGGCGTAAATCTTTTTGGCAATAGCTAGTTGGTCCTCTAATTCTTTGACATCACAGACTACGGGAATCATTACCTCCGGATAGGGCTTTTTACCTTCCTTAATTAATTCTGCCGCAGCTTCCAGCACCGCGCGGATCTGCATTGCGCTTACTTCAGGATAGGTGATGCCTAAGCGCACGCCGCGATGCCCCATCATGGGATTTGATTCATGCAAGGCCTCAGCTCTCTTGGAGAGTTCCTCCATGGATATATTCAGGTCTTTGGCCAACGCTTCTAACTTTTCCTGCTGCCGGGGCACAAATTCATGCAGCGGCGGGTCAAGCAGGCGCACCACTACCGGATAGCCATCCATGGCCTCAAGCGTCCCCTTAAAATCTTTTTTTACATAAGGAAATAATTCATCCAGGGCTTTAGTGCGCTCCTCGACTGTTTTGGAGACGATCATCTTGCGCAGTAAAAAGAGCGGCTCATCCGAGCCCTTGCCGTAGAACATATGTTCTGTTCTGAACAGGCCGATGCCCTCGGCCCCGAATTGCCTGGCCCTCTTGGCATCGTCGGGAGTGTCGGCATTGGTGCGGACACCCAATTTCTTTACCGAATCGCAAAGTTTTAAGAACCTATTCAACACGGCATTTTCTTCGGTAGCATCTATCATTTCAAGCTTGCCTTCATAGACATTACCTTTGGTTCCGTTTAGAGTGACCCAATCCCCTTCTCTTAAAACCTTATCCTGAACCCCTAATTCTTTTTTGGCATAGTCAATATGCAGGCCTGCGCAGCCGACAATACAGCATTTCCCCCATCCGCGGGCGACTAGCGCTGCGTGCGAGGTCATGCCGCCTCTTGCCGTAAGAATTGCTTCGGCTGCGCGCATACCCTCTACGTCTTCGGGATTGGTTTCTTCGCGCACCAGGATAACTTTTTTATTTTGTTTTTTCCATTCTACCGCGTCGTGCGCGCTAAATACGATTTGTCCAGCTGCTGCGCCCGGGCCGGCAGGTAAGCCTTTGGCCAGAGGTTTTTTGCTCATTTCTATTTTAGGGTCAACTATCGGATGCAACAGCTCATCTAATTGCGCCGGGGTAACGCGCATGATCGCTTCTTCTTTTTTGATCAGCTTCTCCTTATACATATCTACTGCCATGCGCACTGCTGCCGGGCCATTGCGTTTTCCCACGCGGCACTGCAGCATAAACAAGCGGCCTTTTTCAATGGTAAACTCGATATCCTGCATATCGCGGTAGTGCTTCTCTAAACGCGCGCGATAGCCGGCCAATTCTTTATAGAGATGCGGCATTAATTTTTCCAGGGTAGCCATGTCTTTGTTGTGTTCCGAGGTGGAATAGGCGTTGATGGGCGCAGGGGTGCGGATACCCGCCACTACATCTTCGCCCTGGGCATTGACTAAATATTCGCCGTAGAAGTTATTCTCGCCGTTGCCGGGGTTGCGCGAAAAAGCCACACCGGTTGCGGAGTCGCTGCCCATATTTCCGAAAACCATGGTTTGCACGTTAACGGCAGTGCCCCATTCATCGGGAATACTTTCGATGCGCCTGTAGCTAATGGCGCGCTTACCGTTCCAGGAGGAAAATACCGCGCCGATGCCGCCCCAGAGCTGCTCTTGCGGCTCGTCGGGAAAATCCTTTTTCAGGACCTCCCTGATTTTGGCTTTGAATAAGGCGCAGAGTTTTTTGAGGTCCTCTACGGTCAAGTCCGTATCCGCCTTATAGCCTTTTTCCGCTTTCATCTGGTGCATAATTTTTTCCAATTGCTTGCGGATCCCCTCTTCGTCTTTGGGCTCGATGCCGGCTGCTTTTTCCATGACCACGTCGGAATACATCATGATCAGTCTGCGGTAGGCATCATAGACAAAGCGGCTGTTACCTGCGCTTTGCTTGATTAATCCGGGAATGGTTTTTTCGGTAAGGCCCACGTTTAAGACGGTTTCCATCATCCCGGGCATTGACCTTCTGGCCCCTGAGCGCACCGAGACTAAAAGGGGATTTGCGGGATCGCCGAATTTCCTGCCCATTAACTTCTCTATTTTTTCCAAGGCCTTCTGCGCCTCTTCTTTTAAGCCTTTGGGATAGGTCTTTTTATTTTTATAATAATGAATGCAGACTTCCGTGGTAATGGTGAAGCCCGGAGGAACCGGAAGTTTCAAATCTTTATGCCCGGCCATCTCAGCCAGGTTTGCGCCCTTGCCGCCGAGCAGATTTTTCATGCTCTCATTGCCGTCTGCCTTTGCGCCGCCGAAGGAGTAAACATATTTTGTTGCCATTGCTTTTGTAACCCGTCCTTTCTTTTTTTTAGCTTTCAGTCATCAGCCATCAGTCTTCAGCTGAAAGCTGACAGATGAGGTCTGACAGCTGAAGATTTAATCACTTAATTTCTCCGTTAAAAACTTTCTTAATCTATCTATTGCAATGCGTTCCTGCTGCATGGTGTCGCGGTCGCGCACCGTTACCTGCTTGTCTTCCAGCGATTGGACATCTATAGTGACACAGTAAAACGTGCCTACTTCATCCTGCCGGCGGTAAAGCTTGCCGATGGAACCGGTATCATCATAGGTAGTAACAAAACATTTCTTTAAATCCCGGGCGATTTTTTTGGCAAGCTCCACGATTTCCGGCCGGTTTTTTAAAAGCGGCAGCACCGCTACTTTGGTGGGCGCTAAATCCTTGTGTAATTTTAAGACTACGCGCAGGTCATCCCTTACTTTTTCTTCGTGGTAGGCATCGACTAAGAATGCCAAAACGCTCCGGTCTACCCCGCCGGAGGGCTCGATAATATAGGGATAATATTTTTCTTTTGTTCCATCATCAAAATATTGCAGGTCTCGGCCAGAGGCCTGGGCATGTTGCCTTAGATCAAAATCAGTACGGTTGGCAATCCCTTCTAACTCGCTCCAGCCAAAAGGAAAATTATATTCTATATCGGTGCAGGCCTTGGCGTAATGGGCGAGTTCATCTTTGGCGTGCGGACGTTGCCTTAGGTTTTCTTTTTTTATGCCTAATCCGAAATACCAATTAAAGCGGTATTCTATCCACTCCCGCAGTTTTTCATCGGCCTGAGCAGGAGGCACAAAATATTCTACTTCCATCTGCTCGAATTCCCGGGTCCTGAAAGTGAAATTCCCCGGGGTGATCTCGTTACGGAAGGCCTTGCCGATTTGCGCCAGGCCAAAGGGGAGCTTAGGATGGCGGGAATCAAGGATATTTAAAAAATTGACCAACATGCCTTGGGCAGTCTCCGGGCGTAAATAAACCAAACTCGCCGCTTCTTCTACCGGGCCGTGATGCGTCTTATACATGAGATTAAAAGGCTTGGATTCAGTTAATTCTCCTGCGCACTCAGGGCATTTTTTAGCGTCTTTTAAATCCGCGGACTTAAAGCGTTTCTTGCAGGATTTACAGTCGCTCTTTAAATCAAAGAAATTTTCCACGTGCCCGCTTGCCTCCCAGACCTTGGGGTGCATGAGGATAGCGGCATCCATGCCATAGATATCATCGCGTTCGTAGACTACGGATTTCCACCACGCCCGCTTGACGTTATTTTTTAGCTCTACGCCAAAAGGGCCGTAATCCCAGGTGTTGGCCAGGCCTCCGTAAATGTCGCTGGAGGCAAATATAAATCCACGGCGTTTGCAAAGCGAAACTATTTTTTCCATTTTATCGGCCTATTCCTTTGAATTCATTGTCATAGGCTTGGGCGGTTTCTCCGTCGATAAGCCCTTTTTCAAAATAGGCCCAGATAGAATCATGCATCGGCTGCATGCCAATGCTGCGCCCGGTCTGGATAATCGTGGGTATCTGGATCAGCTCATCAATACGCAGGACGCGCCTTACCGCGTCATTGCAAATGAGCACCTCTGTAGCTAATAAGCGTTTTCGCCTGTCTTTAGCAGGGATCAATAATTGCCCGATCATTCCTCTAAGGCTATTTGAGATCTGAAACAATATCTGCTTACGATGCTCTACAGGAAACATGCTGGTCAGGCGGTCTATGCCTTGAATGGTATTAGGGGCATGAAATGATGCTACTACCAGATATCCTGCTTCCGCGGCAATCAGGGCGGTTCTTATGGTTTCGGCATCGTCTAATTCTCCTACGATGATGACATTAGGGTCCTGGCGCAGAGTGCTTTTTAAGGCGATAGAGAAAGAGTTGGTGTCTGTGCCGACCTCTCTTTGTTTAATGATGCTTTTGATATTGGCATAAATATACTCAATAGGCCTTTCCAGGGTGATGATCACCCCCTGCCTTTCTTTGTTAATAAGCTCCACTATTGCAGCAACGGTGGTGGTTTTTCCCGAGCCGGTGGGGCCGACAATAAGAATCAGCCCGTCCTTTTGGCGGGCCAGGGTTTTGGCTATCTCCGGAATATTCAGTTCTTCAAAAGAGGAAATCTTGGTGTTGATTAAGCGCAGCGTAGCTTCCAGGTATCCCCTCTGGCGGTGCAGGTTGATCCTGAAACGATTATACATATCATACTGGATGGCAAAATCTAATTCTTTGTCCTGCTCGAATTTTCTTATTTGTTCTTTGCTCATGATGCTATAGAGCAATTGCGTGACCTCCGGGGCGCTTAACTCCGGCATATCCAGGCTTTCGATCTGCCCGAATATCCTGAGCACCGGCGGATGGTTAACCAGCAGATGCAAATCTGATGCGCCTTTTTTAATGGTTAGCTCAAAGAGCTTGTTAATGTCTAACTGGGCAAGCAGGCTATTATTGATTTCTGCCTGGTTTTTTTCCGATAAATTTATGAAGGCAGCCCCCACGCCATATCTATCGGGCATTTCTGTTGTCTCGACCCGGATTGTTTTTATGGCTGCCCGGATGGTATTTTTGTCTTTGGAGAACTGAAAAACAACATTTACCTCCGTGTTAATCGCCAATACCTCGTCAATTTCAAAGTACATGCCGCTTATGCTTATGTCGCGGCAGATGACGTTTTTCTTCCTCGTTGTTTTATCTAAGGGGTCAATTATTTCGCAGATGACCGGCAGTTCAAGGCGCACCCGGTTATTGGACCTTTTATCATCTAACATCTTTTTATCCCCATATTAGCAAACACGACTTTCTATTTTCGCCTAAATTGCTTTAATTGTCAAGATTATTTGACTATTTCAAGTTGATCATTGCCCCAGCTTTTTTAATTCCTCTTCTTTAATCGTAAAGCTGTGTTCCGCAGTAGGAAACTTGCCCTCCAGCACCTCTTTTTTATAATCTTCCAACGCCTTTTGGATCTGGGCAGTTAAATTAATGTATTGCTTGACAAACTTAGGTTTGAATCTTTCAAACAAGCCTAAGAGGTCATGTATTACTAAAACCTGCCCGTCGCAACTGATGCCTGCGCCAATGCCGATGGTGGGTATCTTTAATTTTCGGGTGATCATCTCGGCGATTTTATCCGGCACGCATTCTAAGACTATTGAAAAACAGCCTAATCTTTCCAGGTCTTGCGCTTGTTTGATCAGGCGGCTGGCGGCCTCGGCATCTTTTCCCTGGACTTTAAATCCCCCTATTTTATCCGCGGTTTGCGGAGTCAATCCGATGTGGCCCATTACCGGGATACCGGCCTTGATTATTTTTTCCGTGACCTCTAAGCATTGATCAAACCACTCCAGTTTTATGGCGTCGCATTTTGCCTCATCCATAAACCTGCGCGCATTTTTTACCGATTCTTCGGGATTGACCTGATAGGAGTCATAGGGCATATCTCCTATCACAAAAGCGTTTTTCACTGCCCGGGTCACTGCCTTGGCATGGTGCAGCATCTCTGTCATCCCCACCTGAGTGGTGGATTGCAGCCCCAGAACCACATTAGCTAAAGAGTCTCCGACTAAAATCATATCAATACCTGCCTTGTCCACCAAAGATGCCAGGGGATAATCGTAGGCGGTGAGCATGGTGATTTTGCGTTTGCCTTTTAAAGAAAGTATGTCTTGAACGCTCTTCTTTTTCTGATCCATATTTGCTCCTTTGGGAAAGTTTATTTAGATAAATTGGGTGAATAATAGCGCCAAACTAAGCCCGATCATGGCTACTATGGTTAATATAACAAAGAAATTATAGAGCTTAGAATTTGTGTAATTACCCATCAGCCTCTTGTTATTTACCAATAGCAGCATAAAAATTAAAACAAAAGGTAAAAGTATCCCATTGGATGCTTGCGAGATAAGCATTATGGGGATGAGTTTTACGTTAGGCAGCAAAATTACCGTTGCCCCGATTGCGATGGTGGCGGTGTAAAGTGTGTAAAATTGCGGCGCTTCCCTGAATCTGCGGTTTACTCCCACCTCCCAGCCCATCCCTTCGCATACCGAGTAAGCGGTGGAAAGCGGCAATATGCAGGCTGAAAATACCGAGGCATTCAACAGGCCAAAAGCAAAAAGCTTGAAGGCCCATGGCCCGGCCAAAGGCTTCAGGGCCAGGGCAGCGTCTTTAGCCGTTTCTATCCTTATGCCATTTTTAAACAAGGTAGCGGCGCAGACAATCACGATAAAAATCGCCACGATATTCACCACGAATGCGCCCACAATTACATCCATCCGGCTATATTTATAATTTTTTAATTTTATTCCCTTTTCTACTACCGAAGACTGCTGGTAAAATTGCATCCAGGGAGCGATAGTCGTGCCTATTACGCCCATAAGCATCAAGAGATAACTCTTGTCAAACCGGAATTCCGGCCTTAGGGTTTCTCTGCCTATCTCTTGCCAGTCAGGCTTGATTAAAAAACCGGAGATTATATAGCAAAAATAGAACACGCAGGCCAACAGGAAAACTTTTTCCACGAATTTGTAAGTTCCTTTAACGATAAGCCACCAGACAAAGAGCGCGCACACCGGGACCATTATATATTTACTTACTCCGAAAAGCTCGGCACTCGCTGCGATACCGGCAAATTCGGATATGGTATTAAAGATGTTTGAGGATATTAAAAAAAGCATGGCGTAGAAAGCAACCCTGACTCCGAATTCTTCCCGGATAAGGTCGGCCAGGCCTTTTCCGGTGACTACGGCCATGCGGCTGCACATTTCCTGGATGATTGCCAGCGCAATAATTATGGGGATAAATGACCAAAGCAGGGAATATCCGAAGTGGGCCCCGGCCACGGAGTAGGTAGTAATACCGCCGGCATCATTGTCCACATTGGCGGTGATAATGCCCGGACCCATAACGGAGAGGAAGATTAAAAATTCTCTCCAAAGATTTTTAGCTCTCATTTTTTATTGTGTCGGTTTTGCCTTTATTTTTTTCAACCTGCGCCAGGCAAAGGTCACCAGCTGGCTTAAAATATCATCTACGGTAATAATCCCCTGCAATATGTTATTTTCATCTACCACGGGAATTGCGTAATATTTATATTTCTCCATAAGGTAGGCGATTTCTTTTACCGGGCTGTTTAAATGCACGAAATAGGCCTTAGGGAATGCCGCGCTTTGAATCGGATCAAGGGGATTAGCCATGAGCAGCCGGCGGAAATTTGTGGCTGTAATTAAATGGTTGGCTTCATCTACGATGTAAATGAACTGCGCCGGCTCCACCTTAAAGGTGCGTTCTTTAATTTGTTTAAGTACCGCTTCCACGGTCGTATCTTTGGTAAAGGCCATATACTCGGTAGTCATCAGGCCTCCGGCAGAATCGCTGGAATATCCCAAGAGGTCAGATAATTTTTTCGCCTGCCTGCTTTCCATAAGGCCGAGAAGCTGGTTTACCGCTTGCTTGGGAAGCTTTTCTAAAAAGTCAGTGGCATCGTCAGTGGGTATGCTGTTAAGAATCTCAACTGTTTCTTTGGGACTCAAGTCTTCAATAAGTGATTTTTGCGCCCTGAAATCAATCCCCATGAAAATTTTTGCTTTAGTGCTTAAATCTATGGCTTTAAACAAAGCCATCTGGTGCTTTATATTCAGGTCAAGGAAGATCTCGCCTAAATCTGCGGAGGGGATATTATTAAACTGCTTATGCGGGACATTAATTTTAATGGTCATGCTTACCGGATTAACAGAGAGCGGCTGTATTTGTTTCCAGGGTATAAGATGTTCGGTTTTCAGGTAATCCGCATTCTTGTTAAATAAGCCGACTATGAAATCAACCCACTTTTCAAAACCCAAACGCCGGAACAGGCCTCTTATGCTTATATCTACGTGAGCTACCATAAGAGACCCCTCCACTAAAAGCAAGTGGATATCATTTATGCGGATGACCTTATGGTTATAGGTATCCACTACCTGTTGGTCTAAAATATCCCGGCGCAGCGTAAGCTCCTCTTTATTATTATGCTTTTCCCTGAAGACAAGCTGTGATTGTTCTATCTTTAAAGCGGCTTCGTTTTCATTTATATTCGCAAGTTGAGCCCAGGCAACCAGCGCATATTTGCGGTTGATAAAACCCTTGCGGATTACGAGGTGTGTTGACCGGGGATAAGCCTCCTGGGGGTCAACAATTATGTCGTAGACCTCTGCAGCCAAATGCCCGTTTTTGTCTATAACGGGCTTATCCATAAGCTGTGAAAGATATACAAACATTCCTTTTAGCTGGGTATTCATCTTCGTTTTTAGTTTTTATCCTCTATTATTATAGCGGCTACTCCGGGAAATCTCTCAGTTAGTATATCGCCCTTTTCTTTTCCTAAAACAAATACTGCTGTGCTTAGGGCATCGCAGTCTAAGCCACTATCAGCAACTATCGTTACCGAAATTAACCCTGATTCCACAGGATATCCTGTCTTGGGATCAATGATATGAGCGTAACGTTTTGCTGCGCTGACAAAGAACTGTTCGTAATCGCCCGAAGTTGCCACTGCTTTATTGCTTAATTCTAAATACCTGAATACCCCTTTTCCTCTGGGATTTCTGATGGCAACTTTCCACGGCCGGCCGTAATTATCTCCCAGACAGTATATCTGGCCGCCGGCATTAATCAGGCAGCTGGTGATCCCCTTTTCCTTTAATTTTTTCACCGCGCAATCCACGGCGTAGCCTTTGGCAATCGCGCCTAAATCAAGCCTCATGCCTGAGATTTTAAATTCTATCACATTATCCGCTTCATGAAAAATGATTTTATCAAATCCTATACGCGCAAGCGTTTTTTGGATCTCTTCTTTTTGAGGTATGCGGTACTTTTTATCCGTAAATCCCCAGAGGTCCATAAGTGGACCGACCGTGATATCAAAGGCGCCTCCTGAAAGCCTCCAGAATTCTTCTGCCTTTTTAATAATATAATACGTCTCGGGGCTTGCCTTTAGCTTTCCGGTTCGATTTAAAACAGAGATTTCGCTGTCGGATTTATATTTGCTAAGCAGGTCGGCGACCCTTTGCATTTCTTTAAAGGCGATTCCGGCAGCAGACGCAGAGTTGGATGTGACTTTGACAAAAGTGCCCATCAATACCCGGGTTTCTTGATAGAGGGGTTTGTTTTGACAGCCGCATAGAAAAACAGTAATTAGCAGGTAGCAGGTAGTTGATAGAGCAACCGCTCCCGATAAAATTCTTTTCATTTTTTAAGCGTTTTTAATAGTTCGTCTAGCTTAAGGGTGTTGAGCACATCTTTTTTTTCCAGCCAGCCACGGCGGGCTACCGCAACCCCCAGTTTTATCGCTTCCAGATGCCCGGTGCTATGAGAGTCGGTATTGATGCACACCTTAACCCCCATCTCTTTTGCCCGGCGGGCATTAATGTCATTTAAATCCAGCCTTTGGGTAAAAGAATTTATTTCCATGGCGGTATTGGTTGCTCGGGCAGCCTTAAAAAGCTCTTCAAAATCTAAAATATAGCCATCGCGTATACCCCAGAGCCTGCCGGTGGGATGCGCAAGAATATGGACATGTTTATTTTCGCAGGCGCGGATGAATCTTTTGGTCAGCTGCTCCCGCGATTGCTTAAACCCGGAATGGATTGCCGCTACCACTACGTCAAATTCTTTTAATACCGTATTTTTATAATCCAACCTGCCCTGCGCGTCTATATCCACCTCGGCCCCGTATAAAACTTTAAAATTCTTTAATTTTCCGTTGATATAATCGATCTCTCGTTTTTTCTTTCTTAATTTAAGCAGGCTTAAGCCATTTGCCACTTTAAGCCCCTGAGAATGGTCGGTGATAGCCAGGTAGGCGTATCCTTTTTTTTGAGCGGCTGCAACCATCTCTTCTATGCTGGCCTCGCCGTCCGACCAGTTTGAATGGACGTGCAAATCGCCTTTTATATCTTCAGCCCGGATTAATTTAGGCAGCCGATTTTCTTTGGCTAGCTCTACCTCCCCGTTATCTTCCCTTAATTCCGGCTCGATATAGCTAAGCTTGAGTAGTTTAAAGATCTCTTCCTCCGTTTTTCCCGCTATATAACTATTATTTCTAAATACCCCATATTCGTTGATTTTAAGCCCCATTCTTTGGGCGATCATGCGCAACTTGATATTAAAGTTGCGGGAGCCGGTGAAATAAAGCAAGGCTGCGCCAAAGGATCTTTCCCGGACGATGCGGCAGTCGACCTGCACGTCATCGGCGGTTTGCACCGAAGATTTAGTCAAGCCTTTAGCCAAGATTTCTTTTACCGCGGGCTGCCTGACAAAGGCATCCATTATCCCCTTAGGCTGATTAGAAACAATGAGTATGTCTATGTCGCGCACGGTCTCTTTTTGCCGGCGCAGGCTTCCGGCAGGGGTTATTTTTTTTACTGCCGGTATTTTTTTTAAGCTATTAATGAACTCATCGGCGGTGATTATCGCCGAAGCTAAGGTCATTCTTTCCTTGCCCTTTTTAAACAAGGTGATCCCTTTAATAATATTCTCTATTGTTTTTTCTTTAATCCCGAATATGCCGTTAAGCCGGTTATTTTTAATCGCCGCTTCTAGGCCGGCGATGTTCTTTATTTTCAAGGTTTCATGGAGGAGCTTGGTGGTCTTGGGGCCTACGGAAGGGATCTTTAATAGATCCAAGAGCCCCGCGGGGATGCTTTTCTTGAGGTTTTCGTAGATCGGTATTTTTCCGGTGGCGGCAAATTCTTTTATTCTCTGGCTTAAGTCTTTACCGATGCCCGGGATCTCGGTAAGGCGGTCCTGCCGGATATATTCTTCTAAATCCTGGGTAAGGCCTTCGATATTTTGCGCTGCCCTTTGATAGGCGCGGATGCGGAAACGGTTCTCACCCTTTATTTCCAGAATATCGGCGATCTCCCTGAATATTTGGGCAGCTTCTATATTTTTCATACTTGGCGAAGGACACCCTTCCCTGCCTGCCGCCTGCCTGCCCTGACTGCCGTCAGGCAGGCGGCAGGCAGGCGATTGAATTCTTAGGGTTTGCCTTAAGCTAAATGGATTGGGAATAGCTTGCTTCGATGGTATGCACCAGGTCCAGCAATAGCGTATTGATTGGCACGGGTATATCTAACTCCTGGGCATGCCGCACAATCACCCCGTTGATAAAGTCTATTTCCGTGCGTTTTTTTCTTAAGACATCCTGCAGCATTGAGGATATATTTCCGCAGGTCGCTTCGCAGACCGCCTCTACCTTTGCCAGCGGGTCGTCATAGATAAGCTTTATCCTTTTTCTTTTAGCTACCCTTATAGCCTCGGTTACCGCGTCTGTTAGTATCCGGTGAGTGCCGGGAAATTCAAGCAGCCTGCCGTTATTGAGGCGCGTGATTGCGGTCAGGGCATTGATGCCTACGTTTATGATTAGTTTCGACCAAAGCATGGCTTTTATGTCCCGGGAGATCCGGGCATCCAAACCTATTTTATTGAAAATTTCCCGGATAGCGCGCATCTCAACCGGGATTTTTCCGTCAATGCGGCCGATTACCGTATCTCCGTGCCCGGCGTGCCTGACCCTGCCTATGTCAATTAAGGTTGCCCCGATGCTGGTGACTCCGCCGACCACTTTTTCTGAGCCTGCCACTTCACTGATAATCTCAATATTCCCCATGCCGTTTTGCAGGGTGACGACCTTTGTTTCATCGGCGATGGCGGGTTTGATGCGGGTAATTGCCTCTTTTGTGTTATAAGACTTGACCGCGATGATAACAAGCTCGGCCTTACCGATTTCTGCGGCTTCGCTGGTAACATTCAACTTTATCTGCCAATCGCCGGAAATCCCCTCCACTATTATTCCCTGCTGGCTGATTTTTTCGGCGCGCTCCTTATTTTTATCTAAAATCCAGACTTCTTGCTTTGCTTTAGCCAGCAGGGCGCCCAAAAGGCAGCCCATTGCCCCGGCTCCAACTACGGCTATCTTCATAGGTAGTCCTCCAAAAAAAAATTAGCGCACAGCCAGATTAATTTTATTTAACACCCGCTGGGACTTAAGTTCTTTTTCTAAATGAAAGTTTAAAAATGAGCTTAAGATTAAATCTAACTCACGCTTAATCTGAGGATTCAATCCTAAGTTAAGGTTAGTCCTGAAATTATTGCGCTGGATGTGCAAGATAGAAGCTATGGTGCCTCTAAAAATCGCGCGGGCGGAAGTATCTTTTTTATAGCATCCCGCGCAGATTAACCCGCCCCTGCTTAAAGAGAATTTTGAGTCGGAGATCGTCCTGGAATCGCAGCAGACGCAGGAATCAAAATTAGGCTTGAATCCGGAGAGCGAGAGCATTTTGATCTTAAAGATGGTCAGGATCTTATCCGGGTTATGCGCGTTTTGCAGTTCCTTGAGGCATTCATGGATCAGGTTAAACACCTCTTCGTTTTTATCTTCGGCCGGCATTAGCGAATCCACCAGCTCCATCATAATGCTGGCGGATGCCATCCGGGAAAGATTTTGGCGCAAGGGACTGAAATTTTCCCTTACGTCACACTGCGAAACAAGGTGCAAGGACGACGACCTTTTTTTATAAAATATGATCTCATTCAGAGAGAAGGTTTCCAGGCTGCTGGCGAATTTTTGCGGCTCTGACCTTATCCCTTTCAATATCCCTGAGAGCTTGCCGAATTCGCGGGTATAGAAATTTACGATCAGGGAAGTCTCGCGAAAATCCTGCTTTTTAATGACTATGGCTTCGGTTCTATGGATGGGCATTTATTTTTTTTAGTATGGCTTGCGCCTTTTGCTGCATGAGCCGGCTTTGTTTTTTATTGCTGTCATTGTAACCTAAAACATGCAGCAGGCCGTGGACAACATAAAGCAGCAGTTCATATAAACAGGAGGTTTTAAAGATCCGGGCATTGGAAATAGCCGCCTGGGTTGAGATTATGATATCCGCGGCAATGCCTCCTTTTGATTTTAGCGTTTCGTCTGTCAAGTCAAAAGAGATCACATCAGTGAGGGTATCCTTGCCCAGGTATTTGAGATTTATCTTTCTGATGCGCTGGTGGCTTACCAGGCAGATAGCTATTCTTGAATTTTTTAGCAGAGATTCTTTTTTTAAGGTTTGGCGCACCGCTTTTTTTATGGCGCCGGGAATCACGTGGCCAATAGAGATTTTATTTTGCAGGTTATGAATAGTTATATCCACGGATTTGACCCGGGGGGTGGCTTCATTTAGGCCCTTCGGGATAGGTGACGCGATTATGGTATATTCCGCTTAGTATGCGGATGAATACCGCCGAGATTTTTTCCAGGTCTTTAAGCGTGAGATCGCATTGATCAAGTTGGCCGTCGATGAATTTATTATTGATTACTTTATGTACCAGCTCTTCGATGTTGGCATGGCCCGGCTCTTTTAAGGCGCGCGTGGCTGCCTCTACCGAATCCGCCAGCAAGACGATAGCGGTTTCTCTGGTGTTGGGTTTAGGCCCGGGGTAACGAAAGCCCTCTTCTTCTACCTCTTGTTCGTTTTCTAAATTCTCCAGCGCCCGGCGGTAAAAATAATAGACCAGGCTTGTGCCGTGGTGCTGCTGGATAAAATCAATCAGCCGCCAGTTAAGCCGCTGTTTTTTGGCCAGCTCCACCCCCTCTTTTACGTGGTTCATGATCACCATCTTACTGATGGTTGCGGACAAATTATCGTGTTTGCTGCCGGTGATATCCTGATTTTCGCTAAAATATTCGGGTTTGAAAATTTTTCCTATGTCATGGTAATATGCCCCTGCCCGGGCCAAAAGGGCATGGGCGCAAACTACCTGAGAGGCGGCTTCGGATAAATTTCCCACCACCAGGCTGTGATGGTAAGTGCCGGGGGCCTCAATCATCATCCGCTGCAGGATAGGGTTCCTGAAATCCGTCATCTCCAGAAGGCTTATGTTGGTAGTGGTGTTAAAAAGGTATTCGAAAATCGGCAGAAGCCCGGCGGCAATGATACTGGAGGCAATGCCGTTAGCGATTAAGATCAAATAAGGGTTAAAATTATCAAGGTTAAAACCCCTCAAGAAAAATAGGGTGACGGCCTGAGATAGGCCGATGACCAAACCTGCTTTGCTTATGGCATTGCGCTGGCGTACTTCCCGCAGCAATATGATAGAAATAACCCCGTTGGTTAGAAAGAGCAGAAATAAATAAAAATTTCCCGGGGCCAGCGACGATATGGTGATTGCGCAGGCCAGGGTGATCAATAAGGAGACCGCCAATTCATTAAAGAGCATGGTAGCTAGCATTGGGACTAAACAAAACGGGATGAGAAAAACCGACCAGCCCTGCCTGATGATAAAAAAGCTTATGGCCAGGATGAGCACAAAGAGCAGGGTCAGGTTCAAAAGGGTATAGCTTTTTTGATTTACGCGGGGAAAGGAAAATTTAAAATACAAAATTAACGATAGAAGAAACAGCGGAACCGAGAGATTTATCTGCAGCATATAGGCGAACAGAAAAATCAGCAGGCTTACGATAACCCATTTAATATTATTTATTACGTTTTGTTTTTTCATACGCTTCGATGATGCCCTGGACTAAGGCATGCCTGACTACGTCGGAGCCGGTAAAATAAATGAATTTTATCCCTTTGATTTCACTTAAGATATCCTGTGCCTGCAACAAGCCGATAGGTTTACTGTCAGGCAGGTCGCTTTGGGTAAGGTCGCCGGTGATTACGGCCTTTGAGTCAAACCCCAACCGGGTCAAAAACATCTTCATCTGTTCGGCAGTGCAGTTCTGGGCCTCATCCAGGATAATAAACGCGTCGTTTAAAGTCCTGCCGCGCATATAGGCTAAGGGCGCTACTTCGATGATGCCGGTCTCAAGATATTTTTCAATGCGCTCTGCCTCCATCATATCGTAGATAGCGTCGTAAAGCGGCCGCAGATACGGGGATATTTTTTCATAAATATCCCCCGGTAAAAATCCCAAAGATTCACCCGCTTCTATTGCCGGCCGGGTAAGGATGATCCTGCGCACCTCCTGTTTATTCAATGCCTCCACTGCGCAAGCCATGGCCAGGTACGTCTTGCCTGTTCCTGCAGGGCCGATCCCGAATACAATGTCATGTTTTTTGATCGCTTCTACGTATTCTTTCTGCCCTTGTGTTTTTGGCCCGACCTGCTTTGCCCCGGAGGGGCTGCGGTTAATTGCCGGCTGCGGAATAGACACGGTGATATTTTTCTTATGCTTAAAATCATTGATCAGGCAGGAAATGTCATTCTTACCTAGTTCTGTTTGATTGGAGCGGATAGCGGTGAGTAAGAACTCAATCAGGCCGGCGGCTTTTTTTATATTGGTGGAGGTCCCGCTGATTTTTAAGCATTCATCGCGCAGGGTTATCTTGGCTTTAAATTCTTTTTCGATTACCCGGATATTTTCATCCCGGGGGCCAAAGAGAGATTGTATCTCTTTTTGGGTTTGAACTTTGATTGTTTTATTCACGTAAGCCTATTTTAGGTTTTCCGCAGGTTCTTTGAGCTTTTGAACAGGGACGTTAATGATTTGCCCGGGATAAATATCATTGGGCCCTTTCAATGTATCTTTATTCGCCTCAAATATCTTCTGCCATTTTTTAGTGGTGCCGTAAAACTTTTTGGATATCTTCTGGAGGGTGTCGCTTTTTTGCACGGTATATTTTTCCAGGTTTTCCGGCACAGATTCGCTAATGCCGCCGGATTTTTGTGCCGCGGAATCATCTTCACTAACCAGCGCCTCTGTCTCTATGCTTTCCGAAAGAGCGGGCTTCTTTGTTTGTTGTTTTTGTTTAAGTTCGGCGGATTTTTTCCAGGGAGGCAGCTCTACTTCGGTGACATAGGTGGCTCGCGTAGTTTTACGCTCCCCTTGTACTTGAGGGGCAGTGCCGGCCAGATATCCCTGATTACCCGCAGTTAAGTTCTGGTCTATCCTGTCCTTGACTACGGTATAATGGCGCACTCTTGCGCAGCCCGATAATATTAACAGAAAAGCTAAGCCCAATAGTTGCCATAAAGCGCTTCTTTTCATTTCTCCTTCTCCTTTTTTATCGCTAAACTAAGTTCTTTTAATTGATTTATGTCTACTTCAGAAGGCGCAGAAGTAAGCGGGCAAAAAGCCTTTTGCGTCTTGGGAAAAGTAATGACCTCTCTGATGCTGGATTCTCCGGCCAAGATTGCCAAGAGCCGGTCAATGCCAAAGGCAAATCCGCCGTGGGGGGGCGCTCCGAATTGAAAAGCCTCAAGCAGGAACCCAAAGCGTTTGTGTGCCTCGTCTTTGTCAATACCGATAAT
>CAYHNY010000013.1:0-16744 GCA_964358115.1 uncultured Planctomycetales bacterium | reverse complement strand
CCGTGGTGGATCCAGTATTTGGCAAAGGGCTTTCCGGTTAAGGCCTCGGCCTGGGCAATCTCATTTTCATGGTGCGGAAAGATCAGGTCCCTTCCTCCGGCGTGGATATCCAGGGTATCGGTCTGCAAAAATTTTTGACTCATTACCGAACATTCGATATGCCAGCCGGGCCGGCCTTTTCCCCATGGACTCTCCCAGAATGGCTCATCTGGTTTAGAAATTTTCCATAAAGCAAAATCCAGGGGGTCTTCTTTAGTTTCATCCGGGCTTTTTCTTACCCCCGTTAACATCTGGTTAATGCCCTGGCCGGATAACTTTCCGTAATCTTTAAATTTACGCACATTAAAATATACGCCGGACTCCGTAACATAGGCGTATTCTTTATCGATCAGCGATTTTATATAGCTAATCATCTCCGCAATATTTTCGGTGGCGCGCGGCTCATAGTCTGCCTTATCAATACCCAAAAGCCCTAAATCCTGATAGTAGCTATCGATATATTTACTGACTAAATCCTGCCAACCGGTTTTTAATTCTTTGGCGCGATTGATGATTTTGTCGTCGATATCGGTGATATTGCGCACGAATTTCACATCAAAGCCGCGATATTTCAAGTAGCGCCTGATGACATCAAAGATATAAAGGCTGCGGGCGTGCCCAATATGGCTTTCGTCATAGACTGTTACCCCGCAGGTATAGATATTCACCAGAGGATGGTTTTGCGGCAGGAATTCTTCTTTCTTGCGCGTCAGGGAATTATAAATATGGATGGCCATTTCAATCTATCGGGATTTGTACTTTCGCAGCCAAAGATTTAGCTCATTGTGTATAGCACAAGGACCTGGGCATTTTTAAGTCCGCGGATATGAGTTTAGCCGCTCAAGTATCCAGCTTTTAGGGCCTTGGAGAATCCTGGGCTTTAATCCAAGGGGCTCCACTCTCGAGGTCTTTTATTCTCTTTTCCAGCTCTTCTATGTTCTGCATTATGGGGTCTAGCGTATGCACATGGTCAAGGTTGGTCTCGATCTTTTTGCCGTCCTGCTTGGTGATCTTGCCCGGCACGCCTACGATAGTGGCATTGGCAGGTACATCTTTAATCACCACGGAATTTGCGCCTATATAAGAATTATCGCCTACGGTGATATTGCCTAGCACCTTGGCTCCGGTGCCGATGACTACGTTGTTGCCGATGGTCGGATGCCTTTTGCCCTTATCCAGCCCGGTACCCCCTAAGGTGACACCCTGATATAAAAGCACGTCATTGCCGATCACCGCGGTCTCGCCGATCACTACCCCCATGCCATGATCAATAAAAAGCCTCCTGCCGATTTTAGCCCCGGGGTGGATCTCGATCCCGGTCATCTGCCTGGATAGTTGGCTGATCAAGCGGGCAAAGAAAGTCATGCGCATGCAATAGAAAAAATGGGCGACGCGATGGGCGACCAACGCATGCAACCCCTGGTAGAGCAAAAGGATTTCCAGGAATCCGCTGGCCGCAGGGTCTCTTTTCCGGGCAGATTGAATTTCCTGATAGAAAAATATGGAGACCAAGGCAAATTTTAAAACTGCCAATGCGATCAAGATCAATAATATTTTTAAGCAGACTATCATTTAAGAACCCCCTTGTTTACCGAAACTACCACGTAAGCAGCAATACCCTCTTTCCTGCCGATATCATCCAAACCCTCATTAGTCTTAGCTTTTATATTCAAAGAGTTTTCTTCGATGCCTAAGACTGAAGAGATACGCGCAGCTATCTTTTTCTTAAAATGCTCCAGGTGCGGTTCTTGCGCGATTACCACCGCGTCAATATTGTTGATTGAAAAACCTTTTTCCCTGACTAGATTATTTACTGTCTTTAATAATTCCACGCTTGAGATCCCATTGTATTTTTGGTCAGTATCCGGAAAATGCTCGCCGATATCCCCCAAAGACAAGGCACCTAAAAGCGCATCGCATAACGCATGCAAAAGCACGTCGGCGTCAGAATGCCCGAGCAGGCCTTTGACGTAAGGAATCTCAACGCCGCCTAAAAATAACTTGCGGCCTTCGACCAAACGGTGAATATCGTAACCAATGCCAACTCTATACTCCATATTAGATTAATCCTTCTAAAGTTTCTGTTTAGCTATTGCCCCTGCCAATACCAGGTCTTCGAAAGTTGTAATCTTAATATTATGGTAAGAACCCATCACTACCGAAACCCGGCGGCCTGATTTCTCAACTAAGGAAGCGTCGTCGGTAACAGCGCTATCGCCAAATTTTTTATACGCCTTAAGCAGCAAATCTTTGCTAAAAACCTGCGGAGTCTGTATCTCCCAGAGCCTACTTCTATCCAGTGTTCTTACGACTACAGCTTTAGTATCCAACTCTTTAATCGTAGCCTTAACCGGAACTCCCAAAATAGCTGCCCCGCATGCGACTGCCTTATTTATTACCGGAGTTAGAATCTTTTTATTGATAAAAGGCCTGGCCGCGTCATGAATAAGGACGAATCTTGTTTTGTCGGCTACGGCTTTCAGGCCGTTGATTACGGAATCCTGGCGCCGCCTGCCTCCTAAAACCACCGCTTTGATTTTGCCTATCCGGGCTTTTTTAATTTGAGCGATGACCTTTCCCCGGTTTGAGGCATTGGCTACTACCACGATATCCGCAATAAATGGATGGCCGGATAATGCCTTAAGGCTATAGATTAAAATCGGCTGATGATTTATTTTAAAGAGCGGCTTAGAAACCTTGAGCTTAAGCCTTTCGCCTTTTCCTGCGGCCAGGACTATCGCAGTTACCTGTGTCATCTTTCCAACTTGGTGAAGATCATCCTGCCGGCCTGCGTCTGAAGCACCGAGGTGACCACAACCTTCACTTCCTGGCCGATGGACCTGCGCGCGTCTTCGACTACGACCATGGTGCCGTCATCAAGATAGCCTATGGCCTGGCTATGCTCCTTGCCCTCTTTAATTAATTTTACCTGCATTTCTTCGCCGGGATAGACCACCGGCTTTAAGGCATTGACCAATTCATTGATATTAAGGACTTTGATCCCCTGCAGTGTGGCCACGCGGTTTAAATTAAAATCTACGGTCAAGATCTTGGCTCCCAGCAGTTTTGCTAATTTCACCAGCTTGGCATCCACCTCGTTAACGCCGGGGAAATCCTCTTCATGCAGGTTGATGCCCTGGCCGATTTCTTTCTGAAGCGTATGTAGAATCTCAAGGCCTCTTTTACCCCTCTGGCGCTTCATGGGGTCTGTGGAATCGGCTATCTGCTGGAGCTCTTTTAACACAAAAAAAGGAATCACAATTTTACCGTCCAAGAATTTAGCCTTATATATATCTACTATGCGGCCGTCGATAATGGCGCTGGTATCCACAACCACCATATCTTCAGACTGGTCCTGGCGGCGCAGGCGCACATAAGGAATGATCAGGTTGAATTCGTCTTTGCCGCGTAGCCCGATGACCATGCCTAAATAACAAAGGATCAGGGTAAGAGTTACCCGGATAATGGAAAGATTGGCCGCCGGGATGGGGACAATGCTAAAGGCATCGCTGGCCAGTTTTGACATAATCAGGCCCAATAAAAGCCCGAATACCGAGCTGGAAAGCCCTTTGACCGATACTTTACGCATGCCGATTTCCAGGATTATAATTAATCCAGATACTAAAACACCTGCTAATGCCCCCAGGATACCCATGTCCTTAGGGTCTAATGTCTGATAGCCGATAATCGCGCTACCCACTACGAAAAGAAGACGTACGGATAAAAGATTCATAACTTTCCTCCTTGGCCTATCCGGCAGGCAGGCTTAAAATAATATCTAATGCCTCTTTTAATGATGCGGCCGGAATTAACTCTATTTTTTCTTTTTTATAATCGATGTTCTTATAATTATTCCTGGGCAATACGCAGTGCTTAAAACCCAATTTCGCCGCCTCATTTATGCGTAAATCTGCCTGCGAGATGCTGCGGATCTCGCCGGCTAATCCCACCTCTCCTAAAACCACGGTTTCCGCAAGGATCAGCTGTTCGCGAAAGGCTGAGGCTATTGCTACCGCCACGGCTAAATCCGCGACCGGGTCTTCCACCTTGATGCCGCCTGCCACATTCACAAAGATATCCTCGGCTTCCAGGTGCAGTCCGATCCTTTTTTCCAAGACCGCCACCAGCAAACTCATCCGGTTAAAATCAAAACCCTGGGTGCGCCGGCGGGCATAGCCAAAACTGGACTTGCTCACTAATGCCTGAATTTCAACCAATAGGGGCCGGGAACCTTCTAAAATAGAAGTCACCACTGACCCCGAAACATCCTTGGGCCGCTCGGACAAAAATATCTGAGAAGGATTCAAGACTTGCCCCAAACCGCCTTGGCCCATTTCAAAAACGCCTATTTCATTGGTTGAGCCAAATCTGTTTTTTACCGCCCGCAGTATACGGTATATAGAAAACCTGTCCCCTTCAAAATAAAGCACTGTATCCACAATATGCTCCAGCACCCGCGGCCCGGCAAGCGTCCCCTCTTTGGTCACATGTCCGATGATAAAAATCGCAGTCTCTGTGGTCTTTGCCAGCTGAGTCAACATGCTGGCACACTCCCTGACCTGGCTGACGCTGCCCGGCGAAGAGCTGATCGTGGGATCAAACATCACCTGTATGGAATCAATAAACACCGCCTTTGGCTTGATCTTCTGGATATATTGCATGATCGAAGACAGGTCCGTCTGATTAACGATATAGAGATTACCGTCATGGGCCGTGCCCAGGCGCTTGGCCCTTAATTTTGTCTGGGCAGTTGATTCCTCGCCGCTGACATACAAAACCGTATGCCCTGCCTTGGTTAATTGATTGGAGACTTGCAGCGATATCGTAGACTTGCCCACCCCGGGGTCGCCGCCGATGAGCACCACCGATCCCGGGACTATCCCCCCGCCTAAAACCCGGTCTAATTCCTCTATCCCGGTCTTAATGCGATGGGAATCCTTGACTTCCACGTCTTTTAATAATACCGGCTCATCGCGATACATGGCGGTTCTTTCTTTTGCCTTCGAAGACGGCGCAGCGTAATCTTCTTCAACAAAAGTATTCCAGCTGTTGCACTCCGGACACCTGCCCAGCCATTTGGGAGACTGCCACCCGCAGCTCTGACAGGTAAATATCACTCTGCTGACCTTGGTTTTCATTTTGTAGTTTTTTGCGGCTTCTCTTTGGTCTTAAAGAATAGTTTCCAGGGGTGCGCTTTGATATCAGAAAGCAGGCTTTCTAACTCTCCGCGAATGCCTATTATAGAAGACTCCAATTCTTTATACAGCGCGTCATCGCCAAGGAGTTTGCCCAGCGTACCTTCTTTATTCTTTATTTTAAGGACGATTTCATCCACGTGATCCGCGATGCCCTTAACTAACAAGGTCAGCTCGTGCATGGGAATAGGATCAATGCCGATCATTGTCTGTTCTGTTTTCACTAAGTCATTATAATTTTTCCCCGGCATAATCTCAATGTATTTTTCCCCCAAAAGCCCGAGGGTGTTAATCCAGACCGTGGAATCGCGGGGTATCTTTACATCTTTTCTGATCCAGCCCACGACCTGAATCTTGTCTTTGCCTTCTTGCGCATCAAAATCAACGCTTAGGCCTTTGACTTCCCCGATATCCACTCCGGCAAACCTTATGGGAGAGCCCACCTTGACGCCATTGACAAAATTAAAGAGAAAATCAACCCGATGGCTGACGGCCAAGGTCTTGAAATGTCCGATCAGAAAAATAAATATACTTAAGATCACTAAGCCTATAAAAACAAAAATGCCTACCTTTAATTCCAGCCTGGATTTACCGAATATCATGGTATCGCCTCCGTATTATTTTGAAAATCCCATGGTCTCAGTGATCGGGCCCTGGGATAAACCGTTAATGAACTGGTGCACTATCGGATGTTGCGTATTCTGAATTTCCTGCGCCAAACCTTCGGCGATAATCTTGCCCTGGTAGAGCATGGCGATCTTATCCGCTATTCTATACGCACTTTTCATATCATGGGTGACGACCACGGAAGTTACTTTTAATTTATCATGCAGCCCGCGGATAAGCTCATTGATACTGTCTGCGGTAATCGGATCGACTCCGGTTGTCGGCTCGTCATAAAGGATGATCTGGGGCTTTGTGCAGATGGCCCGGGCAAGCGCAACGCGCTTTTTCATTCCGCCGCTTAATTCCGAAGGCATCAGGTTCTCAATCCCGGATAGGCCTACCAGAGAAAGCGATTCTTCAACCCGCTCTAATAATATTTTCCGATCAAGATTGTCATGCTCGATAAAGCCAAAACCCACATTTTCACCTACGCTCATGGAATCAAAGAGCGCTCCTCCCTGAAAGACCATGCCTATCTTCATCCTTAAACTATCCATTTCTTTATCCGTAAATGCGGTTGCCTCCTGTCCGTCGACGAAAACACTTCCGCTGTCCGGTTTTAACAGCCCGACGATGTGTTTAAGTAAAACGCTTTTGCCGCAACCGGAGCGCCCGATGATCACACAGGTCTGGCCTTTATTAATTTTAAGATTAACGTTATCTAAAACTTTACGCTCGTTAAATGTTTTAGTCAGGTTTCTTATTTCGATCACAAGGCAACCTTTTTTAAGGAAATATAAAATAAAACAGCGCGGTGAAGAAACAGTCAGCCGTAATGATCAAAATAAAAGACCAGACCACCGAACGCGTGGTCGCCCGGCCGACACCCTCTGCCCCGCCTTCAACATTAAAACCTTCATAACAGCTTACAAAGGCAATGATCATCCCGAAGATTATGGTTTTAGACAAGCCCGTAAATAAATCTTTGAATAAAAGCGCATCAAAGGTGATATTCATATAGAGGCGGGAAGGAATCCCCATCTTGAACACACAAATAAACCAGCCCCCCAATATACCGATAATATCGGCGTATAGGGTTAATATCGGAAGCATCAGGCTTAAGGCGATCAGGCGCGGCACCACCAGGTATTTGACCGGGTTGGTAGCCATGGTTTCCAAGGCATCGATCTGTTCGGTCACCTGCATCGAGCCGATCTCAGCGGTGATAGCGGCACCCACGCGGCCGGCCACGACCAGTGAAGTGATGATGGGCCCAAGTTCGCGCACCAAAGAAAGGGCAACGATGGTAGCGATATACATCTCAGAACCCAGGCGCTGCATAAGATAAGCGGTCTGAAAAGCCATGATCATGCCGATAAAAAAACCAATGAGCGAAACTATAGGCAGGCTGTCTACGCCAGCCCTTTTGGCCTGCTCCCAAACCCGGTGATGTTTATACGGCGGCACAAACATCCAGTAGAAAGTCTGGGCTACCAGGTTAGTGAAACCCCCCAGGAAACTCAACATGGCCATTACTCTTCTGCCAAAAATTATAAAAAATGAGGTTAGCATCATTCCAGGATAAGCTCTTCGTTCTTGCGCAGCACTTTAATGTGCGAGCCGGATTTAAACCTCTTGGAGATTATATCCGAAGCCAGTGTATCTTCCAAAAACCTCTGTATGGTCCTTTTGAGCGGCCGCGCGCCAAAGACCGGATCAAATCCTTTTTCAATAAGAAAATCTTTTGCCTCGGCAGTAACCTCAAGGGTCATCTCCTGCTCTTTCAGCCTTGCCTTGACATAATCTATCTCGATATCGATGATGCGCGTTAAATCCTCTTTGACCAAAGGCCTAAAGACGATGATATCATCGATGCGGTTTAAAAACTCCGGCTTAAAAGTGCGCTTGACCTCCTCTAATAATTTATCCTTCATCTCCTGATAGGTAACTTCCTCTTTCTGGTTTTTAAATCCCAGGGAGCCGGCCTTGCGGATCAGCTCCGCGCCCACATTAGAAGTCATGATCATTACGGTGTTGCGGAAATCTATTTTGCGGGCAAAGCTATCGGTGAGCCGGCCGTCTTCAAACACCTGTAGAAGCAAATTAAACACGTCCGGATGCGCTTTCTCGATTTCATCTAAGAGTATTACCGAATAAGGCCGGCGCCTTACCTTCTCGGTAAGCTGCCCGCCTTCTTCGTAACCCACATATCCGGGCGGCGCGCCGATTAACCGGGAGACATTAAATTTTTCCATGTACTCCGACATATCCAGCTGTATCAGGGCATCTTCATCGCCAAACATAAACTCAGCCAATGCCCGGGCAAGCAAGGACTTGCCTACTCCGGTCGGGCCTAAAAATATAAAAGAGCCTATCGGCCGGCGAGGGTCTTTGATCCCTGCCCGCGAACGCCGGATGGCATGCGCGATAGAACTTATGGCTTCCTCCTGTCCGACCACGCGTTTATGCAGCTCGTCTTCTATCTTCAATAATTTTTCGCCCTCTTTTTCTTCCAGCCTGAATATGGGAATGCCTGTCCACTGGGCCACGATTTTGGCAATTTCTTCCTCGCCTAACTCCGGGCGCATTTTGTCTTTGGACTGCGACCACTCGCGGTTCAGCTGCTCTAATTCCTGACGCGCGACCCTCTCCTGGTCCCTTAAACTAGCTGCCTTCTCAAAATCCTGGGATTTAATATAAGACTCTTTTTCTTTTCTGATGTTGTCTACTTTTTCTTCCAGCTTTTTGATATCCGGCGGCACAATAAGCACGTTTAACCTGGCGCGCGAACCGGCCTCGTCCATAATATCAATGGCTTTATCCGGCATGAACCTGCCCGAAATATAGCGGTCGGATAATTTGGCTGCTGCCTCTAAAGCCTCGTCTGTAAACACCACCCTATGGTGGGCTTCATATTTATCGCGCAAACCCTTAAGTATATTTATGGTCTGCTCAACCGTAGGCGGCTCAACCATGATAGTTTGAAAGCGGCGCTCAAGGGCCGCATCTTTCTCGATATATTTGCGGTATTCATCAAGGGTAGTGGCGCCGATGCATTGTATCTCGCCGCGGGAAAGCGCGGGTTTTAAAATATTGGAGGCATCGATTGCCCCCTCTGCAGCGCCGGCGCCTACCAGGGTATGCAGTTCATCGATGAAAATGATCACGTCTTGAGAGCGCTTGATCTCTTCCATCACTGCCTTAATCCTCTCCTCGAATTGGCCGCGGTATTTAGTGCCGGCTACCATCAAAGCCAAATCTAAAGCTACGATGCGTTTGTTCCTTAAAAGTTCGGGGACATTATTGCCGATAATCGCCTGGGCTAAGCCTTCGACGATCGCGGTTTTTCCTACGCCGGCCTCGCCTAATAAAACCGGATTATTTTTAGTGCGGCGGCTTAAAATTTGAATGACGCGTTCGATTTCCGCCAACCGATTAATTACCGGATCAAGCTTGTTATCCCTGGCTAAGACAGTCAGATCTCTTCCAAATGCATCTAATGCAGGAGTCTTAGTCTTAGACTGCTGCTGCTGGCCAAAGTTGGGAATGGCAGAGCCTAAAATTTCCATGACTTCATTTCTGGCCTTATCTAAATCCAATCCTAAATTTAATAATACCTGGGAAGCTACGCCTTCGCCTTCGCGGATCAACCCCAGAAGTAGATGTTCCGTACCGATATAATTATGCCCTAACGCGCGCGCCTCCTCGGCAGCCAGCTCCAAAACCTTTTTGGCCCGCGGAGTAAACGGTATATCGCCCATGATCTGCGTGGCCGGACCGGGCTGAACCAGCTTCTCGACCTCAAGGCGGATATTCTCTAAAGAAACCCCCATCTTCTGCAATACCGCGGCTGCCACCCCTTCGCCCTCGCGGATCAACCCTAAAAGTATATGCTCGGTCCCGATATAATCATGATTGAAACGCCTGGCTTCTTCCTTAGCCAGAATAATTACCTTTCTGGCCCTCTCGGTAAAACGGTTAAACATTGATCCTCCTCTTAGTTATTTTTTAGTTTGCTGCGGATAGTCTGAGCCCTTTTGACATCCCTTTCCTGGGGATTAAGTTTTTTATTCTCTATCTTCTGCAAATGCGCCGGCTGGGTAATAATAAAAAGTTCATTGATGGCACGGCGGTCAATATCCTTGATCATGCCTAAATCGCAACCCAGCCTTACCAGTGATAAAAGTTCCACGGTTTCCTGGCTGGTGATAATATGCGCGCTCTTTAGGATCCCTAAGCTGCGGTTAACCTTGTCCTCAAGGCCGGCCTTTTCGCGTGCTAGAAGTGCCTCCCTAGCCTGATTTTCCTGCTCCACGATCTGCCGGATAAGGCTGTTTATATTTTCAATGATTTCCTCTTCGCTATGCCCCAGAGAAACCTGATTGGAGATCTGAAAAAAATTGCCGATGGCCTGCGTGCCTTCGCCATATAACCCGCGGGTAGTAAAGCTTAGTTTGGCAATCGCGGTAAGCACCCGGTTAATCTGGTGCGTCATTACCAAGGCCGGCAAATGCAGCATGACCGAGCCGCGCATCCCGGTCCCGGTATTAGTCGGACAGGCAGTCAGATATCCCCACTCCGCAAGAAAAGCAAAAGACAATTCACTGGCCAAACAATCATCGATGCGGTTGATGATATTCCAGGCCTCGTAAAGATTAAACCCTGACTGCATCACCTGAATGCGCAAGTGGTCTTCTTCATTGACCATCAGAGAAATAATCTCCTCGCTGTCAATGACCACCGCCTTATGATTGCTCTTCTGGGCATGCTCATGAGACATTAAATGCCTCTCCACCAAAAATTGTTTATCTATCGTATCCAAATCCGCCAATTTGAAATTGGTGGTATTTTTTAGATAGTCGATCTTGGCAACCGCGGCGTCAACTACCTGTAAAATATCTTCGCCCTGTTTCTTATTTGCCCAATGCGGGAAGGGGACCTTGTCTAAGTTACGGGCTAAGCGGATGCGGCTGGAAATGACAATTTCAGAACTGGGGCCGGTGCCTTTTAACCATTCGCTGCTATGATTTAAAAGATCCTCAAGCTTCATCTGCTGGGCCCTCTTTTTGGCCGTGATTCTGCGTCTGTTTATTCTCCAAATCCTTGATCTGGTCGCGGATCTTAGCTGCCTCTTCAAATGCCTCGGACTCGACTGCCTTCTGCAGCTTATAACGCAGGTCCTGCGCATCCAGTTTTTTCTTAACCACCCTGGCAACCTTGACCGGAGATTTGCCGAAATGCTGGCCCGAACCGTGGATCCTCTTTAACAGCGGAGTCAAATATTTTTTAAAGGCGCTGTAGCACTCACCGCAACCTAAGCGGCCGATCTTCTTAAAATCCGCGTAGGTGAGTTTACAGTTAGGGCACTTAAGGAGAGCTACTTCTTTATCCGCATCCGGCTTTTCAAACTCCGCCATCCCGGCTAAAAGCTCGCTCAGCCCAAACTGAGACTCCATCTGGGCGCTTTTTTGGCGGGCGCACCCTTCGCACAAGTGCAGCTCGTTCATCTGCTCATCGACAATTTCGGTCAGATGCACCGTGGCCTGATTTTTCGCGCATACATCGCAAAACATAACTTAATACCTGACCCCTTCTTTTCTGGTCAATCCCCGGAATTTATTTATCAAGCTCAGGGTAACCGGCCCGGGCTTGGCTTTTCCGATAAACCGGCCGTCGACTTTTACCACCGGTATAATTTCTGCTGCCGTACCGGTCAAGAAACATTCATCGGCCACATATAACTCATGGCGGGTAAAGACGTGCTCATGCGTGACAATCTTGGTTTTCCTGGCAATATCCAAAACTGTCTTGCGGGTGACTCCGCTTAACGCACCCATACACTCAGGAGGGGTATAAAGCTCGTCTTTCTTAACGATAAAAATATTATCTCCGGTGCATTCGGCAACATAGCCGGCGTCGTTTAGCATGAGCGCCTCTTCATAACCGGAATTGGTGGCTTCTATTTTAGCCATAATGTTATTCAGGTAATTCAGGGACTTTATCTGCGGGTTTAACGCCTCATGCGCGTTTCTGGTGGTAGAAACAGTGATGATCTCCATCCCTTCTTTATAGAGCTTCGGCGGATAAAGAGCAATCTTATCGACAATAATAATCACCGATTCTTTGCCTCTGCATTTCCTGGGGTCAAGCCCCAGGTCTCCCTCTCCGCGCGTCACAATCACGCGCAAATAGGCATCATCAAGTTTATTCTCTTTCAAGGCCTTGATTATCTCCTGTATAAAATCCTGCTTAGGCAAAGGCACCTTGATCATAATGCTGTGCGCCGATTCATAGAGGCGGTCGATGTGCTCTTTTAATTTAAAAACCAAACGATTATAAACCCGGATCCCCTCAAAGACTCCGTCGCCATACAAAAATCCGTGATCAAACACCGAAATTTTAGCATTTTCTTTTTCATAAAATTTTCCGTTGATATAAATCTTCATCCGCTATCCCCCTGTTTTGGCTAGTTTGCTATAATCCCATCCCGTAAATAATAAATATTATCCGCGAATTTTGTCAGCTCGCTATTATGGGTGACCATGACTACCGTCATGCCCCTTTCATTGTTTATCTTCTTGATCAAAGAAATAACCTCGGCCCCGGCCTTAGAATCCAGGTTGCCGGTCGGCTCATCGCATAAAAGCATGTCCGGCTCATTGATTAACGCCCGGGCGATAGCCACTCGCTGCTTTTCCCCTCCGGAAAGTTGATCGGGAAAATGCGTTGTCCTCTCTACAAGCCCGACTTGGCATAAAAGTTCAAAGGCCTTTTGTTTTACTTCCTGATTTTTAGGCTTTTTGCTGCGCCTGATCAATGCCGGCAGCATCACATTCTCCAAGGCGCTAAATTCCGGCAGCAGGTGATAAAATTGGAAAATAAAACCTATCCTTTCATTTCTAATCCTACCTAAAACCGCTTCGCTTAATTTGTAGATATTCTCTTGCGCAAAGAACACTTCTCCCTGGGTAGGACTATCCAGGCCTCCGAGAATATGCAAAAGCGTGGATTTGCCGGCACCCGAAGGCCCGGCGATGACCGCAAACTTACCCTTATCTACATTTAAGTCTACGCCCTTTAATACGGCAATATCCTTATTGCCGTTATTATAAACCTTATATATTTTTTGCGCCTTTAACAATTTGCTTCCTATTCGTACCTTAACGCTTCAACGGGTTTAAGGCCTGCGGCCTTGATTGCCGGATAAATCGTAGAGATCAACGTTATCCCTAAGGCTGCGGCGACAATCAATCCGATATCCGGCCAGGTTAACGATACCGGCAACTTATCAATATAATATATATCCTGCGGCAACTTTATGAACTGGTATTTCTTAAGCAGGCTGCATATACTTATGCCTGCCAGTGTCCCTAAAAAAATACCGGATGTGCCGATTAAAAGCCCCTGATAAGTAAAAATCTTTCTTATCTGCGCTGAAGACATGCCGATGGCCTTCAATATCCCGATATCCTTGGTTTTTTCTACCACCATCACTACCAACGTGCTGATGATATTCAAAGAGGCAACCAGAATGATCAAGGTCAGGATGATGAACATGGTTAACTTTTCAAGTTTTAAGGCAGCGAAAAAGTTCTGATTTGCCTCCATCCAGGTTTTAAAGTTATAATTAAATCCCAGAAGGCTGATTAACTGCGCGCGCACCGCATCTGCCGCATAAAGGTCATCGAGCTTCACTGCCACTGCGCTGAATCTATCCTCTAAACCCAGGATACCCTGAGCGGTCTTTAAATTGGTAAAAGCCAAATTTAAATCGTAGTCATACATGCCGGAGCTGAATATCCCGGCTACTTTTAGATTATGCTGCTGGCCCAAGGGCGAATAAATTAAGACATTCGAACCAAGCCTTAAGCCCAAATACGCGGCCAGTTCCTTGCCGACGATTACCGTATCATCTTTGAGGGCTTCTAAGCTGCCCCGGATAATATATTTATCGATTCCAGTCACCTGCGGCTCGCCCAACGGATCTATGCCTTTTACGCCTAAGGCAAAAAATTTGTCCTGCTCTTTAACCAGGGCCTGCCCGTTAATGTATGGGCTAACACCCTTAACCCGAGGAACGGATTTTATCTTTTTAGCTAAATCCGGATAGGCATTATTTTCTATGCCAGCGGGGCTGGAGATTGTGATATGTGAATAATTACCCACGATTTTATCCCGCAGGTCTTTGTCAAATCCGGTCATCACCGCGATCACGATGATTAAAGCCATTACCCCGATGGCAACACCCAGGACGGAAATCACGCTGATCAGAGAAATAAATTTTTCTTTTCTTTTTGTCGCCAGATACCGCAGGCTAATGAATAATTCCAGCTTCATAAATTTATCCTTGCGGCCGCAGCAGGGGAAACAAGATCACGTCTCTGATCGATGGCTGATCCGTCAATAACATGACCATCCTGTCTATGCCTATGCCTAAACCACCGGCAGGAGGCATGCCATGCTCCAGGGCTAAGACATAATCTTCATCCACGGCTTTTTTCTCGCTAGTATCCAGCTCCCGGATCTCTTCTTCAAAGCGTTTCTTCTGCTCTATGGGGTCATTGAGTTCAGAATAGGCATTGCCCACTTCAATACCTGCGATATAGAGCTCAAACCTTTCGGAAATAAGCGGGTTATCTTTTCTAGTCTTACCCAGCGCACAAAGGCTGGTAAAATAATCGGTGACAAACATGGGGCTTAAACTCATGCCTTCTTCCAGGGTATCCTCAATAATCTTGGCTACCTGAGAACGGGAAAGCCGGGATTTATCTTTTGCAAATCCCTTATCCTGTAATTTCTTCAGCATGACTTCCGATTCATCTTCGGGTGAAATATTAAATTTCTGCTTCACCAGGTCCGCAAAAGACCGCCGCGGCCATGGAGGAGCCAGGTCTATTTGCTTGCCCTGATAGGTGATCTTAGTATCGCCGCTGATCTCCTTGGCTATATATGCGAACATCTCTTCGCAAAGCCTCATCATGTCTTCATAATCGGCATAGGCCCAGTAAGCCTCCAGCATGGTAAACTCAGGGTTGTGACGGGTAGATACGCCTTCATTGCGGAAGCTGCGGTTGACCTCATAGACCTTATCCAGGCCTGCCACCAAAAGCCTCTTTAGATAAAGCTCCGGGGCAATGCGCAGATACATATCCAGGCTGTATTCATTGTGAAAAGTCTTAAAAGGCCGTCCGGCTGCGCCGCCGGGGATATCGTGGATCATCGGCGTTTCCACCTCCTGGAAGCCTAGCTCATCCAGGAAACTACGCATCAATTTAATAATCCGCGAACGCAGAGAAAACGCCTTTTTTACTTCCGGGTTAGCGATTAAGTCAAGGTAACGCTGGCGGTAGCGCAATTCCACGTCTTTTAAGCCGTGCCATTTTTCCGGAAGCGGGCGCAAGGACTTAGCCAGGATCGCAAAATCCACGACCTTGACCGTATCCTCTCCGGTATGCGTCTTAAAAAGCTCTCCCTTGACGGCGATGATATCGGCGATATCCACATCTTCCATCAGGTTAAATTTATCCGCGCCCAGAAAATCTGCCTTAAGATAAAGCTGGATCCTGTCGCTTGAGTCTCTTAAATCCAAAAACAGGACTTTGCCGTGCGAACGTTTGGCCATAATCCTGCCGGCAAGGCTCACAGGCTTACCTTCCTGAAAGTCCGCGCGCGCCTTTAGAATATCGATGCGCCCGGAAAAAGGCTGGTCATATAGATTTACGCCTTTTTTCTTCAAGGCCTCTAATTTGGCGATTCTCTGTTCAATAATCTCATTTAGCTCCATAAGTCTATCAATTATATATGATAATTATTAACCTGTCAAATAAGAAAACTCCCTTAAATTATATAGAAAACCCGCCTTTTTCATAAGGCGGGTTTTCTTTTATCCCTTTCTATTGTATGGAGTTTTAACTAAGCTGTGTATTCGGAAAGCTGCTTAATACGCTTAAGCATATTCGGATGGGTGCTTAATACTTCCAATAGCTTGCCGCCAATGCCTAAACGCACTTTTTTATTTCTTACTAACAAGAGCTCCGCGGCATCGATTGCGCCGCTTTTATCCATATCAAGCTGGCTTAATTCCCTGATCTCATTCAATGCCTGAGAGGGGTCATTGACAAAAAATGCCTTAAGGCCTTCGGTTTGCTTTAAAGATTCCTGGTCCGCGCGCGCGCAGCCATATACCAGCTTATAAAGAGCAGAAGCCAAGGCAGCAGGCTTATTGCCCAACATGACCGAGCCTTTATCCGCAAAATACTCCCGGATGCGCGAGGCATACAGCACCAATAAATTGGTAATAAAATAAAAAATAAACGCGATTAACCCGATAAGCGCGGTGTTCGCCCCCCTGTTTTCATCGCGGCTGCGTCCGTAGAAAAGAAACTGCCAGGCGATGCGGTAAAGGATCATCGGAATCACCGAAAGAATGGTGATAGTAAGCACATCCCGGTTCTTCAAATGGCTGAGCTCATGCCCGAGCACTGCCTTTAGCTCATCCTCATTTAACAATCTTAGGATACCCTCGGTAACGCAGACCCGGCCGTCCTTGACACCCCTGCCAAAGGCAAAGGCATTAGGTATGGCAATTTGAGCAATGCCAATGCGGGGCACCGGTATATTGGCCTTGTTGGCTAAGTTATTTACCATTGCAAAAAGCGTGGGGTTATCTTCTTTTTTGATATATTTAACCCGCATGCTCCACTCTACGATCTTGGGGCCGATCAAATACTGGATGAACATCATCCCCAGAGAAATGAGCAGATAAAAATAAAATCCGCCTAACCCTAAATAGCTGCCGGCCATAACAATGACCGCGTAGATAATCGCAAATAGGGCCGTAAGCAAAAGCCACATCCTGAAATGTAAAAACCACATGGCGTCATCCTCCTTTAGATTCTACTTTG
>CAYHNY010000012.1:0-17551 GCA_964358115.1 uncultured Planctomycetales bacterium | reverse complement strand
TTGATCTCACTTGCGTTCGATCAAGGATTTCGCTAGACCAAAACTTAAGGTGCTCAAATTCGACCAGACAACTTATGTCGGCTGCGCCTCCCTGTCTGCCGACAGGCAGGCATAAGTTGTGGCCTCATTGATTTTGCTTGACCTTAATGTTTTCGCGTGTATAATATAGCTTTTACCGATACAAAAATTTTAAACTTAAGGGGTGTATAGTCATGGCGAAGATTAAGAAAGTTTTGGCAAGGGAGATCCTCGATTCCAGGGGCAATCCCACGGTAGAGGTAGATTGTATTTTAGATTCCGGCATATTAGGCCGGGCAGCCGTGCCTTCGGGCGCTTCTACAGGCGAAAATGAGGCCTTGGAATTGAGAGACGGGGATAAGAAGAGGTATTTAGGCAAAGGAGTTTTAAAGGCCGTAGATAATGTAAACACGGTAATTGCCTCAAAAATAAAAGGTTTAACCCCTGATTTTGAGAAAATAGATAAGTTTTTAATCAGCCTTGATGCCACGGAAAATAAAGCTAAACTAGGCGCCAATGCTATTTTAGGCGTTTCTATGGCTGTAGCTAAAGCCGCTGCCTTATCCAAAAAGCAACCTTTATACCGCTTCTTGGGTGGTTCTAAAGCCAAGATTTTACCCGTACCTTTAATGAATATCTTAAACGGTGGTTTACATGCCGATAATAACCTGGATATCCAGGAGTTCATGATCGTGCCTTTGGGCGCTGCGACATTCCGCGAGGCATTAAGATATGCGGCAGAAGTTTTCCATAACCTAAAATCGCTTTTAAAATCCAAAGGCCTATCTACATCCGTAGGCGATGAGGGTGGTTTTGCCCCTAGCCTTAATTCCAATGAAGAAGCCTTGAATTTAATATTGCAGGCAATTGAAAAAGCAGGCTATAAACCGGGCAAAGATATATCTTTGGCTTTGGACTGCGCGGCCAGCTCATTCTGGAAGGACGATTCCTATCAGTTTGAAAAAGGCAAGAAAAATGCCGCGGATTTAATTTCCCTTTATGAAAATTGGGTAGGAAAATATCCCATTGTTTCTATCGAAGACGGGCTATCGGAGCATGACTGGCCAGGTTGGCAGGCAATGACCGCCAGGCTTGGCGCAAAAGTGCAGCTGGTCGGAGACGATATCTTTGTGACTAACCCCAAGATTTTTAAGAAAGGCATTGCAGAAAAAATTGGCAATGCTATACTGATTAAAGTCAACCAGATAGGTTCTTTGAGCGAAACGCTTAAGGCGATTAATATCGCCAAGAAAAATAAATACCGCGCTATTATTTCGCACCGTTCGGGCGAAACCGAAGATACCACTATCGCGCATTTAGCGGTGGCTACCGGCGTAGGCCAGATTAAGACCGGCTCAGTATCGCGCACGGACAGGATCTGCAAGTATAACGAGCTGTTGCGCATTGAAGAGGAATTAGGCTCAAGCGCGGTGTATGCCGGAACGCTCTGGAAAAAATAATGCTCGCGGTTTTAAAAAAGGGGTTTGGTTTTTTGACGGTGAGTTTTATCCTCCTGGCGGTGTTTCTACCCGGATACACTAAGCTGCAGGACTTAAAGGACAGGAACCGCGACTTAGAAGATAAAATCGTGCGCTTAAGCCGGGAAAACGTAATTTTGCATCAAGAGTTGACGCGTATTCAAACCGACCCTTATTATCAGGAGAAGATCGCCCGGGAAAAAATGGGCATGGTGCGTAAAGGCGAAGTGCCCATTAAGATAATTCCTGAACAACCTGAATAAAAAAAACATTATGCTCTTTGTTAGTTTTGTGCTATTATGATTTCGCGGGGTGGAGCAGTCCGGTAGCTCGTCAGGCTCAATGGACACGAAGCTAAAATCAGACATAGCGGAATCAGCTGCTATAACGGAATTGCTAAAAAGAGGCTTTAAAGTGCTGAAGCCCGTAGGGGATCGGCTCCCCTATGATTTAGCACTGGATCTTGATGGCAAGCTGCTACGCATACAAGTCAAGAGTGCTTGGTTCAGCCTAAAAACAAAGTATTATGGCGTAGATGTGCGTAGGACCAAGACCAATCGTCGGCGTATGCTGAGAAAGCGTTATAGCAATGATGATTTTGATTTTGCTATGCTATACATCGCTACCCCAAATGTTTTTTACGTCATGCCTTTTTCTGTTTTTTCGAGTTACGGCAGCACTGTAACTTTGGTAGAAACAGATAAAAGACAGCGTAAGCCGCAATCTGCGGTATACAGGGAGCGATGGGACCTATTGTCCGCTGGGCTCCTCAGTCGGTAACGGCTGAAGGATAATCTGCCAAATTCGGTGAAGCTCTCGATGTCAAATCAGAGTAATACCGAGCCAAGCCTCTGTTTTTAGGGGAAGGTGTAGAGACTAGATGGTAGAATCCGAATTAACTATTTTCGGATAAGGTATAGTCCAGACTACAAATCCGCCAAGTTTGGCGGAGCAGT
Source organism: uncultured Planctomycetales bacterium (assembly GCA_964358115.1). GTDB lineage: Bacteria > Omnitrophota > Gorgyraeia > Gygaellales > Profunditerraquicolaceae > CAYHNY01. The sequence goes on along the minus strand of CAYHNY010000012.1, from coordinate 15,099 downwards.
GAAAACTGTAGTAGTAAGCATAACCTGAAGGTCGCAAGTTCAAATCTTGCCCCCGCAACCAATTCCGCAAGTTCTCCCGTAGGCTAAACGCTGCGCAGATTTTAGATGAAATCTGCTTGTAGCCTACGGTATCAATTCGGCCAGATAACTTATATCGGCTTTGCCTCCATAAGTTATGGCCTCATTGAAAATCTTGCCCCCGCAACTTGACCACCAATATGCCCCGCAAGGGCAATTTAGGGAAATCCCGCGAGCGAAAGCGAAGCGGGACAATCCCACAAGTTCTCCCCGCGACTACGACAAATAAAGCGGCTTCAACTAATTATAGTTGTTGCCGCTTTGTTGTTTGTAATAGGATAAGCCATCAGTATAACGTATGGATAACAGAATAATTTTAAACGCCTAAGCTACCTCATAAGTCGATAGCAATTAACTCGCTCCCCCAGGGGGCGTATATAACTTTAGCAAGACCGATAAAAATATGTGAACCATTTTGGAATTTCAGTAGTATAATTAAAGTTAGCGTGGTTTGTACTTAAACCGAAAGGAGAAGGGCGCATGATTAAGAGAATTTTATTGCTGTGTTTGGTTATTTTTTGGGGTGTAGCGGGTTTAGCCTTTGCAGAAGGAACTAAAATCCTTCAGCTCGGGGTTTTTAACCCTATACAGTTAGTTCCAGCGCAGGATTCGATTGCTGGTTTAAGACTTAATCTTATTTATGCTGACAATGAAGATATGTCTGGGCTTACATTGGCTAGCGGTTGGACTATAACTAGTGGAGATATGAGGGGCGTTGAGTTTAGCATAGTTAACCGGATTAACGGTCTGTCCTATGGTTGGAATAACGGCATTCTTAATTATACAGGAGGCCGCTCTGTTGGTTTAGAGCTTGGCTTGGTGAATATCGCGGAGGGCGATACAAGCGGTGTTAAGCTTGGCATAGTGAATTATAACGAAGGGTTTTTTCATGGCTGGCAGTTGGGTGTGGTAAACTATGTGGCCGGAGATTTTTATGGTTTACAGGCTGCAAGCGTAAATATTAACAAAGGTAACTTTTCTGGTTTACAATATGGTCTTGTCAACTATGTCGGTGGTGACTTGACAGGTTTTCAAGCAGGTTACTGGAATTACGCAAAAGAGATGAACGGCTTTCAGCTGGGTATTATAAACGGTGCCGGTTATTTACAAAGTTTGCAGCTTGGTCTTTTTAACTACGAAAGCAATGATGATACCAAGAGATTTACTATATTAGTTAATTGGCGTTTTTAGCGGAAAAGGTCTTGTAGGGCAAAATAAGGGGAGTTTAATTTAAGCAATCCTTAATCAGCGGAGGGAGATAAAATGGATAAACTGATACAACTTTCTGAAGCCCATAAAAGAATTCTTGAAATGCCAGCTATGTATCAGAAAGTATTTGCCAGCGCTAATATTTATAATGCAGTTGCATACGTAAAAAACTTAAATAAATTATTTATAGACACAATCTTGCCTCATTTTGATTTTGAAGAGAAAGGGATATTCCCCGTTGTTTTGTCGAAAGGAGGAGCGGTTTTTGAAAGCCTAATTTCAACATTACAACAAGAACATAAACAGATTATAGGAGAATTGGCCCGGCTAAATGAACTTAGCGCAAAGTTGGAATCTAACCCCGATGCAACTCAGAAGGAAAAGGATGAGTTAGCTGCATTATGTACCGAAATTACCCAAGAACTCACGGAGCATGCCCAAAAAGAAGATAAAAACCCTTCCCTTATTTACGAAATATAACCATATAATTGTAGTTGAAGGAGGTTGCTATGGCAACGAATAAAGGCGAAATATATTTATGTAATGTTTGCGGAAACAAGGTAGAGGTGCTTGAGGCTGGTTTTGGGGTTATGTCGTGTTGCGGAAAGCCGATGCTTATGATTCCTCGCCCATATCCCCAGCGCGAAGAAATAGCTTAAATAATATTATTAGTTTATTTTGTTCCTGTAACTCGATCGCCAGCACATAAATCCTGTAACCTGACAAATTGCAGGGTTTTTCTTTATGGTTAGAGCCTATTCAATCTTTTTGTAGGCGGCGTAATAATTTTAGTTGACAAATAACACTTCTTGGTGTATACTTCACTCAACATAAGTAGTAAATAAGGGAGAAGGAAATCTAGAGCCGTAAGGTTGAGGAAATCTCGCCCTTGCGGTTTTTTTTGTTTCGCCATTATTTACTATAAATTTTTTTAGAAAGGAGGGTAGTGAATAATGGCAAGAGGTAAAGTAAAGTGGTTCAATAACCAAAAAGGTTATGGATTCATCACCCCTGAGTCCGGCAGTGATGTATTCGTGCATCACAGCGCAATTCAGGGTGAGGGTTATAAGAGCTTAGACGAAGGCCAGGAAGTCGAATTTGAGATCGAAAAAGGTCCCAAAGGCGAACAGGCCACCAAAGTAGTAAAGCTGTAACCTAAAAACAAACGAAGAAATGGGCCCGGTTTTTTAAGAGCCGGGCTTATTTTTTTTAAGCCTGTCTTGATTGGCAGGCGCTAAAGGAGGCACAATGCACAAAGGCAAGATTAAGAAATTGGTGCGCGAGAGAGGTTTTGGTTTTATCAGCGATACTGACGGCAGAGAGGTATTTTTTCATCAAAGCAGCCTTATTGATGTTAAGTTTGATGCCTTGAATGAAGAGCAAGAAGTGGATTTTGAGGTGGAGAAATCTCCCAAGGGCCCGCGCGCAATTAATATCCATATAATAACAGCCTCAGCAGCTTAAAAGCAGGTTTTATATGAAAATAGCGTTGATTGAGCCGCGTTCATCGCAGGCCAACGTCTATGACCGGATATCCATGCCTCTTCTGGGCCCTATCTATTTAGGGACCATCTTGCGCAACCGGGGGCACAAGGTAGATATTTTTCATGAAGATACCTATATCCCGGATTATCCGTGCTTGGATGCGGATTTGGTTGGTATCTCCATTCTTACTTCCACGGCTACGCGTGGATACGAAATAGCCAGGCAATTTCCCAAAGAAAAAGTGATTATCGGAGGAGTGCACGCCAGTCTTCTGCCTCAAGAAGCTCTTAGTTATGCCCGGCAGGTAGTCAGGGGAGAAGCGGAAGAGGTCATCGTTGATGTGGCCGAGGGCAGGATAAAAGATCGCTTAGTAGAAGGCAGGCCAATCCAAAATCTTGACGCCTTGCCCCATCCGGATTTTTCTCTGATCAAGGGCTTTAAATCTCCTTCCGTGATTACGCCTATTTCTACTTCCCGGGGCTGCCCTTTTGATTGCAGTTTTTGTTCTGTGACCAAGATATTTGGCCGCAAATACCGTTTCCGCAGCGCTGAAAACGTGATAGATGAGATGCGTTCAAGAAATGCGCGTTCTTTCTTTTTTTGCGATGATAATTTCACCGCCCATCCTAAGCGCGCACACGCCTTATTGGGCCTTATGCTGAAAAACAAAATCCGCAACTGGTCATGCCAGGTGCGTTGCGATGCGGCAAAAGACAAGAGCCTCTTAAACCTGATGGCCAAGGCGGGCTGCCGGCTGGTCTGCATCGGTTTTGAATCCATTAATAGCTTAAGCCTTAAGGCTTATGAGAAAAAACAGACCGTTGATGATATCATCCATGCCATAAGTTCCTTCCATAAAAAAAGGATCAAAATTCACGGCATGTTTATTTTAGGCGGCGATAATGATAACCAGAAAACCGTCTGGGACACCCTGAAATTCGCGGTAAAGCAGAAGATTGACACTATCCAGATGGCGATACTTACGCCTTTTCCCGGGACTAGGACTTATGAAGCGCTGGAGGCCGAGAACCGCATTTTTACCAAAGACTGGAGCCTTTACGATGGCCAGCACATCGTTTTTAAACCGAAGCTTTTATCGGCAAAAGAGCTGCAGTTAAATGTGTTGAATGCCTACTCTAAATTTTATACACTTTTCCGCTCAATATCCCTGCTTTTTAGATTGCATTTCCGCAATGCCGCTTTTAATCTCATGGGCTATGTCATTATTAAAGAATGGAAGAAGCTTAATCATAAAATGAAATGGCTTACGGGAAAGCAGGCCACGGCTTTAGGGTAAAACCGCGGTATAATAGCAGCATAAGAAATAGGTGAGAGCATGACTGATATTTATTTGACCCGCAAGGGATACGAGAAATTAATGGAGGGGTTGGAATATTTAAAAACTGTCCGGCGCAGAGAGCTTTCTAAGGCCATAGGCCAGGCGCGCGCGCACGGAGATATCAGCGAGAATGCCGAGTATGATGCGGCCAAAGACGCGCAGGGCCTGAACGAAAAAAGGATCGCGGATTTAGAAGGCAAATTATCCCGGGCGCGTATCCTTGATGGCGAGGATATGGCTAAAGATGAGGTTCTTATAGGGGCAACGGTAAAATTAAAAGACTCAGACTCTGGCGAAGAATTGGAATATACCTTAGTATCAGAAGAAGAGGCAGATTATTCTCAAGGTAAAATTTCTATTGCCTCTCCCGTAGGCAAGGCATTGCTCGGCCATAAAGAAAACGATATAGTTGAAATTAAAGTCCCTGCCGGAATCTTAAAATACAAGATATTAAAAATATCCAGATAAAATAAAAATCTTCTATCCGAATCAATATCTGTGAAAAATTTTAAAATAAAAATATTTATGCCGATAATAGCCGTTGCCTTAGCTATAATTATTATATTAGGGTTAAAATTATATTCTCTAAGTAAGGTAAAGCCGAACATCATACTCATTACTTTTGATTCTTTGCGCGCAGATCATTTAGGATGTTATGGATATACAAAGGATACCTCGCCATTCTTAGATTCTTTAAGCAAAGAGGCCTTGATTTTTACTAATTGCATAGCTCAATCCGGCAGCACCGTACCCGCAATTTCTGCCCTATTTACTTCGCGCTTTCCATATTTAGACAGCGTTGTTGTAGAAGGCGACTTGCAAGGCGAATTGGGGGGAAGATATCTAACCATCGCAGAATTTCTCAAAGATCTGGAGTATGATACCCTGGCCATTCCCGGGCATTATTATGTAAAAAAAAAGTTTGGATTTTCACGCGGATTCAATTATTATAATGACAATTATAACAATCGTATAAATGCCCAGGAAACACTGATGCGGGTCATTAATTTATTTAAAGATAAAATTATAAAGAAAAGCTTTTTTTTGTGGATACATTTTAGGGAGCCGCATACGCCATATTCTCCACCCAGAGAATATGTGCTTCAGTTTTCAGAGCCGCTGAATCCAACCTGGCACAAGGATGGGGTATATGTACTTTCTGGCGAGAACCAGAAACTTACCGGCAGGGATATTAATAAGTTCATCTCTGGATATGATGGGAATATCCGCTATGCCGATGATAAGCTTAGAGAAATATTCGGTTATCTAAATAAAAAGGGTATTCTAAGAAAATCAATCATAATAATTACTGCGGATCATGCCGAGAGCCTGGGGGCACACGGCATTTTTGACCACGGCTTCCTTTATTATGGCATATTGCGTGTCCCATTGATTATTAAAATTCCCGGATACAGGGGCGATAAGATTACCTACCCTGTTTCCTCTGTCGATATTTTTCCAACCATAATCGGCTTGCTGAAAGGCAATAAATATCTCTCCCGGTTAAATTTGAGAGGCAAAAGCCTGCTAGGGGAAAGAAATATGGATGAGGCTCAATTTTCAGAAGTACCGGGTTCCTATTCAGTGATTAAGAATGGATGGAGGGTTTCCTTGAATTTATTAAATGGCGAGAAGAAATTATTTAATGTTGTTCTTGGTCCCGAGGAAGAAAAGGATTTAATAAGTGAGTATCCGGATATTTTTCAGTCTTTATTTTATGAACTGGAGAAGATTCGAGCAAGCGCAAGCAACCTTCCCCGGCCTTCTACGGATGTAAAAAGTACACTGAGCAAGGAAGATGTGGAGCAGCTCAGAGCCCTTGGTTATGCGAATTAAGTTATTAAAAATCGGCAGCAGAATCAGGAACGCGTGTTTTTTGAGCGAAAAAATAAGCAAGAAAAAATAAAAAACCCGGAGTTCATGGTTTAATATTATAAAAAAATAAAAATGATGATTAATCTTATCTGGGCATTGGCGGCAAGTTTGATCGTAAGTTCTATATCTCTGATCGGCATCTTTGCGCTATCTTTAAACGAGAAGTTCCTTAATGGAATTTTATTTTTGCTGATTGGTTTCTCGGCAGGGGGATTAATCGGCGCAGCCTTCCTGCACCTGCTTCCGGAGGCCCTCGAGCAAGGCCAAAACAGCGTCATTTTTATTTATATCATTTTAGGCTTTATATCTTTCTTTGTCCTGGAAAGATACCTGCATTGGCGGCACTGCCATAAAGAGGGCCGTTGCGATATCCACGCCTTTACCTATTTGAACCTTATCGGCGACGGCATACATAATTTAGCCGACGGTTTAATTATCGGTTCAAGTTTTGCCTTGAGCATCCACTTTGGTATTATCACTACACTGGTCATTGTCTTTCATGAAATCCCGCAGGAGATAGGCGATTTCGGCGTATTAGTCTACGGCGGATTCAGCAAAGCCAAAGCACTTTTTTATAACTATATTTCCAGCCTTACCTGTATTCTGGGGACTGCTATAGGATACATCCTTTCCACAAGGGTGGGTAATTTCTCCATATTTCTTTTGCCTTTTATTGCCGGCGGGTTTATCTATATCGCTGCCTGCGATCTTATCCCGGAGCTGCATAAGGATCCGGATCTAAAGAAAAGCACACTTTCCTTCCTTGCCTTTCTTGCCGGAATCCTGTTTATTTTTTTTGCCAGGTTGTTACCTGCCCATTAATTTCCTAAAAAAATACTTGACAACTTTTACCTTTATATTATACTCTACTATGTCGATAGATATTATATAGAATAAAGGAAAACTAGATGAAGATAACCTATCGCGGCGATTATGCATTAAAAGCGGTTTTGGATTTGACTTTAAATTACGGAAAGATAGTTACTATTCATGATTTAGCTGAGCGTGCGGATGCGCCAGTGAAATTTCTTGAGCAGGTGCTTTTAGATTTAAAAAGGGGGGGGTTTGTGGAAAGCCGGCGCGGAAAAATCGGCGGTTATCTTTTAGCCAGGCATCCCGGGCAAATCAAGCTAGGCGAAGTAATCAGGTTTATGGACGGCGCCATTGAGCCGATCGCCTGTGTTGAAAAAGGCTATTTAGCCTGCGCAGATATGTATAAATGTGTTTTTCGCAAGACCTGGCAGGAAGTAGCCGGGGCGATCTCTAATATAATTGATAACATTACTTTTGAAGATTTGGCGCATAAGGTTACGGCAGCAAAGGAAGGGTTTGTTTATTCTATATAGGCAAAATTAGGAAAGGGGGAAAAAATGAGCAAGATTGATGCTAAGTTAAAAGTTGAAACTTTAGCCTTACACGGCGGCCAAGAGGCTGATCCGGTTACGGGTTCCAGGGCAGTGCCTATATACCAGACCACTTCCTATCAGTTTAAAAATACAGAACACGCGGCAAATCTTTTCGCCCTTAAAGAATTCGGCAATATCTATACGCGCCTGATGAATCCCACTACAGATGTTTTCGAAAAGAGAATTGCGTTACTTGATGGCGGCGTAGGAGCCTTGGCAGTTGCCAGCGGCCAGTCTGCAATTACCTTGGCTCTTTTAAATATTGCTCAAGCTGGCGATGAGATTATTTCTGCGGATAACCTTTATGGCGGCACCTACAATCTTTTTCACTATACCTTCCCGCGCCTGGGGGTTAAGGCCAAATTCGTAAGATCTAATGATTTGGATGCGCTTCAGAAGGCAATCGGGCCGCGCACAAAGGCTTTTTATGCTGAATCCATCGGTAATCCCAAATTAGATATTTGTGATCTGGAAGGGATTTCTAAGTTGCTGCATAAAAACGGTATTCCCTTTGTGCTGGATAATACTGTTTCTCCGTATCTACTAAGGCCGATAGATTTCGGAGTGGATATAGTGGTATATTCCGCGACTAAGTTTATCGGAGGCCACGGTACCTCCATGGGAGGGTTGATTGTGGACTCGGGAAAGTTTGATTGGGCCAACGGTAAATTTCCGTTAATTTCCGAGCCGGACCCCAGTTATCATGGAATTAACTTTGTAGAGGCCTTGAAACCGCTGGGAAACATCGCCTATATTATCAAGGCCAGAGTTACGCTTTTAAGAGATCTAGGGCCTGCGCTATCGCCATTTAATTCCTTTTTGTTTTTGCAGGGCTTAGAGACTCTGCATTTAAGGATGCCCCGGCATTCTGAGAATGCCCTGGCTGTGGCTAAATATTTAGAGAAGCATCCCGAAGTCTCTTGGGTAAATTATCCGGGTTTAGATTCCAGCCCCGAAAAGACAAGAGTTAAAAGATATCTTGCTAAGGGGGCAGGCGCAATTTTAGGCTTCGGTATTAAGGGCGGCCTGGCAGCGGGTAAGAAATTCATTGATTCTCTGGAGCTGGTATCGCATCTGGCCAATGTAGGAGATGCTAAAACTCTGGCAATACATCCGGCTACTACCACGCATCAGCAATTATCAGCGGAAGAACAATTGGCTACCGGAGTAACTGCTGATTTTATACGTTTATCCATAGGCCTGGAACATATTGATGATATTATTGCGGATATCGAACAAGCGTTGGCAAAGGCAGGCTAAATGAAGCTTCGCGCATAGCGCGGAGTCAAACAAGCAATAAACGCCAGAGGCAGCGTTATCGAAGATCCCCTGCAGAGCAGGGGATAAACAAACGCTAAACGCCAGAGGCAGCGTTTGTTTAAGGAGGGATACATGGCAAGAATATTCGAAGATATAACTCAAACAATAGGTAATACCCCTTTGGTGAGAATCAATAAGTTGACGAAAGGCATGAAGGCGACTGTCCTGGCCAAGCTTGAGTTTTTTAATCCTTTATCCAGCGTTAAAGACAGAATCGGTGTAGCGATGATCGAAGATGCCGAGAAAAAAGGATTGCTCAACAAGGATTCCGTTATTATTGAGCCTACCAGCGGAAACACCGGCATTTCCCTGGCGTTTGTGGCAGCGGCCAGAGGATACAAGCTTATTCTGACTATGCCGGATACGATGAGCATGGAGCGCAGGCAGCTCTTGCGAATTCTAGGGGCTGAGATTGTGCTTACCGAAGGCGCAAAGGGCATGCGCGGCGCGGTGGAAAAAGCTGAAGAGCTGGCAAAGAATACCCCCAACAGCTTCCTCCCGCAGCAGTTCAATAATCCTGCAAACCCTGAAATCCACCGTAAGACCACGGCCGAAGAGATATGGGCAGATACGCAAGGCCGGGTAGATATCTTTATTTCCGGCATTGGAACCGCAGGGACCATCACAGGCGTAGGGGAGGTTTTAAAAAAGAGAAAACCTTCTGTCAAAATTATCGGTTTGGAACCCGCGGATTCACCGGTTATTTCCGGCGGAAAACCCGGCCCGCATAAAATACAGGGGATTGGCGCCGGCTTTGTGCCGAATGTTTTAAACCGACAGGTTATTGATGAAATCATTCAGGTAACTAACGAAGATGCCGGTGTAACTACTAAACTTCTGGCCCGCCAGGAAGGTATTTTTGCAGGGATATCCAGCGGCGCTGCCATGTGGGCAGCTTTACAGGTTGCCTTGCGCAAGGAATCTGAAGGCAAGATTATCGTGGTGATTTTACCGGATACAGGAGAGCGGTATCTGTCTACCTGGTTGTTCCAGGAATTTTTAGGTTAAAAATATTATGGAAAAGAAAAAACAATCAGAGAATAACTTAGGGTTGGTGAAAACTCAGTATTTTACCTTTGCCCATCCGCCGCAGGAGCTTAAATTAGAATCGGGGGATAAGCTTGGGCCAATCACGCTTGCTTATGAGACTTACGGCAAGTTAGACAAAGACAAAGCTAACGCGATACTGGTATTGCATGCCCTTTCCGGAGATGCCCATGCCGCAGGTTTTCACGAAGGCGATAAAGATCCCGGCTGGTGGGATGTGATGATCGGCCCGGGCAAAGCCTTTGACACGGAGAAATATTTTGTCATCTGCTCAAATATCATTGGAGGGTGCAAAGGCTCAACCGGACCATCTTCCCTGAATCCCAAGACTCAGGAGCCCTATGCATTGGGTTTTCCCATTATTACTATTGCCGACATGGTTAAAGCCCAATGCAATTTGATCGATCACTTAGGTATTAAAAAACTTTTATGCGTGGTTGGCGGTTCTGTGGGCGGGATGCAGGCTTTAGAGTGGGTGGTTTTGTACCCGGAAAGAATTTCTTGCGTTATTCCTATAGCCACTGCCTTGAAGCATTCACCGCAGCAGATTGCTTTTGACGAAGTTGGCCGCCAGGCTATTATGGCGGATCCGGATTGGCGCCAGGGCAATTATTACGGGCAGGCTCAACCGGAAAAAGGCTTATCGGTAGCCAGGATGATCGGACATATTACTTATATGAGCGAACAATCCATGGAAGAAAAATTTTCCCGCAGGCAAAAAGACAAAAATTACAGCTTTAAATTCGGCACTGATTTTGAAGTCGAAGGCTACCTGCGCTACCGCTCAGATAATTTTGTGAAACGCTTTGATGCTAACTCTTACCTCTATATCACCAAGGCCATGGACTATTTTGATGTCTCGGGGGATAAGCTGTTGCCTAAGGATAAGAAGCTTGCCATCCGTTTTCTGGTTATTGCCTTTAAATCTGATTGGCTCTATCCTGCGTATCAATCCCAGGAGATTGTGCGCCAGCTTAAAATCCGCAATATGGATGCCACATATTGTGAAATAAAATCTAGCTATGGCCATGATGCATTTTTGCTGGAGGTCGAGGAGCAGACGCATTTAATTAAGCATTTTTTGAATAAGACTTTCTACGGGTATAACATAGCGAGGAATAATGAAATTTAATTTACTTGCCTTAGACCATCAGGTTATTTATCAGATCATCGAGCCGGGTTGCCGGGTCTTGGATTTAGGCTGCGGCAGCGGAGATTTGCTTTATCTTCTGGCCAAAGAGAAGGATGCTAAAGTCCAGGGTATAGAGATTGATGATAGCGCCATCTATAAATGCGTAGAAAAAGGCCTAAGCGTATTCCACGGCGATATCGATAGCGGTTTAAGCGATTATCCGGATCAATCTTTTGATTACGTGATCCTTAATCAAAGCATGCAGCAGGTAAAAAAAGTTGATTTTGTGCTTGATGAAGCCTTAAGGGTTGGCAGGAAAGTGATTGTCGGATTTCCGAATTTTACTTACCTGCGAGCGCGCCTGATGTTTTTTTTCCGGGGCAAGGCCCCGATCACGCCTTCCCTGCCTTACCGCTGGTATGATACCCCGAACCTGCATTTTTTAAGTATCAGCGATTTTCAGGATTTCTGCCGCCAGAAGAAGATCCGTATTTTGTCGGCACATTATTTAGGCAAAAAAAGGTTAGTTAAGGCCTGGCCGAACCTGCTGGCTTTAAATGCGATTTTTGTTATTGCCAAACCCTGAGTTTTCCCTCCGCTTTAAGTTGCCAGGGCGCAAGCCCCATGGTATTATAAAAACATGTTTACCCAAATAAAAAATAAAATTGACCGCCAGCTCATTGCCTTCGTTAAGGATATTGATAAAAACTATTCTTTAAGCAAATTTTCACCGCTACTTTTTAAAAGCATCAAGGATTTTGTTTTACGCGACGGCAAAAGAGTGCGGCCGATCCTTTTTGTGATCGGATACCTGGGGTTTGCTAAAAAGCCGGCGCCAAATCTTTATACCGGCGCGCTTTCCATAGAGCTGCTGCATGATTTTATGCTTGTGCATGACGATATTATTGACAAATCCGATACCCGGCGCAGCAAGCCCTCCATGCACAAGATGTTGAACGACTATCTAAAAGGTTTCAAGAAGGTTAAATTCAACGGCCAGGATTTAAGCATCGTAGTCGGCGATGTGATGTTTGCGTTGGCTATCCGCGCGTTCTTGTCGATCAACGTGGATATGAAACGCAAAGAGGAGGGGTTAAAAAAGCTGATTGAGGCAGCACTTTATACAGGCAGCGGGGAATTTCTGGAGCTTGTCTATAGCCTCAAAGATATTGGCAAAATCACCAAGGAAGACATATATAAAGTCTATGATTATAAAACCGCCTGCTATACCTTTGCCTGTCCTTTATCCACGGGCGCTCTTTTAGCCGGTGTCAATCAAAGGCAGGCAGAGTTGCTTTTTAAATACGGCATTTATCTTGGCAGGGCTTTTCAGATCAAGGATGATATCCTGGGGATGTTCAGCGAGGAGGCAAAAACCGGTAAATCCGCGCTTACGGATTTAAAGGAAGCCAAAAAAACCGTGCTTATTTGGCACGCGTATAATAATTCCAGCAGAGAGAATAAAGCCAAGATTAAGCAAATTCTTACGAAAAAAAACGCCGCGGTAAAGGATCTCTTGGTTATGCGCAAGGCGATCATGGAAGCTAAAAGTTTAGATTATGCCAAGAAGGAAGTGGTTGGATTGTTAAGAAAATCTCAAGATATATTATCGTTATCCAGGATAAAGCCGCGGTATAAAAACATCCTGCATCATTATGCGCAGCAGATTCTCACCCTTTAATATCATTTATAATTTCAAGGTTAAACTTTAACTTGGATTTTATGCGAAGCTATTGTAGAATAAATCCAAAAGAATGCCGCCTTTATGATATATGCGATATGCAGGATAAGCGATGAGGCGGTCGATGCCCACTGTGGCTGATGCGGGAAAATTTTTTACTGCATTAAAAATATTATTTACCGCGCAATACCTATGAAGATAAATTTAGCTAAATCCGCGGGTTTTTGTTTTGGCGTAAAAAGGGCGCTGGAGATCGCTTTTAAAACTGCGTCGCTTAGCGGGCGCGTATATATGCTTTCAGACATAGTCCACAATGAGGACGTGATTAAGGAAATAAGAAGAAGCCGGATAATGAAGATAAGAAAGCTTGACTCCGGCAAGGGGAAAATCCTGCTTATCCCTGCCCACGGTGCGGGCATAAAAACAATAGATAAAGTCCGCAACCTTGGCTATAAAATTGTCGATGCCACCTGTCCGATGGTTAAAGAAATACATAAGATTGCCAGAAATATGGAAAACCGGGGTTATAAAATCATCATTATCGGGGATAAAAAACACGACGAAGTCAGGGGCATAGTCGGGCATCTGAAGAAAAGGGCGATTGTGATCGAGGATTTAGGCGACATCCCGCCTTTTAAAATAAACAAAGCCGCCCTTGTGGCTCAGTCTACGCAGAACCTTGAAAAAGTCCGCAGAATTGTAGATGCATTAAAGCCGCGTGTTGATGACTTTGAATTCTTCAATACGATTTGCCGGCCGACGCTTATAAAACAGGAAGAGATAAGAAAGATGCCGTTAGAAAATGAAGTGATGATAATCGTCGGCTCAAAAAACAGCGCCAACACTAAAAGGCTCCATGAAATCTCCAAATCTCTTAACCCCAGGAGTTTTTGGGTGCAGTCCAGGCGCGATGTGAAATTAAGCTGGCTTAAGGGGATAAAAAGCGCAGGGGTTGCTGCCGGGGCTTCTACCCCCGACAATGTGATCAAGGAAGTAATCGAATATATAAAGAATGCAGGCTAAGATGGGCGCTTAGCTTTAAGCAGCCCTTTGATAATCCCAAGCCTATTTTTAAAACCATACGAACGATACGCCGACATGGCATAATGTAAAAGCGTAGGCAAAAGGCCTTTTAATTTTATCCCCAGGATTTCGCCGCAGGATTTATTGTTGGCCATGGGGATGATATAGCCGAAATCTACAGGTTTGTATTGCGCAAGCGGCCTGCCCTTTATCTGTCGAATGATATTAGAAGCAGTCAGTTCTCCTTGAGTTATGGCAAATTGCACGGCCATGCGCAAAGAATTATTTTTATAGGTAAAATAGGCGTTGTCTCCGGTTACAAAGCAGTTATCCCTGATTCTTAAGCAGGCGTCAACTTTTAATCTTCCTTGTGGTGTTTTATCTACATTTAATTGCTGCAGGAATTCCGGGGTTTTTACTCCTGCTGCCCAGATACACATGGCATTAGGGAATGTTTTTTGGTCGGCAAGAATAACCTTGTCTTTGCCTACCCCGGCTATGGAGTTATTTAAGAGTAGTTGTATATTTAGCGTTTTGAGATTATCCAAGACATAATTTTTTATCCAATCGGGCAAAGGGCCAAGAATCCCCGGGGCCTTTTCCACCACTATCACCGGTTTATTTTTCGACCTTTTATTTAAAAATATCCTTAAGTTAGTGGCTATCTCTATCCCCGTGTAACCTGCCCCCGGAGATTATATAATAGTCAAAATCATTTTTTTCAATCGCAGAATAAATCAACTGGGCATCAGCCGCATCGTCTAACTTATAAGCGTGCTGTTTTATTTCATTATTGCCGTAAAAATTAGTTTCTGTGCCGCTGGCAATAATCAGATAATCATAGGCAATGTTGCGCGGGGATGAGAAAACCAAATTTTTTTCAAGGTCAATTGATTCTACCTTCTCCTGAATAAAATTAAAACCCAACCTTTGGCTTAAAAGTTTAATCGGATAACGAAGGTTATCCGCATCTATCCCCCGGCCGATGACGTCAGGCAGGCACGGCAGAAAATTTAAATAGGGGTTTTTATCGATTATTGTCAATTCCAGGTCATGCCTGAATTTGGATAATTGGCGGCTAGCGCTTACTCCAGCAAATCCACAACCGATAATTACTACTTTTTTCATGGCGACATTTTACCACGTTAGTTTGGGAAACTCTACCTGAATTTCGTTGACTAAGCTTCATTTATATGTTAGTTTATTTATAAAATATATAAAAATAAAAACAATAAATACCCTATAAAGGAGGTGCGTAGTGTTTAAATTAAAAACAGTTTTACTCTCTCTCTCTCTCTTAGCCTCTGCTTAGTCTTTCCTTCCTTATGTTTCGCCCAGGAATCCGTGACCATCACTACTTATTATCCCTCGCCCTACGGCAGCTATAATGAGCTAACTACTGCCAGCAATACTTATCTAGCCACAACCTCAGGCAACGTCGGCATCGGGACGACGGGGCCGGGGGCGAGGTTGGATGTCAGAAATGCAGATGGCGTTACTTCCG
>CAYHNY010000011.1:0-18798 GCA_964358115.1 uncultured Planctomycetales bacterium | reverse complement strand
ACGTTCGATCAAGGATTTCGCTAGACCAAAACTTAAGGTGCTCAAATTCGCACTTATAACTTACTAGACACTATCGTGTTCCTGCCTGCCGGTAGGCAGGCGTAAGTTATGTGCTCATTAAAAGGAGTTTGCCATGAAGAAACCTGTGATCTATCTTATCGACGTCACCAATCGCGACGGGGTGCAGACTTCGCGCATCTGCCTATCCAAGCTTGAAAAGACGATGATCAATCTCTATTTAGATGAGATGGGGGTTTTTCAATCCGAGTTCGGGTTTCCGCTTACCCGCCACGAAACTAACTACCTTAACGCTAATCTCGAACTGGTCTTACGCGGGGCTTTTTCTCACTTAAGGTTAGGCGGCTGGATCCGGGCGATAAAGGATGACGTAAAAACCGCTTTTAAGTTTATTCCCCAGATCAAGCACTTGAATTTATCAATCTCTACTTCTGATCAGATGATCATCCATAAATTTAAAAATAAACTTGATTACGCGTCAGTGATCAGCGAGATGGCAGAGGCAGTGAAAGAGGCGCGAAAGCTGGGCGCTGAAAGTATCGGGGTTAATGCCGAAGATGCCTCGCGCACCCGCATGGAATACTTAATTGAATTTGCCAAGGCGGGCTCGGCTGCCGGAGCGGATAGGCTGCGTTACTGCGATACCTTAGGTTACGATACGCCATTTTCGATTTATGAACGGATAAAACAGCTTACCGAAGCAACCCAGATGCCCATTGAAGTCCATTGCCACAATGATTTAGGAATGGTCGTGGCTAATTCTCTTGCCGGAGCCAGGGCGGCCAATGATTGCGGCCAGGATGCCTATATCAATACCTGCGTTAATGGCATGGGCGAGCGCGCCGGTAACGCGGATTTAGTTTCGGTTATTTTGGCCATAAAATACGGAAGCGGCATGCAGGGTTATTCTTTGGATGAAAAAATAGATTTGAAAAAGGCCTGGAAGATCTGTAAATACGCATCCTATGCCTTTGGCGTGCCCATTCCCATAAACCAGCCCGGTATAGGCGCCAATGCCTTTGCCCATGAATCCGGGATTCACGCCGACGGCGCTTTAAAAGACCGGCGCAATTACGAATTATATGATTACGAAGAGTTAGGCCGGGGAGAGCCTGAGATCATCGAGACCGGCCGAAAGATTACCGCGGTCGAGTATTAAGGGATCAATGGTTTCAGGAATGTCTACGATAAGTTGGAGGTGGAATTCCGCGACGACGAACAGGCAACCCAGATTTTGGAACTGGTGCGCTACGCCAATGTGCATAGCCAGAAGCCGTTAATCGACGAGGAGCTGAAATTTATCGCTAAATACCCGGATATAGCCAAGAAGATATTCATTATGAATCCGTAAAAAAAGAAAGCGAGCCTGATGAACATTATTATTGTCGGTACCCAGTGGGGAGATGAAGGTAAAGGTAAAATCATCGATATCCTGTCGCAGCAGGTGGATTATATTGTCCGCTATCAGGGCGGCAGCAATGCGGGGCACACCGTAGTGGTTGACGATAAGGAATATATCTTCCATCTTATCCCTTCGGGCATTCTGCATAAAGGCAAGATCTGCGTCATCGGCAATGGTGTAGTGGTTGACCCGGGTTCGCTTATCCAAGAGATTGAGGGGTTGGCGCACAGCGGCATAAATGTCGGCAATCGCCTGAAGATTTCATCACTGGCCCACGTTATTTTGCCGTACCACAAGATCTTGGACCAGCTGCGCGAGCTCAAAAGATCGAATAAGATCGGCACCACCGGCAAAGGCATCGGGCCGTGCTATTCCGATAAAATCAACCGTTGCGGCATAAGGATGGTGGATCTGCTTAACGCAAAAATTTTGCAAGATAAGCTAAGGGATAATCTGAAAGAAAAAAACGAGATCTTCAAGAAAGTTTATAATCATGCGGGGTTTAGTTTTAGTAAAATTTATAATGAATACCTGGCTTACGGAAACAGGCTTTCTAAATATATCTGCAATACGCCTTTATTCTTGAATCAGGCTCAACAGGCCAAAAAAGATATTCTTTTTGAAGGGGCGCAAGGGACATTCCTGGATATTGATTTTGGCACCTATCCTTTTGTGACCTCTTCTTCGGCTACCGCCGGAGGGGCCTGCACCGGCACCGGGATTTCTCCGATCAAGATGGACAAGATCGTGGGTGTGGCCAAGGCCTATACCACCCGCGTGGGAGAGGGGCCTTTTCCTACGGAGTTTTTGCCCCGCTTTGACCAGTTTATCCGTAATAAAGGCCGTGAGTTTGGCGCAACTACGGGCAGGCCGCGGCGCTGTGGCTGGTTTGACAGCGTCATGGTCAGAGAGGCGGTTTTATTAAACGGCATCACTGAATTAGCGGTGATGAAGCTGGATGTCTTAGACGGGGTCAGGCGCTTACGTATTTGCACGGCTTATAAATATAAAGGAAAGATCTTTAAAGAGTTTCCTCAGGACCTGGAAGTGCTTAAAGCTGCCAAGCCTGTCTATAAAGAACTGGCCGGTTGGGATAAGGTTATTGTTAAACCTAAACACTATAAGGGTTTGCCCAAGCATGCCCGGGGTTATCTGTCTTTTGTCCAGGATATTTTGCGCACCAGGATTTCTATGATTTCTATAGGTTCTGGCCGCAGCCAGACCATTTTTGTATAGTTTCGCGATTGGCTATAAAGCTCTTGACTAAAACCGTTGCTTGTGTTATAGTCAAAATTCCATTCAAAAATTGTTTTTTATATCCATTTCATTTAAGGAAATCTAAAACCAGCGGAGGAGGCAAGCTCATGGAAGGGAAAATATTCAGATCTGTATTAATCGTATTTTTAAGTTTAAGTTTAGCGGGGTGCACTTTTATTTTTCAGAAAGGCCGCCGTTCTGACCTGGAAAAGATCGAGAGCTTAAGTCAGCAGCTGGGTGAACTTGAGAGTGCTAAAAAGCTTCTTGAAGAGCAGCTGGGCCAGGAAATCAAGGATAAGCAGGTAAAACTGGAGATGATGGAGAAGGGCCTGGTGATTACATTTTTAACCGACATCTTATTTGATTCGGGCAAGGCCAAAATAAAGCCAGACCTCTGTCCGGCTTTGGATAAAGTAGTTAAAGTCTTAAAAGAAAATGTCCCTAATCTAAACGTCGGGGTGGAAGGACATACCGATAATCAGCCGATCAAACATTCCGGCTGGAAGTCTAATTGGGAACTCTCTACGGCGCGGGCGCTCAGCGTCCTGCATTATTTAGTGGATAAAAACGGTATTGCCCCTGAACGCGTATCTGCTATCGGCTACGGAGAATATCAGCCCGTGGCTGCCAATGAGACTAAAGACGGCCGTCAGATGAACCGCCGGGTGGAGATCGTGATTTTGCCTCAGGTTCAAAAAGTAAAAGAGGAAGTCTCCGCGATTGAGCAAAAAGATGAAAATAAATTGCTTGAGCCGCAGGAGAACCTGAAATAATTTTGGAGAAGCTTAACGATGGAAGAGGGTTTTAAAAGTAGGATAATCTTGATTTTAATGATTTTGACGGCGATATTTTTTATTTCAGCCGCTAGTTCCTGCAGCCATGCTAAGCGACTTAAAGTCGCCCGGGATAAAGAGATGTTAACCCGGCTGGAGTTAGAAGAAAAGATGAGCAAGTCCGCGCAGGAAAGGCAGGTTTTTGAAAATAAATTAAACGCCTTAGCGGAAGATTTGGCACAGGAGAAGACGAGCCATGAGGTTGCTAATAATGCCCTCGCCCAGGAGCAATTGTCCAATAAGGGTTTGAAGGAAGAGCTCCTGAAAGTTACCAAGCTTAAAGATAAACTGGAAGAGGACCTTAAGGAGGCCCTGGTTGCCGTTAAGCCCGGGCAGTCTAAAAAATGATATAAAGGCGTGCGCAAAAAGCAACGCAGCATTCTTTAAAGGGGATAGCTATCCCCTCTTTTATTAATAGCAAAGCGAGCCAATAGGTCAAGAATCTTATTAAACAGGAGGTGATTTAAGATGGCGCTCTTACGCGGGGTTAGAGAAAAAATAAAAAAAGCGGTCAAGGCTAAAAAAGAAAAAGTGATGCGCAAGATTTCGGCATCTAGAACCAAAAGGAAAGAGCCTCAAAAGCAAGAGCGTAAAGAGGTTTTTGGTATACAAGAGTTAGCAATAGAGAAATCTAAGTTTTCAACTCCGGTTGCAGTTAAGGCGACCCGGGTTATGCCGCAGGAGCTGCCTGCCGGATACGGGGTTGACAGAATAGTGATCCAGGTGCGCGATTCCTGGTGGCTGCATTCTTATTGGGAGGTGATTAGCGCGACCTGGGATAAGTTAAAGAGAGAGTTGCGCGAAGCTTTTTTCAACGCCAAAAAAATTATCCGCGTATACGACGTAAGCCATATTGTTTTCGACGGTAAAAATGCCCACCGTTTTTTTGACATTGAGGTCGGGCTGGATACTACCAGCTGGTATATTGATACCGGCTCTCCCGGCAGGTCATGGTGCGTGGACATAGGTTTGTTACTTGGCGACGGCAGGTTTATTACGATTGCCCGCTCCAACGTAGTCTATACCCCCTTGGCCGGCCCGTCATGGATTACGGATGAGGAGTGGATGGTTCCCGAAGAGATGTTTGCCCGGCTTTACGGTATGGGTTTTGGTTTTGGCAAGAGCTCTCCCGTGGGCAAGGCCTGGCAGGAGAGAATGCGCCGGGCGCTTTTTTCAGGTATTTTTTCTTCTCCCGGTATCGCTTCTGCGGCCAGCCCGGTAAAAAAGGCAATCAAGGAAAGAAAATTCTGGCTGGCGGTCAATACGGAATTGATTGTCTACGGCGCGACTGAGCCGGATGCCAAGGTATTAGTGCAAGGCAAAGAGATTAAGTTAAGGCCGGATGGGACATTTAGCCTGCGTTATGCCCTGCCCGATGGCAAACAGGTCATTCCTGTGCGCGGGATAGCTGCGGATGGCCTGGAGGAAAAAACCATTACCCCCATTGTCAACAAAGAGACCAAGTAGCATCTTAGAAACAATAACAACTGACTTAGTTTAGCTTAAGATGAATAAAGGATATTTGTGTATAGTTTTGCATGGGCATCTGCCTTTTGTACGCCACCCGGAGCATGAGCATTTTCTGGAGGAGGACTGGCTTTATGAGGCAATGACCGAAACCTATATACCCTTGCTTTCGATCTTTGAGAAATTATTGGAGGAAAAAATAGATTTTCGCCTGACCATGACATTGTCTCCGACGTTGCTGTCGATGCTGCAAGACGGCCTTTTGCAAAGCAGATATTTAAACCACATTAATAAGCTAATCGAGTTAGGGCATAAAGAGTCGGAGAGGACCCGCTGGCAGCCGGAATTTAACCAGCTGGCCAACCATTATCTGGCCAGTTTCTATTCCTGCCGGGATTTATTTGAAAGATACCAGCGCAATTTAGCCGCAGCTTTTAAAAGGTTTCAGGACGCCGGAAAGCTTGAGGTCATTACCTGCGGGGCAACTCATGGCTATTTTCCTTTGATGGACGTAGCTAAAGCCTCGATAAGGGCGCAGGTGAAAGTGGCATCCGGCCATTACGAGAAAACTTTTGGCATCAAACCCAAAGGCATATGGCTGCCTGAGTGCGGTTATAATCCCGGCGATGATGAGATATTGAAAGAGGCGGGAATCAGGTATTTTTTTACCGATGCCCACGGGCTTTTGCATGGGGCCCCCCGGCCTAAATACGGAGTATTTGCTCCGGTTTATTGCAAGTCAGGTGTCGCTTGCTTTGCCAGAGACCTGGAGTCATCTAAACAGGTCTGGTCTTCCATCGAGGGCTACCCCGGAGATTACGAGTACCGTGAATTCTACCGGGATGTAGGTTTTGACCTGGATTACGACTACATTAAGCCTTATATCCATCCGGATGGCATCAGAGTCAATACGGGGATAAAATATTTCCGGATCACCGGCAGCGAACAAAAGCAGCCCTATAATGTCCATGCCGCAGCAGAAAAAGCAGCTCAGCATGCGGGAAATTTTATGTTTAACCGCGAAATACAGGTGGAATACCTTTATGGTCTTATGCAGAAAAAACCGATTATCATCTCGCCCTATGATGCGGAATTATTCGGGCACTGGTGGTATGAAGGCCCGCAGTGGCTGGATTTTTTAATCCGCAAGATACATTTTGACCAGAAGACAATAAGAATGATTACCCCCTCGGAATACCTGCAGGAAAATCCGCGCAATCAGGTAGTTACTCCTTCAATGTCCAGCTGGGGCTGGAAAGGTTACAGCGAGATGTGGCTGCAAGGCCCGAATGACTGGGTCTACCAGCATCTGCATGCGGCTTCTTCCAGAATGACGGATTTAGCCAGGAGTTTTCCGCACGCCGAAGGCATTTTAAAAAGGGCCCTGAATCAGGCGCTGCGGGAATTGCTTCTTGCCCAGAGCTCAGATTGGGCTTTTATTATGGGCACAGGCACGCATGTCAGCTATGCGCTAAAACGCACCAAGGACCATCTTCTGCATTTCCTGCGTCTTTACGAAGACATAAAAGCTAACTCTATCGATGAGCTATGGCTTTCCGGAATAGAGTCCAAAGATAATTTATTCCCGGACATAGATTATCGGGTGCACCAATAAGGATGCCAATGGGCGAGCTTAAGGCCAATATACCAGCACACATCGCTATTATTATGGATGGCAACGGGCGCTGGGCAAAAGAAATGGGCCTGCCGCGCATCGCCGGCCACCGCCAGGGTATTAAGCGGGTCAAAGAAATAATCCGGGCCGCCGACAATTTAGGCATCAAGGCAATCACCCTCTTTGCTTTTTCTACGGAAAACTGGGTGCGGCCTAAAATAGAAATAAATATGCTGATGCGCTCTTTGGATGTTTTCTTAGAAAAAGAAATTGACAGCCTGGATAAGAATAATATCAGGTTTATGGTGATTGGCCGGGAAGATCCCCTGCCCGGCTATATACAAAAGAAACTAAAAAAAGCTCAGGAGCGGACAAAAGATAATACCGGCTTAACCCTGGTTTTGGCTTTGAATTACGGCTCGCGGCAGGAAATAGTAGACGCAGCCAAGGCCTTCAGCCGGCAGGTATCAGCAGGCAATGCCAGCATAGAAGATTTGGATGCCGATAAGTTCAGCCGTTATTTTTATACCGCCGGGCTTCCTGACCCTGACCTTCTGATCCGCACGAGCGGCGAGATGCGATTGAGTAATTTTTTATTGTGGCAGCTGGCTTACGCGGAATTTTATTTTCCCAAAAAATATTGGCCGGATTTTGGAGTTGGGGATTTAGAAAAGGCCATTCTGGTTTATCAAAGCAGAGAACGCAGATTCGGCGGGGTAGATGTCAATACGTAGAATATTCACTTCCATTATACTTGTGGCAATCAGCTCCTGGGCGATATTTTTTGATTTGCTTACCGGCATGATCCTCACCGGCTTGATCGCGGGCTCGCTGTATGAGTTTTTCGCTATGCTGGAGAAAAAGGGGGTGAGCACCTATAAATATTTCGGTTTAGGTTTGGGGGCGATGATCCCTTTGTCCATTGCTTTTCGTTTTGA
Source organism: uncultured Planctomycetales bacterium (assembly GCA_964358115.1). GTDB lineage: Bacteria > Omnitrophota > Gorgyraeia > Gygaellales > Profunditerraquicolaceae > CAYHNY01. The sequence continues at coordinate 11,268 of CAYHNY010000011.1, read as the reverse complement.
GCTTACCAAGGGTTGGGAACTGCTTTTTATGGTCCTGGCATTTTTGTTTTTAATCTTGATGCAGTTTAAGCGCCGCAGTTCTCAAGGGGCGGTTGCCGATATCTCTACTACCATATTCGGCATATTCTATATTTCCTGGTTTTTGAGTTTCTTGATTAAGATACGTTATTTACCCGGCGGGTTGGGGTTTCTGGCCAGTTTGCTGTTGATTACTAAATTAGGCGATATCGGGGCATATCTGGTGGGCGTGCGCTTGGGCAAAACGCCGCTTATGCCCAAGATAAGCCCGAAAAAGACCATAGAGGGGGCAATCGGCGGCTTACTTTTTAGCGTGCTGGGGGCTTTAATCAGCAGGCCATTCTTGAATTTGTCTTATCCGCACTTAGCCCTGCTGGGTTTGGGTTTCGGGATCCTGGCGCAACTTGGGGACCTATCCGAATCTTTGATGAAACGCGACTGCCAGGTAAAAGATTCCGGCAATATCCTGCCCGGGATGGGCGGATTTTTAGATTTGATGGACAGCCTGCTTTTTACCGCGCCGACATTTTACTTCTACTTGAATTTCGTGTTAGGAAAATAATGAAGCGTATCTCGATCTTAGGTTCGACCGGCTCAATCGGAGAAAGCGGCCTTAAAGTTATCGGGGAGCACTCCGCTGAATTTAAAGTCAGGTCTTTAAGCACAAATTCCAACATTGATGTTTTATACCGGCAGATACAGCTATTCCGTCCGGATTTTGTGGCGGTTACCGATACTGATTCCGGAGTAAAATTAAGATCAAGGTTAAAAAATAAAGAGACCAAGGTTCTTATCGGCCCGCAGTCGCTTCAGGCCCTGGCTGAAGATAAAGGCGCGGACCAGATTTTATTAGCGGTGAGCGGCGCGGCAGCGCTGCGGCCTTTGTTAAAAGCGATAGATAGCGGCAAGCCTGTTGCCCTGGCGAATAAAGAGGCTTTGGTTATGGCCGGATCCTTGATTATGGAAAGGGCTAAGAAAAAAAAGGCGCAGATTATGCCTGTAGATAGCGAGCAGTCCGCTATCTGGCAGTGCTTGAACGGACAGGCGCAAAACAGGCTAAAGGCTATTTACCTGACTGCATCCGGCGGGCCGTTTTGGGGAAGCTCAAAAACTGATTTTAAAAAAGTCTCCGTGCAAAAAGTCTTGCGCCATCCGCGCTGGAAAATGGGCAGGAAAATCACCGTTGATTCCGCGACTTTAATGAATAAGGGCCTTGAGGTATTGGAGGCGATGCATTTATTCGCCGTTAGCCCTGAGCAGATAAAGATTGTCGTGCATCCGCAGGCCGTCATTCATTCGATGGTAGAGTTCATTGACGGAGTAATTTTGGCGCAGCTGTCGGTTACCGATATGCGCATCCCGATACAGTATGCCTTTTCTTTTCCGCAGAGGCTGGATAGCGCCCTTACCGGGCTGGATTTCTATAAAATGAAAAGCCTGGATTTCTTTCCGCCGGACTTTAAGAGGTTTCCCTGTTTAGGCCTGGCTTATCAGGCAGCCAAACAGTTAGGCACTGCCCCTTGCGCGCTGAATGCCGCTAACGAGGTGGGGGTGGCCGAATTTTTAAGAGGCAGGATCCGGTTTTTTGATATCCCTGTGATCATAGAGAAAGTTTTAAGCCGGCACCGCAATACAAAAGATGCCGGATTAGATGATATTTTAGCCGCGGATGCCTGGGCGAGAAAACAGGCTCATCAGATTATTCATAAAAACTAAAAAAGGACATATTCGATTATGATTTCTTTATTGGCCTTCTTATTTGTCTTAAGCATCCTGATCATCGCGCATGAGCTGGGGCATTTTTTTGCCGCCAGGAGCGTCGGGGTGAGGGTGGAAAAATTATCGCTGGGCTTTGGCCCCGCGCTGTTCAGGAAAAAAAATAATAATACCGAGTATAGCGTTAACCTTATTCCTTTGGGCGGATATGTGAAGATGGCCGGAGACAGCCAGGAAGAATACCACGGAAATCCGGATGAGTATTTTTATAAAACCCCCAGGCAGCGCGCCGGGGTCATTTTTATGGGGCCGTTGTTAAATTATATATTGGGTTTTATCTGTTTCTGGTTTATTTTCTTTGCCGGATATCCTACGCTTACCAATAAAATAGGAGGCGTGCTTGATGGTTACGGCGGCAAGGCCGCAGGCATAGAGGTTGGGGACAAAATAACCGCGGTGGACGGCAAAAAGGTAGATTTTTTTGAAGAGATACAGCAAATTATCCAGAGCAAGAAGAATTCCGCGGAAGTGCAGCTGACCGTGGAGAGGGGCAGCCAGATTTATTACCTGAACGTTAAAATCAGGGAAAAAGCCGTTGACGATAATTTAGGCAAGAAGCGCAGCATCGGGCTTATCGGCATTACCCCGGCAGACGAGATTATCAGCGTAAGACACGGCATCTTTGTATCCCTGATCTTAGCCGGCAAAAAAACCCTGAGCCTGACTGTGATGACGTACAAGGCTTTTTGGCGGATGATTACCGGTAATCTATCTATGCGTGATTCCGTAACCGGGCCTTTAGGTATTTTTTATATCACCTCTCAGGCTGCGCATCTGGGGCCGATTGCCCTTTTGCATCTGGTCGCGGTTTTAAGCATAAGCCTGGCTATCTTTAATCTGTTGCCATTTCCGGTATTGGACGGAGGGCACATATTACTTTTATTTATCGAGAAAATACGCGGCAAGGGTATAAGCGCTAAGGTTGAGCGCATGATTACGCAGGCGGCGATGACCGCGCTTTTATTGCTGGTGGTGCTGGTGACTTATAATGATATCGTAAGATTCTTTGGAAATAAGATTCCTAAAGGCGGGCAAATTAATGCGGATAGTCCGGCGCAAGACTAAAGTTATCAAGATTGGCAGGGTTTCAATCGGAGGCAGCAACCCCGTAGCCATACAGTCTATGGCCAAGTCTAAGACCTGCGATATTTCCTCGACGGTCAGCCAGATCAAAGAATTAGAACGCATCGGCTGCGATATTGTGCGCCTGGCAGTTAAGGATAGTCAAGATGCCGCAGCCTTAAAAAAGATCAAGGCGCGCATAAACATTCCGTTGGTTGCCGATATACATTTTGATTGGCGCCTGGCCCTGGCAGCCATGGATAGCGGCGCGGACAAGATCAGATTAAATCCGGGCAATATTTATAAAAAAGATCAAATTAAGCAAATAGCTATGGCGGCGAAATCCAGGGGCATACCTATCCGCGTGGGCATAAATTCCGGATCTTTACCGGGATCAACGTCAGGCGGCAGAGATATTTCCGATGCTATGGTTAAATCTGCCTTGAATTATATTAAAACCTTAGAGTACTTTGGAATCAGGGATATCGTAGTTTCCTTAAAGGCATCAAATGTTAATGATACGCTGCGGGCATACCGTAAAATGAGCTCGCTTTGTGATTACCCCCTGCACCTGGGGGTTACTGCTACCGGGACTCCTGATTCAGGCGCGATAAAATCCGCTATTTTAATTGGGGCTTTGCTATCAGAGGGGATTGGTGATACAATAAGAATATCGCTGACCGATAAACCGCAGGAAGAGGTAAAGGTGGCCAGGAGTATTTTAGAGGCTGTGGGTTTGGGCAGCTTTGGCCCCGAGATTATCAGTTGTCCTACCTGCGGCCGTTGTCAGGTGAATCTGATTAAGATAGCCAGGGAGTTGGAAAATAAGCTTTCAGCTTTCAGCTTTCAGCTTTCAGCCAAGCGGATAAAGGTTGCGGTCATGGGTTGCGAGGTTAATGGCCCTGGCGAAGCAAGGGAAGCCGATATCGGAGTGGCTTTCGGGAAAAAAGAAGGCTGGTTATTCAAAAAAGGCAAGCCCGTAAGAAAGGTTCCAATTAATAGGTGCGCGGATATATTATTAAAGGAGATATCTAAAGTGTGCAAGTGTGTAAGTAAAACTTAATAACTTTACACTTATATACTTTACACTTGAAACTAAAAGAAGATGCTCTGGTCTCAATCTTTTATCGCCACATTAAAAGAGGCTCCGCAGGAAGCAGAATCTGCCAGCCACCAGCTGATGCTGCGCGCCGGGCTAGTGCGCATGCTTATGGCCGGGGTATATTCCTATTTACCCCTGGGATTAAAGGCCTTGAATAATATCGAAACGATTATACGCCAGGAGATGAATTCTTGCGCTGCCGCCGAAGTATTGCTGCCGGCTTTGCAGCCACTGGATTTATGGTTAAAATCCGGCCGCGATAAGGATATAGGCGAAGTGATGGTCAGATTTACCGACCGCCGGGGAAGAAAAATCTGCTTAGGGCCCACCCATGAAGAAGTGATTACCGAGCTGGTAAGGACGCAAGTCTCTTCTTATAAGCAGCTGCCTTTAATCCTTTATCAGATCCAGGTTAAATTCCGTGATGAAATCCGGCCGCGCTTTGGGGTGGTCAGGGCCTGCGAATTTATTATGAAGGATGCCTATAGTTTTGATCAGGATGACGCCGGTTTAGAAAATAGCTATCAGGCGATGCACGCTGCCTATGGCCGGATATTCAGCCGCTGCGGCTTAAAGATTTTGACCGTGAGCGCCGACCCCGGAGTTATGGGCGGAAAGGTCTCGCATGAATTTATGGTTGCGACTGCCAGCGGTGAAGATATAGTCCTGGTTTGTCCAAAATGTAAGGGCAGCTTCGCTTTTCATGAAGGCGGATTGGATAGCTGCCCCGGATGTAAAGTTGAACTGGATAAGGTCAATGCCATGGAGATCGGGCATATATTTCAGCTCGGCACGAAATATTCCCTGGCATTAGGAGCAAATTTCCTGGATGCGCAAGGTAAATTAAAACCTATAATTATGGGCTGCTATGGCATAGGGGTATCCAGGTTGATCGCCGCGATCATTGAGCAGAATAATGACGCCGCCGGGATAATCTGGCCTAAAGAAATCAGCCCCTACAAAATGATCATCTTGCCTTTGGATTTAGGACAGGCGAAGATCATGGAAAAGGCCAAAAGTATTTACGGGCAACTCAATAGCTTGGGCATAGAGGCCTTATTGGATGACCGCGATGAGCGGGCAGGGGTGAAATTTAAAGACGCGGATCTTCTGGGGATCCCTTTGCAGTTGGTTATCGGCAAAGATGCCTTGAAGAATAATACCCTGGAGCTTAAAATTCGCCGCAATAACGAAAGATTTATTGCCGGGGAAGAAGAAATTTTAGCTAAAACAAGGGAAATCTTAAATGGGTAAACAAGAATTGGATGCCCGGGTTGTACAGATAATTGAAGCGTACTTAAAACACGAAGGCGTTGAGCTTGTAGATTTGATTTATCGCTACGAGGGAAGAGACCTATACCTGCGCATCCTTGCGGATAAGCCTGAGGGAGGCATAAGCATGGAGGAGTGCGCCTATCTTAACGCCCAGATAAGCAGGATATTGGATGGAAAGGATATTTTAAGCCAACCCTGCATCCTGGAAGTATCCTCGCCCGGATTAGACAGGCCGCTGGTAAATAAGAATGATTTTTTGCGCTGCCGTCAAAAGCGGGCCAGGTTTTTCCTTAAAGAAAAGATAAACGAAAAAATAGAATTGGAAGGGGTAATAAAACAGGCGATAGATGAGTCTGTAGAGGTGGAGCTTGAAAACGGCATAGTTATTATACCGCTGGCACAGATCGCGAAGGCAAAACAAAACATCGATACTATTTAACGGAGATCAATAAAATGAGTCAGGAATTATTGGCGATACTCGAGCAGATGGAAAGAGAAAAAGGGATAAAGAAAGAGGTCCTTATCGAAGCGGTGGAGAGCGCCTTGTTGTCAGCGGTGCGCAAGGTCACCGACATAAAACCCGATGAGGAAGTCAGGGTGGAGATTGACCGCACAAACGGCAAGATCCATGCCTTCAAAAATCAGGTAGAGATCACCACGATAGATTTTGGCCGCATCGCCGCCTCTACCGCCCGTCAGGTGATAATACAAAAGATACGCGAGGCAGAGAAAGAAGTGGTGTTTAACGAGTTTCAGACGCGGGTCGGCGAAATAGTCTCCGGCACTGTCTATCGCTTTGAAAAAGGAAATATCATCGTTGACCTGCTGGGAAAAGCCGAAGGCATCCTGCCTAAACGCGAACAGTCGCCGCTTGAGGACTTCAGGCAGGGCCAGCGCATACGCGCCTTTGTTGCCGAGGTGAAAAAAGATAATAAAGGCCCTCAGATTATCTTGTCGCGCACGCATCCGAATATGGTAAAAAAGCTTTTTGAGCTGGAGGTGCCGGAGATCTATGAGGGGGTCGTTGAGATCAGGTCCATAGCCCGCCAGGCAGGCGAGCGCACCAAGATCGCCGTATACTCCAAGAATGATAAGGTGGATTCCGTGGGCGCCTGCGTAGGCATGCGCGGCAACCGGGTAAGGAATATCGTCACAGAGCTGCATAATGAAAAAATCGACATCGTCCGCTATAACGAAGATATCAGGGAATATATCAGGGCTGCCCTTTCGCCGGCTAAGATAAGCGAGATAAAATTAAACAAAGATTGCCTTAAGGCAGAGATCATTGTTGACGACGACCAGCTGTCTCTGGCAATCGGAAAACACGGGCAAAACGTAAGGCTTGCTTCTAGGCTTATCGGCTGGGAGTTGGATATTCGCACTAAGACTACGGCTACTGCTGCGCCGGCCCCGGAGCAAAAGCAGCAACCGCAAGAATCCGAGGCAAAGAAAGAGAAGAAGGTTAAAAAAGAGAAAAAACTTAAGAAAGAAAAGCAAGGCCAGAAGGCAATTCCTTTGGAAGAGCTTCCCGGGGCAGGAGAAAAGACCGTAAGCCTGCTTAAGGAAGCCGGGTTCAAAAATGTAAGCGATATAGCCGCAGCTGCTATTAACGCATTAACCGGAATTAAAGGTATCGGAGAGAAAAAAGCTCAGAAGCTGATTGAGCAGGCGCAGAAACTATCCCCTAAAAAATGAAAAATATAAAAAAAGAAAAAGCAAAAGTTGTCAAGAAAACGGAAAAAGAGATTAAGGCCAAAAAACCGGTGAAGCTAAAGCCGGCCAAGCCAGCGGCTAAACCTAAGAAACTTAAAGCTACTTTAGCCAAGCCAGCTGCCAAAGAATCCGGCGCAAAGCCGGTTAAAACCGAAGTCAAGAAGCCGGCCAAGCCAGCTCTTAAGTTAAGCGCGAAGAAACAGGAACCTGTTTTTACCCCTCAAGCCGCGCACGAGGTTGCTCCTCATCCGCCAACATCAGAAACAATAAGCCCGGCCAAGGAAACCAAGAAAGAAGTTGAAGAGATAAAGATTACTGCGCCCGCGGCTAAACCTGAGTTTAAGCCGGAATTAAAAGAAATAGAATTGAAACTTCCTATTACCCTGAAAGATCTGGCCATAAGACTGCAGCAGAAACCTTCGCTGCTGATTAAGAACCTGATGGATATGAGGGTAATGGCAGGGATAAATCAGGCCTTGGAAGAACAACTGGTTGTCACTTTATGCGCTAAGTTTGGTTTTAAGATCATCAGGGCTCCCGAGGAAGAGGAATTGGCTTTAAAGATTCATACTCAGGCCGACCCGCCGGAGTTTTTGTGCCCGCGTTTTCCGATAGTTACTTTTATGGGCCATGTTGACCATGGCAAGACTTCGCTTTTGGATGCTATTCGAAAAACTAAAGTCGCTGAATCCGAACACGGCGGTATCACCCAACATATCGGCGCCTATAGGGTAGTTTTGCCGAAGGGGGAGATTACTTTTCTGGATACCCCCGGCCATGAGGCTTTTACTGCCATGCGCGCGCGCGGAGCAAGCGTTACGGATATCGTAGTTTTGGTAGTCGCAGCTGATGATGGAGTCATGCCTCAGACCCAAGAGGCCATAGACCATGCCCGGGCAGCAGGGGTTTCTATAATTGTGGCGGTGAATAAAATTGATAAATCCCAGGCAGACATGGACATGGTTAAAAAACAATTAAGCCAAAGGGATTTGCGGGCTGAGGATTGGGGCGGCAAGATTATTACCGTGGGCGTATCGGCAAAAACAGGCCAGGGCATAGATGAATTATTAGAGATGATACTTTTGGAAGCGCAGATGCTGGAATTAAAAGCTAATCCGCAAAAGGCGGCCAAGGGCGTGGTTTTGGAAGCCAAAATGAGCCAGGGCAGAGGCTCGGTGGCGACCCTGCTTGTGCAAGACGGCACCTTGCATCTTAATGATAATGTTATCGTCGGTAACCATTACGGCAAGATCCGGGCGATGTTCAATGACCGGGGCCTGGCGGTAACTGAAGCCTTGCCTTCTTTTCCGGTTGAGGTTTTAGGCTTAAGCGGAGTGCCTGCGGCAGGCGAGCAATTTTTTGTGATTAAAGAGGAAAGAATCGCCAAGGAATTGATCTTGAAGCGTCAGGAAAAAGAAAAGCTCCAGCAAGTTAAGACGGTGAAGAGGATCAGCCTGGAAGACCTGCATGCGCAGATAAAAGAAGGGAAAATCAAGGAGCTAAAGATCATTATTAAGTCCGATGTCCAGGGTTCCCTGGGCGCCATAAAAGATACTTTGGCTAAAATCAATACCTCCGAGATTAAGCTCGATATCATCCATGAGGGCGTGGGGGCGATAAATTCATCCGATGTAGTTTTAGCGGTAGCCTCCAATGCCTTGATACTGGGTTTTCACGTGGAGGCGGATGAGCCGGCTAAGGAGATAATCTCCAAAGAAGGCATAGACGTAAGGATCTATAATGTTATTTATGAGCTGGCCAATGATATAAAGGCAGCTCTCGAGGGGATGCTTGAGCCTAAACTTAAGAAAATATTCTTAGGCCGGGCTGAAGTAAAGAAGGTATTTAAGCTTTCGCGTTCAGGCACGGTTGCCGGATGTATGGTAAATAAAGGCAAGATTACCCGCAACGCTTTAGTCAATATAGTGCGCAACGCAGAGCCGATATTTGAGGGCCGCATCGCTGCCTTAAAACGTTTTAAAGACGATGTCAAGGAAGTCGCCGAAGGATTTGAGTGCGGTATAAGCTTAAGCGGTTTTGATAATTTGGCGGAAGGCGACAGCATTGAGGCTTACGAGATAGAAAAGATTCTCAGGAAATTATAGGGATTGAGCATGAAAAAGCGCATATTAAGCGGCATGCGGCCGACCGGCAGATTGCATCTGGGGCATTTAGTCGGTGCCTTGGATAACTGGATGAAGCTGCAAGAGGAATATGACTGTTTTTTTATGGTCGCAGACTGGCATGCCCTGATGAGCGAATATGAAAATCCGGCGCAGCTTTCTGAGTATGCCATTGATAATATTGTTGATTGGTTAGCCGCCGGCATCGACCCCGCTAAATCCACTATTTTTTTGCAATCCGAGGTTACGCAGCATCTGGATTTATATATGTTTTTTTCCTGCCTTGTCCCGCTGGGGTGGCTGGAGAGATGCCCTACCTATAAAGAGCAGCTGCGGGAAGTCAAATCCCGGGATTTGAATACCTACGGATTTCTAGGTTATCCGGTGCTGCAGGCAGCGGATATCCTTATCTATAAAGCGGACAAAGTCCCCGTGGGGGAAGACCAGCTGCCGCATTTAGAACTTACCCGCGAAATTGCCCGGCGTTTCAACGGGTTGTATAAGGCGAAAGTTTTTCCCGAGCCACGCGCCCTATTGACCCAGACCCCGCGGCTTTTGGGTTTAGACGGCAGAAAGATGAGCAAAAGCTATAATAACACCATTGACCTTTGCGATTCCCAGGAGGCGCTTGAAAAGAAAGCCTCCGGGATGTTTACCGATCCTAAGCGCATCAAGCTAAACGACCCCGGGCATCCGCAAGATTGTAATGTCCATTCCTACTATGCCATTTTTGCCCCGGAGATGAAGCCTCAGGTAGAAGAATGGTGTACGAACGCCAAAGTCGGCTGCACCGAATGTAAAAAAATACTGGCGGAGAAATTAATAGAGATATTAAAGCCTTTTCACAAAAGGCGCCAGGAATTCGCCGGGGATAAATCTAAAATTAGTAAAATTTTGAAAGAGGGAAGCCTTAAGGCCTCTAGCGTTGCCGCAAAGACGCTTAAAGAAGTCAAGGCCGTATCCCAAGCTCTAAGATATGGGTTATAAAATAAAACTGGATATATTCGAAGGCCCGCTTGACCTGTTGCTTTATTTGGTAAAAAAAGACCATCTCAATGTCTATGACATCCCCATTGCCAAGGTAACCGAGCAGTATCTATCCTATCTGGAACTGATCAAGCTGTTAGACCTGAATATCGCCGGAGAATTTTTAGTCATGGCTGCCACGCTTATGCAGATTAAATCCAAGATGCTCCTTCCGGTTGAGCCCGATGAGCAGGCTGAGCCAGAGGAGGACCCCAGGGCAGAGCTGGTCAGGCGTTTATTAGAATATGAAAAGTTTAAGGAAATAGCGGAAAGTTTAAGGCAAAGAGAGATAGCGCAGCAGGAGGTATTCAAGCGCCCTAAGCCTGAGGCCATAGAGACGGCGAATGCTAGCATAGAGACGGGGGCGTATTTTGAGGCGAGCATCTTTGATTTGATTAACGCCTTTTCGCAGGCGTTAAAGGATGTCCCCAGAGAAGTCTTTTATGAGGTAGTCAAGGATGAATTTACCGTTGAGGAGAAGGTGCATCAGATTTTACACCTCTTGCTGGTTAACCATTCCTTGCGCATATCAGAGTTGTTTGTGCAAGCCAAGCATAAAATAGAGATAGTGGTTACCTTTTTGGCGATACTGGAGTTGATCCGGATGAAAGAGATCGTGGCCTTTCAGAAAGAGCTATTTCAGGAAATAGAGATCAGCCGCAATAAAGATAATATTATCCCCTATGAAAAAAGAGACAAGGCCAAGAGCGGCCAGGCAGAATTACCGCGACCATCTTTATAGCAACCCTGAGCCAGTATCCCAGAGGCAGGTATTGGTGGATAACCGCCTCATCGATAATCAGCAGGAGACCGAAGAGGACGTTGTTTTAAATATTTCCTTAAGGCCGAAGAAGCTGGGTGAGTTCATCGGCCAAAAAGAAATAGTGGATAACCTAAAGGTCTGCCTTACCGCGGCAAAAGAAAGAAAAGAGCCCTTAGAACATGTTTTGCTTTCCGGCCCTCCGGGCCTGGGCAAGACCTCACTTTCTCACATCATCGCCCATGAGATGAGCACCAAAATTACCGCCACCTCAGGCCCGGCAATCACTAAGGCCGGAGACCTAATCGGTATATTAACTAATTTGGAAAAAGGCGATATACTTTTTATTGACGAGATACACCGGCTCTCCAAAGTGGTGGAGGAGTTTCTTTATCCGGCGATGGAGAGTTTTC
>CAYHNY010000010.1:13931-19743 GCA_964358115.1 uncultured Planctomycetales bacterium | reverse complement strand
GCAGCTTAAAGACAGGCTTTTTAAGGGTAAAAATGTCTTGAGGGTAACCTTCCATGAAATAACTGCTCAAGCGATTAAAGAGGCCTTTGCCCACCCCCGGGATTTCAATATGAATATGATTGAGGCTCAGGGTGGCCGGCGCATATTGGACAGGATCGTGGGTTATTTATTAAGCCCTTTGCTTTGGAAGAAGCTCGCCCGGGGCTTGAGTGCTGGCAGGGTGCAATCCGTAGCTTTAAAGCTCATCGTAGAGAGGGAAAAACAGATCCAAAAGTTTATCCCTCAGGAATACTGGGAGATTGATGCCGAGCTGCAGAAGAAAGACGGTTCAGCCGCATTCAGCGCTAAGTTGGAAAAGATAGATGAGCAGAAAGCGGAAATAAAAAATCAAGCCCAGGCCGAGGGGTTAGCCCAGGATATAAAAAATCAGGCTTTTCAGGTCTTTGATGTAAAAGAAAAAGAAAAAAACCGTTATCCCGATCCGCCTTTTATTACCAGTACTCTTCAGCAGGAGGCATTCAATAAGTTCCGCTTCAACGCCTCCAAAACCATGATTGTCGCCCAGCAGCTTTATGAAGGCATTGATATCGGCCAGTCCGCTCCCACCGGTTTGATCACCTACATGCGTACCGACTCTACCCATGTTGCCGTAGAAGCGATCAACGGGGTAAGGGATATTATCCTTCAGCAATTCGGCAAGGCCTATTTACCCGATAGCCCCAATGTGTATAAAGTAAAAAAACATGCCCAGGCAGCGCACGAGGCCATCCGCCCGGCATTGATGCATTGTACGCCGGGAAGCATCAAATCGGCGTTAAGCCCCGAGCAGCATAAATTATATGAATTGATTTATAACAGGTTCCTGGCCAGTCAAATGACCCCGGCGCAGTATTTGGTGACCAGCGTGGATATAAAAGCGGGCAAATACGGATTTTCTGTTTCCGGCACCAGCCTGGTTTTTGATGGCTTTAGCGCAGCCCATAATAATAACAAAGAGGAAAAAGAAAAGAATAAATTGCCGCCGTTAGAAAAAAACGAGAGCTTAGGGCTTTTAAATGTGATCCCATCGCAACATTTCACTAAACCTCCGGCGAAATTCTCGGATAGCTCTTTGGTAAAGGCCCTGGAGGAGGAGGGGATCGGCAGGCCGTCTACCTACGCGCCGATAATCTATACCCTTATCCAGCGCGATTATATCCGGCGCTTAAAAGGGTATTTTTTTCCCACGGAATTAGGCTTTAAAGTCTGCGACTTCTTGGTAGAGTATTTTCCTAAGGTCATGGATGTAAAATTCACCGCCGGCATGGAAGATTCGCTGGATGAGATCGAAGAAGGAAAAATAGATAAGATAAAGGTGCTGCGCGATTTCTACCAACCTTTTAAGGAAAGCCTGGATTTTGCCCAGAAAAATGTTAAAAAAGAAGTGATTGAAACTAATGAGGTCTGCGATAAGTGCGGCAAGCCGATGATTATTAAATGGGGCAGGAAAGGGAAATTTTTAAGCTGTTCGGATTTTCCCCAGTGCAAAAATTCTAAGTCTATAACCAGCGGGGTTAAGTGCCCGCAAGAAAACTGCGGCGGAGAGCTCGTACAGCGGCGTTCAGCGCGAGGATTCTTTTACGGCTGCTCAAATTTTCCTAATTGCCGGTTTACCTCCAGGGATCTGCCGCAGGCATAATACTATATGGAAAGATACATCGAAAAATTCATGCGTTATTTGGAAATTGAGAAAAATTACTCCCGGCACACTATACTCAATTACCGTATAGACCTGGAAGATTTTCGGGAATTCTTAGGTGAAACCCGGGTTGAAAACGTGGATTACCTGGCTTTGAGAAAATACCTGGCGGCTTTAAAAGAAAGAAACCTGCAGACTAAAAGCGTGAGTCGCAAGCTGTCTAGCTTAAGGTCTTTTTTTAAATTTTTGACCCGCGAAGGGTTTATAAAAGCCAACCCAATACTGGTACTTTCCAGCCCTAAAATAGAAAAACACCTGCCGCAGTTTTTGACCGAAGAAGAAGTAACCAGATTAATTGAAGCAGTTTTGCCTAAGGATGAGCGCTCCTTACGCGACCGGGCGATCTTAGAAACATTCTATTCTACCGGTATAAGGATCTCGGAGCTGGTGAGCTTGAATATCGAAGATATGGATTTTATCAGCGGTGTCCTCAAGGTGATGGGCAAGGGTAAAAAAGAACGCATCGTGCCTATCGGTGAGTGCGCGATTAATGTGCTTAAGGATTATTTGGAAAAAAGAAAAAAACAATCCACGGCAGTTTTTTTAAATAAGAACGGGCGGCGCCTCACTGACCGGGGGGTAAGGAATATCGTGCAGAAATATCTTCGCCTGGCTGGCATCAAGCAGGGGGTATCCGCCCATACCCTGCGGCACTCTTTTGCCACGCATCTTTTAAACCGTGGAGCGGACCTGCGCAGCGTGCAGGAGTTGCTGGGCCACGTAAATTTAGCCACCACCCAGATTTACACCCATCTTACCACAGAGCGGCTAAAAAACGTCTACGACAAAGCGCACCCCCGGGCATAAGGTGGATAATAGAGGATAGAAGCAATGTGCATTATTTATAATCTCTTTTATATTTTAGCGGCGATTATCTATCTTCCCGTATTTTTATGGAGAAGAAAGTTTCATCCCGGGTTTCAAACGCGCCTGGGAAGATTGCCTAAAGATCTGAATCTAGGGCAGCCTATCTGGATACACGCAGTCAGCGTTGGCGAGGCAAAAGCCGTAAAAGGGCTCTTTGAAGAGCTGAAAAAGAAATACCCCGGGCGCAATTTTGTTATTTCCACGGTTACCCCGACGGGAAATAAAATTGCCCGCGCTATTGCCGCAGATAACGACTTCGTTACTTATTTGCCGCTGGATTTAAGTTTTATCGTGCGCAAAGTGTTGGAACGAGTCAATCCCTGTTTATTTATCCTGGCGGAAACCGAGATCTGGCCGAACCTGATCCGCTGCCTTTATCAAAAACGCATTCCTGTGCTGGTAGTCAACGGCAGGATATCGGGTGCGTCTTTTAAGGGCTATCGCTTAGCCGCATTTTTGCTAAAGCCCATTCTGAATAAAATCTCTCTTTTTTGCGCGCAGACGCAGCGCGACGCAGACAGGCTGATATGCTTAGGGGTCTTGCGGGATAAGATACGTATAACCGGTAACATGAAATTTGACGCCCACACCTACCCTGATTTTAAGAAAGACGACGCCGGGCTCAGGGTAAAATTGGGCATTCAGCCGCAGGAAAAAATCTGGGTAGTCGGGTCAAGCCATCCCGGCGAGGAAGAGATTGTTTTAGGCGCGCACCAGAGATTGCTGAAAGACTTCCCGGATTTGAGGCTGGTGATCGCTCCCCGGCATCCGGACAGGGCTAAAGATATCGAAAAGATATCAAAAACGCGTGGTTTACCGAGCATCTTTATCTCTAAACTTAACCTTGGCCTTAACCTAACACCTAACACCTATAACCTGAAACCTATCTTTATCCTGGATACCATCGGCGAGCTTTTGTCTTTTTATGCCCTCTGCGATATTGTTTTTGTGGGAGGCAGCCTCGCCAGAAACGGCGGGCATAATATTTTAGAGCCGGCGGCGTTAGGCAAACCCATATTATTCGGGCCGCATATGTTTAATTTTTCCGATATTGCGGATTTGTTTCTGGAAAATAAGGCCGCGCTTTTGGTTAAAGATGGAGAAGGCCTCTGCCTAAAAATCAAACAGTTATTAAATAGCCCGGAAGAAATAGGGCGGCTTTCCGCAAGAGCCAGGGCATTAGTATCGGCGCATCAGGGGGCAACGCAGAAAACGGCGCAAATCATAGAAGGCTTATGCAAAAATATCTCTACGATTTAGCTACAGACAAGAATAAAAACTTTTTTGCCGGGGTAATCAAGGTTTTCTTGTTCCTTCTTTCCCTGCTTTATGGTTTGATAGTTTTGCTTTTAATATTTATCTATCGTTTTAAACCCTGCCGTTTAAAATGCAGGGTGATCAGTGTGGGCAATATTACTTTAGGCGGCACAGGCAAGACCGCCTTAGTAGAATTTATCGCCGGTTATCTTAAAAATAAAGGGCAGAAAGTAGCGATACTCAGCCGGGGGTATAAAAGAAAAGTCACAAGCCACAAGCCACAAGCCACAAGCCACGAGGCGATGGGCGATGAGCCTTATATGCTTAAAACGCAGCTTAAAGATATCCCGGTATTAGTGGATTCTTGCCGCTGCCGTTCGGGGTGGCTCGCGATTAATAATTACGCGGCGGATACGGTAATTTTGGATGACGGTTTCCAGCAGTGGAAGATTAAGAAAGACCTGGAGATTGTGACTATTGATGCAGCCAATCCTTTTGGCAATCGCAGGATGCTGCCCCGGGGGATTTTACGCCAGCCGGTTTCTACCTTAAAAAAAGTAGATGTATTTGTTTTAACCAAGACGGATTTGCACAAAGACACGGAGCCCTTAAGGTCTTTTTTGCAGCGGATTAATCCGGCGGCATTAATTTTTGAATCCAGGCATAAGCCGGTAGGTTTTTATCGTATCAGAGAAGGCCAGGCTCAACTTGGCGCGGATATTTTTAAAGGTAAAAAAGTAGCTTTAGTTTGCGCAATCGCCGACCCGGGTTATTTTGAGAGTACGGTTAAAAGCTTGAGTATTGATATCGGGTTAAGCTTTAGTTTTCCCGACCACTACCTCTATTGCCGCAAGGATTTAGAGGATGTTTTTAAAAAGTCCGCGCAACAGAATATCGAAACTATTTTGACTACCCAGAAGGATGCGGCAAAGATCATCTCGGTATTGCCGGATGATGATCAAGCCAAAGTCTTTGTCCTGCGCGTTAAGTTAGAGATTATTAAAGATGAGCAGATATTCTATCATCGACTACTTAAGCTGTATAGCCTTTAGGCTGGTTAGCGCCACGGCGCGGGTTTTGCCTTTAAGATTAACCCTTTTCTTAGGCAGCTGCCTTGGGCAGCTGCTTTATGCCTTTGACTTTAAGCATAAAGCGATCGTCTACGCTAATATCAAACGGGCCTTTAACGCAACCTTGGCCTTGCCGCGGGTAAAATCTCTTGCCAAAGAATTCTACCGCTCTTTCGGCCAAAGCCTGCTGGAGATATTTCTTATCCCTTTGGTGGATAAAAAATATATGGATAAATACATTACTATCGAAGGCGCAGAGTTTATACAAGAGGCATTTAAAAAGGGAAAAGGGATTATTTTTTTAGGCGTGCATGCCGGCAGCTGGGAGCTCTCCAACATTATCTGCGCTAACTTAGGGTTTAGTTTTAATTTGTTTGTGCGCAATCAACGCTATAAACGGTTGGATGCATTGCTTAATTATTATCGCACGCGTAAAGGCTGCAAAATCATCCAAAGGCAAAATCAGATGCGCGGATTAATCCAGGCCTTGAAGAATAACGAGGCCATAGGCATGACTGCGGACCAGGGCGGAAAATCCGGGGAGCAGGTTGAATTTTTCGGCAAGGTGGCTTCCATGCCTACGGGGGCTTTAAGGCTGGCATTAAAATATGATGTGGTGATCCTGCCGGCGTTTCATACCCGGATAAACGGGCCTTACCTAAAAGTAGTGATTCGGCCGCCGTTTAAATTGCAGAGAACCGGCGATAAAGACAAAGACATCCGGGAGAACCTTAAGGCGGTGATGAAAATATTCGAGGGATTAATTCAGCGCTACCCCAAGGATTATCTCTGGACCTATAAAATCTGGAAGTACACAAAAGAGAAATCTATTTTGATTTTAGGCGACGGAAAGGCCGGGCATCTGCGCCAATCCCAGTCA
>CAYHNY010000010.1:0-13831 GCA_964358115.1 uncultured Planctomycetales bacterium | reverse complement strand
AGAAAAAATATCGTGGCCACGGAAGGGGCATTAAATTTGATTAATGAGGATTATCTTAAAGAAGAGGGCCAGGCCCTGCAGAAACAAATTCCTCTGCCTCGAGGATTAAGCTTTGGTTTATTGCTGGGAGGCAATACCAAAGCCTTCTCTTTAAATGCGGCAGTAGTTGCGCAGGTACTCAGCCAGATCAAGCGCTCTGTCGAGAAACATGAGGCTAAGATTTTAGCCAGCACTTCCCGCCGCACCCCTGCCGGAATAGAGAACTTATTAAAGCAGGAATTAAAAAATTATCCCCGCTGCGGAATTTTAGTGGTTGCCAGTGAAAATAATCCTTCATTTGCCGTAGGCGGGATACTTGATTTAAGCAAGATTATAATAGTTTCGCCGGAAAGTATCTCTATGATTTCGGAGGCTGCTACCTGCGGTAAATACATCGTGGTTTTTAAGGCCCGCGTAGGCCAAAGGCATGCGCAGTTTCTGGGCCATTTAGCCGCTAAAAATTATATTTATTTATGCCGGCCAGACGAGATTTCTTCTTTGATTGACGAGATCCTAAGAAAACAGCCGCCGATACGCATCTTAGAAGATAACCTTAAAGTTACCGAGGCCTTAAGAAGAATAATTTAAAAAATGAATATACTGCAGATATTGCCGGAGTTAAATGTCGGGGGGGTAGAGACCGGGACGCTGGACCTTGCCAAATACTTAGTTAGGCTCGGGCATAAAGCCGTGGTGGTTTCTGCCGGAGGGGAATTGGTCAAGCAGCTGGAAACTTTAGGCGCTGTACATTATCAGCTGCCGGTGCATAAGAAATCAATCCTGGCAATAGTTAAAAACATCCCTAAATTAGCGCAGATTATCAGGAAGGAAAAAATTGATATCGTGCATGCGCGTTCGCGCGTGCCGGCCTGGGTGGCTTATTTTGCCTGCCGCCTCACCAATACCGTGTTTATTACCACCTGCCACGGTTATTATACCAAACATCCTTTTAGCTATGTCATGGGCTGGGCAAAACGGGTGATTGTATTAAGCAGTATTATCGGCCGGCACATGATCGACGATTTTGGCGTTCCTTACGAGCGGATTAAGCTTGTGCCGCGCAGCGTAGACCTGGAGAAATTTAAATATCTTAACCCTGCCCAAAAGACAAACGCGGATTTTAACGTAGGTCTAATCGGCAGAATCACTCCTATCAAAGGGCATAATTATTTTATCAAGGCTATGGCCAAGCTGGCCAAGCAGGTGCCCAATCTTAAAATATGGATTGTCGGGGATGCCCCGGCTTCAAAGCGCGCCTATAAAGAGGAGTTGGAGATTTTGGTGAAAAGACTGGGCCTGTGGAATTCCACCCAATTTTTAGGGACACAGAGGGATATCCCGGGGATATTAGAGCACCTGGATCTTTTGGTGCTGGCCACTACTACTCAGGAGGCATTCGGCAGGGTGATCATTGAAGCCCAGGCTGCGGGTGTTCCGGTCGTCGCTACCAAAGTAGGGGGAGTGGTGGATATTATCGAAGACGGTAAAACCGGCCTCCTGGTTCCGGCAGCTGATCCGGAAAGCATGAGTGAAGCAGCAGCCAAAATTTATAAAGATCGGGCCTTTGCCCAGAAAATATCCGAGGCAGCCTATACGAAGGTGAAAGAGCAGTATAATCTTGAATTAATGGTAAAAAGGACCGTGGATGTTTATGCAGAGGCGCTACAGAATTTTAGCATCCTGGTGATTAAACTTAGTTCGGCAGGGGATGTAATTTTATCTACCGCTGCCTTGAAGGCGCTGCATAAAAAATTCAAACCCGATTACAAAATCAGCCTGTTGGTGGCACAAGATTGCAAGAATTTGCTTACCGGCTGTCCCTACATAGATGAATTACTAGTCTGCGATTTCAAGACTAAATACAGAGGAGTATCCGGAATCTTAAGGTTAGGCAAGGAGCTAAGAAAAAGTAATTTTGATATAGTTATTGATTTGCAGAATAACCGCAAAAGCCATGTCTTAGCTTTTTTAAGCCTGGCAATGAAGCGCTATGGATATGATAATAAAAAATTTGGGTTCCTGCTTAATCAGCGGATTAAAGATAAACCTTCGGTTGTGGGGCCAGTCGAACATCAATTCCGCGTTTTAAAGATGCTCGATATAGATTTAGAGGACTCGCGTTTAGAGCTTTGGCCAGACGAGCGGGACCAGGATTATATCGATGAATTTTTAAATTCGCAGTGGCTTAGTTCAAACACCAAACTTATCGGGATAAACTTAAGCGCCAGCTCGAAATGGCAGACTAAAAACTGGCCGCCGGGGCATATGATTAAACTATGCGAAGAGCTGGGGCGCCGGGACATGCGCCTGGTTATTACCGGAACGGAGCAGGATTTAAAGAATGCGCAACATATTATGAATGCAGCCGGGCAGGCAAAACCGATTAATGCCTGCGGCAAGACTACTATAAATCAATTGGTCTGCCTGATTAGAAAATGCAGCGTATATATATCCAGCGATTCCGCGCCTTTGCACATCGCCGCCAGCTGTCAAATTCCTTTTGTGGCTTTATTCGGCCCGACTGACCCCAGCAGGCATCTTCCGCAGGCTCATGATTATGTGCTCTTGCAAAAAGAAATGCCCTGCGCTCCTTGTTACCTCCGTCGATGCCGTAATAACCGCTGCATGGATTCTATCAGGCCCGAAGAAGTTTTAGAGGCAATTACAAAACTGTTAAAATGAATATTCTATACTTAAGCAACCATCTTAATGTCGGCGGTATTACCAGCTATGTTTTTTCTTTAGCCAATGGCATGCGGACAAGAGGGCACGCAGTGCACGTGGCATCAAGCTCTGGCGATTGCCTTTTAAGGTTTAGTGCCGCAGATATAAAGTTTGTGCATATACCGGTTAAAACAAAATCTGAAATTGACCCCAGGATTTTATACAGCGCATTTAAGCTGGATAAATATATCAAAGAAAATAATATCGAGATCATCCATGCCAATACCCGGGTAACTCAGGTATTGGGGTGTATTTTAAGGAAATTATCCGGCAGGCCGTATATTTCTACCTGCCACGGGTTTTTTAGAAACAGGTTTTTCCGCAGGGCCTTTCCCTGCTGGGGGCAAAGGGTGATTGCGATAAGCCAGCAGGTGGCTGAGCATCTAAAATATGATTTTAAGGTTGATGCGGCCAAGATAGAGGTCATCCATAACGGCATAGATTTAAATAGATTCTCTGCATTTGAGGCAGCAACAAAAATAAAAGCCAAGGAAACTTTTGGCTTGAGCGGTGCCCCGGTAGTAGGCATCATTGCCCGGCTTTCGGATGTTAAGGGGCATGCCTATCTTATTGAGGCGATGAAGATAGTTATAGAAAATATTCCCGCTGTTAAATTGCTTATTGTCGGCGAGGGCAGAGAAGAAAAGAGGCTTAAAAATTTAGCCCTGGGTCTAGGCATTGAAAATAGCCTATTTTTTGTCCCTTCGGTTAAAGATACCACACAGGCCCTGGCAGCAATTGATATATTTGTTATGCCTTCTTTACAGGAAGGTTTGGGCCTGGGACTTATGGAAGCGATGGCCTGCGGTATTCCGGTAATCGGCTCTGATGTGGGCGGGATAAAGACATTGATCCAGAATAATTATAATGGCTTGTTAGTGCCTGCAGCTAATGCTTTAGAGTTGGCTAAGGCCATATCAGTGCTGTTAAATGATACCCGTAAGTTCAGGGATCTCGGGGAAAAGGGGCGTATTTTTATAAATAAACATTTTTCTCAGGAAGAGATGGTTTTAAAAACAGAAAAGGTATATAGGCAATGTTTAGACATAAAAGATTAGCCGTTGTTTTCGGCGTAATCCTTATATCATTAGGTTTGTTTCTAAACTTTATGCGCGGCAGGTACGTTGTGCCGATTATCATGTATCATTCAATCCAGCCTAATGCATCTAAAAAAAATATGCTTGCAGTTTCACCGCTTATCTTTGAGCGCCAGATGAGGTTTTTAAAAAACAACCGCTATCATGTATTAACGCTGGAAGAGTTAGCCGGTCTGTTGCGCCAAAAAAAGAAAATTCCCGGGCGCGCGATAGCCATAACCTTTGACGACGGCTATAAAGATAATTATACGCACGCCTTCCCGATTTTAAAAAAATACGGTATTCCGGCTAGCCTTTTTATTATTGTGCAGGAGGTAGGCAGGCCCGACCGTTTAAGCTGGGAGGAAATTCTGGAAATGCAGGCCTCAGGATTGGTGGCTATCGGCAGCCACACCATCGGCCCGGAGCCGTTAACCAAGATAAAAGACGGGCAGGAGTTAAAAAGGCAAATATTTGCATCTAAGGCGGCCCTGGAGGAGAAGCTGGGCAAGAAGGTAAATGTTTTTAGCTACCCCGAAGGCAGGTTCGATGCTAAAATAAGGCAGTTGGTTATTGACGCCGGATACCTGGCCGCAGTGGCCACCAACCCCGGTAAAAGATACCCTAACGACGATATCTTTGCTTTAAAGAGGCTGAGGATTTCGGAAAATGCCGGCAATATGGCGGTATTTTGGGTGGAGACTTCGGGATTCTATACTTTCATGAAAGAGCGGCGTAAAAAATAATCTATAAAATGGACACCAAACACAAACGCATCCTTATATTTAACGTCAACTGGCTAGGGGATGTTTTATTTTCCACTGCCGCCATACGCAACATCCGGCGCAACTATCCAAACGGATATATCGCCTGTGTGGTGCCCAGCCATTGTTACCAGATCTTAAAAGACAATCCGCATCTGGATGAAATCATCATCTTCGACGAAAAAGACCGGCATAAAGGGATTTTCTCCAAACTAAACTTCGTCAAAATCTTAAAAGACAAACGTTTTGATGTGGTCTTTTTGCTGCATCGCTCTTTCAGCCGGGCGCTCTTGTGCAGGTTAGCCCGGATCCCGGAGAGGATCGGCCACCACACTAAAAAGCGCGCCTTTCTTTTGACCAAAAGAATAATCCCGCCTAACCACAATGCCGTGCACCGCATCGATTACTACCTTGATATTATTGAAAAAGCAGGCTTAAGGGTGGAAGATAGATATACGGAATTCTTTTTTAGGCCTCAGGACGAAGAAGCGGTGGATGAGTTTTTCAAAAAGAACCAAATCACCAAAGAGGATTTTTTAATCGGGATAAATCCCTCGGGAAACTGGCTGCCGAAGCGCTGGCCTAAGGAATACTGGGCCAGGCTTGCCGATGCGTTGATCCATGATTTAAAAGCCAGGGTAGTTATTACCGGAAGCTCAGCTGACCTGTCTTTAGCCAAAAAAATCCAGCAGTTGATGCAGCAAAAGCCGGTTATTGCCTGCGGGGTATTTAATTTAAAACAATTGGGCGCCTTCTGCAAGAAGGCGGATATCTTTATCAGCGCCGATACCGGGCCGTTGCATATTGCCAATGCCGTGGGTGCTAAAAAAATAATCGCGCTTTTCGGCCCCACCCACCCCGATATCACCGGGCCCTATCCAAAAAACAATGTGCGCATCATAGCCAAGGACACCGGATGTAAGATCCCCTGTTATGTGGCTGATTGTAAAGACAGGCGCTGCATGACGCAGATCACTCCCGAGGAAGTATTCCGGCAGGCAAGGCAGTTAAGCAATGAATAAGATCCTTTTTATTACATTAAGCAATATCGGCGATGTGGTTTTAACCCTGCCGGTGCTGGATTTATTAAAAGATAGATTTCCCCACGCAAAAGTTACGGTAGTCTCCGGGCCGCGCGCAGAAGAGATCTTCCGCAATAATCCGGCGATATTTGAATTGTTTATTTATGACAAGCGCGCGGATCTCAAAGAAAAATTCCGTCTTTTTTCCGCGCTCAAAAAACAAAAGTTTGATATGGTTGTGGACCTGCGCAATACTTTCATGAGCTTGTTTATTAGCGCTAAATATAAGACTAGGGCCTTCTTAGCAATGCCTAAAAATATCCGGCACATGAAAGATATGCATCTTTATAGAATAAAGCCCATCATTTCTAAATTAAAGGCAGGAGAGCTTGTTTGCGTTGCTCCCGGCGCATTACCTGTGAGCCTGCAAGATGAGATTTATGTCGATAAAGAATTAGAAAAAAACAATATCCCCCCAAAAAGTAAAATAGTGGTTGTTGCTCCCGGGGCAAGAAGCCATACCAAAAGATGGCCGGAGGATAAATTTTTATCTTTGGCTGCTTTGATTGCCCAAGATTGCGCAGCAAGGATAGTTTTAGTCGGCGACAACGCGGATGCGGCAATAACCAATAATATCGCCAGAAAGATGAAAAACCAAGCTTTGGACCTGGCGGGAAAAACTAACCTTAGCCAATTGGCGTGTTTGTTAAAAAAATCCGTCCTTGCGGTTACCAATGATAGCGCGGTTATGCATATAGCCAGTTATCTGAACGTGCCGGTAGTGGCGATATTCGGCATAAGCGATGAGCATAAGTACGGGCCCTGGTCGCAAAAAAGCGCAGTGATTAAGCAGGATTTGCCTTGCCGGCCCTGCGCAGAGGCGCAGTGCAGGTTCGGCACCTTAGAATGCATTCAATCTATAAAAGTGCAAGATGTTTTTGCTGCGGCCAGCAATATTTTAGGCTGCGGTTTAGAGAATAAATATTTAATCCCCGGGCATAATTTTGAGCGTATCCTTATTGTGCGCACGGATAGGATAGGAGACGTGCTTTTGTCTACGCCTGTGATTAAGGCATTGAGGGAGAATTATCCCAGGGCGCACATAGCAATGATGGTTTCGCCTTACGCTAAAGATATCGTCGATGGTAACCCCTATCTTGACGAGGTGATTATCTACGATAAAGATTCGGCCCATCGAAGCTGGATAGCCTCCATGAATTTTGCCGGGGATTTGAGAAAAAAGAAATTTGATTTAACTTTAATCCTGCATCCGACCAACCGGGCGCATCTTCTGGCTTTCTTTTCCGGTATACCCAGAAGAGTCGGCTATGACCGCAAGTTAGGTTTTTTGCTCACCGACCAGATCGAACATACCAAGCAACTTGGCGCCAAGCACGAGTTAGAATACAGCCTGGATTTAGTCAGGCGATTAGGCATAGAGCCCCGGGATAAAAGTTTGTTTATGCCGATAAAACTAGAATCGGAAAAATGGGTCAGCGAGTTATTCGTAAGGGAAAAAATAGCTCAAACGGATAAATTATTGGCTATTCATCCCGGGGCAAGCTGCCCTTCCAAGGTTTGGCCGAATGAAAGATTCGCCTGGGTCGCGGATAAATTAATCGCAAAATATAAATTTAAAGCTTTGATTGTCGCCGGCCCCAAGGATATAGGCTTAGCCCGGAATGTAGCCGAGAATATGCATGAACCGGTTATAAACTTGGCAGGAGAGACTTCGCTAAGCCAATTGGCCAGCCTGCTTAAACGCTGCCGGTTGTTTATTTCCAATGATTCCGGGCCGGTGCACATTGCCTCGGCTGTCGGCACGCCGGTCATTTCTATTTTTGGCCGTAACCAACCGGGTTTAAGCCCTGTGCGCTGGGGCCCGCTGGGGTTAAAAGACCGTTTTTTACATAAGGAAACCGGCTGCCTGCAGTGCTTAGCGCACAACTGCGTTAAGGAGTTTGCCTGCCTTAAGGCAATAAGCGTAGAAGACGTTTTAAGCGCTGCGGATGCGCTTTTAAACGAGAGTAAATAAAGTTGATTTAATCAAGGATTTATGATAAACTAACTCTTCTGTTATGATTAATATACATAAGGTCAAGACATATTCGTTAAAGCAGCGGCAGAGCAAGGTAGGGCTGGCTGATTTTGCCAAAGCCCCTAAAAAGGGCAGGACTTTCAGGCAGTTTTGCCAGTCTCTGCCTAGGGTTTTGCGCGCTAAAGATTTTACTGCTTTGGTTGAGGCCGTGGTCAGGGCGCGTAAAAAGAAAAAAGCCGTGATTTTTATGGCCGGCGCGCACGTGATAAAATGCGGGCTTAACCCCGTAGTTATCGAGCTGTTGCGTAAAAAAATTATCACTTGCGTAGTTTTAAACGGCGCAGGGGTGATCCACGATTTTGAGCTGGGCTTTCAGGGTAAGACCTCCGAGGATGTCGGCGAAAACTTAAAATACGGTAAATTCGGCATGGGCAGGGAGACCGCGGAATTTATCAATAATGCCGTCAACGACGGTGTAGCTGATGGTTTAGGTTTTGGCGAGGCCTTTGCCAGCCGGTTGAGCAAGGCGAAATTGCCGCATAAAAATTTGAGCCTGATCTATAACGCCTATAAATATAAAATTCCGGTCTGCGTGCAGGTGGCTATCGGCACCGACATTATCCATCAGCATGTTTCTTTTAACGGGGCGCGCTGCGGCGAAGGCTCAACCCGCGATTTTTATCAGCTTACGGAAAGTATCCGCGGCTTGAATAACGGCGGGGTGGTGATTAATTTTGGCTCAGCCGTGATCTTGCCCGAAGTATTTTTAAAGGCGCTCAATTTATGCCGCAACCTGGGCTTTAAGGTAAAAGATTTTACCACTGCCAATTTTGATATGTTTTATCAATATCGTCCGGCGCAGAATGTGGTATCCCGCCCGGTTGAAGCCGGCGGCAAGGGGTATTATATTATCGGGCATCATGAGATCATGCTGCCTATGTTAGCACAGGCGGTTTTGGATAAAATATGAACCCCGCCTTTCCTAAAAAAAAGGGAGAGTGGGGCGTATAGTATATAAAGAAGGAAGGGCGGGGTGAAAAAGCTAAAAGAGATCATCGGCCGTTTTCATAAGTCCAACATTTTGGTGGTCGGAGACCTGATCCTGGATGAATATATTATAGGCAATGTAGACAGGATTTCTCCGGAGGCCCCGGTGCCGATAGTCTGGGCGAATAAACGTAGCTATGTCCCCGGCGGGGCAGCCAACGTAGCCAATAACATCCGCGCCCTTGAGGCAAAAGTTTGTTTGCTGGGCGCTGTAGGCAGCGATAACAATGCCAAGATACTTTTAGCGGAACTAAAAAAAAGAAAGATCAATACCGCAGGCATATTTGTGGAACCCCAAAGGCATACCACCGTAAAAACCCGGATTATATCCGGGCATCAGCAGATCGCCAGGCTGGATTGGGAACATACGCATGCCCTGCCGCAGGAATTAAATTCCCGGATTGCTTGCTTCATTGAAAAAAATATCAAGAGTTTTGACGCGGTGATCATCGAAGATTACGGTAAGGGCGTGATTAATACCGGGCTTCTTGATGAGATTATTGCGCTTGCCCACAAGTATAAAAAAATCATTACCGTTGACCCCAAAGAAGAGAATTTTCAGTATTATCGCGGGGTCACCGCCATTACCCCTAACCGCAAGGAGCTGGAGAACGCGGTGCGGGATTTAAAAATCAGGGACACCACTAATGCCCTGAAAGTCCATAATCATCGCTTAAGCACCGATAAAGACATTGATTTGGCCGCCGGGCAGATTTTAAAATACTTAGGATTAAAGATGCTTTTGATTACCTTGGGCGAACAGGGCATGCGTCTATTTGAAAAAAACGGCGCAGTCACTCATATTCCTACGGTAGCCCAGGAGGTTTTTGATGTCTCCGGAGCGGGGGATACCGTAATCGGCACTTTTACGTTAGCCCTTTCTTGCGCAGCTAAGAATCTTGAAGCGGCGCACATCGCCAATTTTGCCGCCGGGATCGTGGTGAGCAAGTTGGGGACTGCGGTTACTTCCCGCAAAGAATTATTAGAGAGGATAGGTTAAGTATATATGGATGTTGTCGGAGTAATACCTGCGCGTTATTCATCTACCCGGTTTGAAGGCAAGGTCCTGGCGGATATTTTAGGCAAGCCCATGATCCAGCACGTCTGGGAGAGGGCAAAACAGTCCAAAGTTTTAGATGATTTAATTATAGCCTGCGATGATGAAAGGGTGGCGGATGTTGCCAGGGGGTTTGGCGCAAAGATAGTTTTTACGGCCAAGGGGCACGCCTGCGGGACGGACAGGATTATTGAAGTGGTTAACCCCCTGGATGTTAAGGCGGTAGTGAATATTCAAGGCGATGAGCCTTTTGTCCATCCGGTGATGATTGATATGGTCGCTCAGGCCCTTTTGGGCGACAAGACATTGAACATGGCCACGATTATGAAAAAAATAGAAGATACAGAGGAGTTAAACAATCCTCACGTGGTGAAGGTGGTGGTGGATAAAAATAATTTTGCCCTGTATTTTTCAAGGGCGGCTATTCCTTTTCATGCCCCTAATTCCGAAGTGAAGGCCCCCGTTTATTATAAACATATCGGGCTTTACGGTTATACCAAGGATTTCTTGTTTACCTACCGGAATCTGCCGGCCTCTAAGCTGGAAGCGGTGGAAAAATTAGAGCAGCTGCGCGTGTTAGAGGAAGGTTACCGGATCAAAGTTATCGAGACTAAGTTTGACACCATAGGCGTAGATACGCCCGAAGACCTGGAAAAGGCAAAGGAATATTTAAGGAAGCAGGCGTTTTAATGCGGATAGTTTGCGTCTATAACATAAAAATAGGGCAAGGCCATCCTTTAGTTTTGATTGCCGGGCCTTGCGTGATTGAATCTGAACGAGCCAGCCTGGATGCCGCAAAGAGGCTAAAAGACATAGCCTCAAAATTAAACGTGCCCTTTATTTTTAAATCAAGTTTTGACAAGGCAAACCGCCTGTCTTTAGGCTCTTTTCGCGGGCCGGGCTTGAAAAAAGGGCTGGAGATACTTAATAAAGTTAAAGAAAAAATAAAAGTCCCGGTTTTAAGCGACATACATTGCGCCGAACAGGTTGAAGAAGCGGCTAAAGTTTTGGATGTGATCCAGATCCCGGCGTTGCTGTGCCGTCAGACGGATATTCTGGTGGCCGCGGCAAAAAGCGGGAAAATCATCAATATTAAAAAAGGGCAATTTTTAGCTCCCTGGGATATCTTGCCGATTATCAGGAAGGCTGAATCCGTTGGGAACAAACAGATCGTGATCACCGAGCGGGGAGTATCTTTTGGTTACAATAATCTGGTTTCTGATTTTCGCAGTTTAAAGATCATCCGGGATTTTGGTTATCCGGTAATTTATGACGCCACGCACAGCGTGCAGCTGCCGGGGGGTAAGGGTGGTAGTTCCGGCGGGCAGCGCGAGTTTGTCGCTGGGCTATCCCGGGCAGCAGTAGCTTTTGGCTGCGACGGGTTATTTTTAGAAGTGCATATTAATCCGGATAAAGCGCTTTGCGACGGGCCGAACATGATCAGTGTAAACGGCTTAGAAAAACTTATCCGGCAGTTAAAGAGCATAAGAAAAGCTTTAGATGAAAATTAATATCCTTAAACGGGCAAGACAGGTTTTGGATATTGAGGCCGAGGCGGTATCTGCCTTAAAATCGCGCATCGGAGTTAATTTCAAACAGGCCTTAGATATAATCTTAAAAAGTAAAGGCCGAGTAGTAGTCAGCGGTATGGGCAAAACCGGGATCATCGCCCAGAAATTTTCCGCAACCTTAGCTTCTACCGGCACGCCCAGCCTGTTTTTGCATTCTGCCGAAGCCGTTCACGGAGATTTGGGCCGGGTTACCCGCGATGATATAATAATCCTGATCTCAAATAGCGGACAGGGCGAAGAGATCAAACAGCTATTACCTTTGTTAAAGAAGATCGGCTCTAAGATTATTGCCTTGACTGCGAATAAGAGTTCTATTTTAGCTAAATATAGCGATGTGGTCCTGGATGTAGGAGTTAAGAAAGAGGCCTGCACTTTAGGGCTGGCACCTACCGCCTCTACTACCGCGACCCTGGCTATGTGCGATGCCCTGTCTGTTTGCCTGGTCGAACTTAAAGGATTTAAAGAAAAGGATTTTGCTTTTTATCATCCCGGAGGCCTGCTCGGTAAAAGGCTGCTTCTAAAGGTAGAAGATATTATGCGCAAAGGTTTAAATAATCCGGTGGTAAGCGAAGATAAAAAGGTATCCGAGGTTTTAGTCAAGATTACCCAATCCCGCGCCGGCAGCGCTAGCGTAATTGACGCAAAGGGACAGTTGGTCGGCATATTTACCGACGGAGATTTGCGCCGGCACCTGGAGACAGAACCTGACCTTACCCGGTGCAAGGTCAGAGAGGTAATGACCAAAAATCCGGTCACCGTCACCGCAAAGATGTTGGCAGTGGAAGCTATGCGCATCCTGGAAGACAAGAAGATCGACGAGCTGCCGGTGGTAGATAATCATAAAAAACCGGTAGGGCTTTTAGATGTACAGGATTTGTTGCGCGCAGGCCTGTTTTAAATAATGGCAGAATATATTTTGGATAAAGCAAAGAATATCAAGCTGCTCATGCTGGATGTAGACGGGGTTTTGACCGACGGCAGGATCATCTATGATTCTGCGGGCCGGGACGCCAAATTTTTTGATGTCCACGACGGGATGGGCGTATACCTGCTTAAAAAATGCGGGATCCCTACTGTCCTTATTACTGCCAAAGGTTCCCGGGCAATCCGGCCGCGGGCCCGGGATATGCGGGTTGCCGAGGTTTTGTCCGATGTTTCTCCTAAGACCAAGGCCCTGGGTAAAATATTAAAGAAATATAAAGTTACCCCCGACCAAGTCTGTTTTGTCGGCGATGACCTGGTGGACTTGGGGCTTATGAAAAGAGTGGGTTTTCCTATAGCGGTATTTAATGCCTGCCCGGAGATCAAGCAGGTAGCCGCTTACATCACCTTAAGATACGGCGGCAGGGGGGCAGTGCGGGAAGTAGCCGAACTGCTTCTGAAGACCCAGGGTAAATGGCAGCAGGCGCTTAAAGATTATGATATTTAAAAGATACCACTTGCTTTTGGCTATAATTTTTTTAGGGGTTTGTTTTTCTCGCGCAGAAAGCCAGGTTAAGCCTGACGCCGATCAGAAAATAAATGATTTTTCCCTCGCCGGTTTCGGTGAAAGAGGCAAGAAGACCTGGGACATAAACGGCAAATCCGCGGATATCTACGATAGCAACATCAAACTTAAAGATATAGTCGGTAATCTCTACGGCGAAAAAGAGAATATAAAGCTTACTGCCGATAAGGGAGATTTTGATAAAAAAGAAAGCCGGGTGCATCTTGAGGAAAACGTGGTGGTCACCAGTTCCTCGGGCGCCAAGTTGACTACCCGTTCCCTGGACTGGGACCGGAAAAATAATCTGGTCCGGACTTCCGACACGGTGAATATTGAGCGTGAAAATATGACTACCCAGGCCTTGGGTGCTGTGGGCAAGGCAGACTTAAAACAGGTGACCCTGGAAAAGGAAGTAACGGTCAAGATTAATTCCGCCGAGGCGGATAAGCCGGAAAACAAGATCGTGATTACCTGCGACGGGCCGTTGGAGATAAATTACGAGAAGAATATCGCTACCTTTTCCAATAATGTCAGGGTAGACAGGGGCGATTCCCAGATGTATAGCGATGCCATGGATGTATATTTTTCGGTAAATAAAGATAAGGATGGAAAAAAGAAAGGCCCGGCCGGTGCTGCCGGCGGGGTTGACATGATTGTTGCCCGCGGCAATACCAAGATCGTGCGCGGAGAAAACACCTCTTACAGCGATGAAGCGGTCTATACCGCCAGCGATAAAAAGATCACTCTTTTGGGCCGGCCGCGGTTAGTGATATATGCTACGGAGGATACTGATGCACCTCTTGGAAATTAAGGGCCTGTCTAAATCCTATGACGGCAGGGAAGTGGTCAAGGGCGTGGATATGGTCGTCAAGCGGGGGGAAATCGTCGGCCTGCTTGGGCCAAACGGCGCAGGCAAGACCACTACCTTTTATATGGTGGTGGGGATCATCCCTCCCAAAAAAGGCAAGATTATATTCGAAAATAATGACAAAACTTCTCAACCTATC
>CAYHNY010000009.1:0-21468 GCA_964358115.1 uncultured Planctomycetales bacterium | reverse complement strand
TTATAAATAAAAATTAATCCCATTCAATAACTCCCGCCCAATTATTCCTAATTCTTCATTTTTTAGCATGATAATTATATTTTATTATAATTATTTCATCATTATGTTAAAGAATGTTAAAGATTTCTCTTGACAAATCTTATTTTATTCTTTATAATTTTGGACATGAAAGATATGACAAAAAATAATCTGATGACCATTGATGATTTAGCGGATTACCTCAGAGTTACCCGGCGCACGATTTATGAGTGGCTAAAGACCAATAAGATTCCCGCAATCAAACTTATCGGTCAATGGCGTTTTAAAAGAGATAAGATTGATGCCTGGTTAGACCATAAATCACATAATTAAAAAGGAGACTCCATGCATTTTAAAAAACTGGAACTGGTAGGTTTTAAGTCGTTCTATAACAAAACAGTTTTGCATTTTGAGCCCGGCATAACAGCGGTAGTCGGTCCCAACGGTTGCGGGAAGTGCCTGCAGTATGATTCACTGGTTACTTTGGATAATGGCTTGCAAGTTAAAATCGGAGAGCTTGTTGAAGAGACAATTAAAAGAGCATCTCGCGTTGAAAAGAATACAGACGGCTATACCTCTTTTGAAAACCCTTTGAATGTCCGCGTACTTTCTTTAAATCCTGAAACTTTTAAACTTGAGCCAAAACCGGTTTTTGCTTTTGTAAAAAAAGAAGCGCCGGATTATTTGCTTGAGATCCAGACTCGCTCAGGGAAAAAAGTCACCACTACGCATTACCATCCGTTTTTTACGATTAAAAATGGAAGTTTGGTTGAGCTTAAAGCCGAAGAATTAAGCAAGGGATTAAGGATCTCTGTGCCGCGCGAATTACGCAATACCCAACCCAATAACGGCATTAACTTAATGCATATTTACAAAGGGATAAAGGCTGAAGACCTGCTTTATATACCTTATTCTGAACAGTTCTGCGATTTCATCGCAGAATTTATCGCAAATAAGGCTGTTGGCGTGAATGGCCGGGTTAGCCCTGCGGTTAAATGCGCATTGTCAGGCCAGGCAATGAATGTTGCTAATTTTATGCAGATTCTTACTGAAAGCAGGATAGATGAGATTCCGGATTTTGCCAAAACCTTGAAATCCCGCAGTTGCGGCAGGATAAATATCCCTTCAGAAATTACTCTTGAGGTGGCGAAATTCTTAGGCTATTTAATCGCGGAAGGAAGGTCAAATAAGGGTAATCAGGTTTGGTTTGTTAATGAAGACAGGGCT
Organism: uncultured Planctomycetales bacterium; assembly: GCA_964358115.1. Classification (GTDB taxonomy): domain Bacteria; phylum Omnitrophota; class Gorgyraeia; order Gygaellales; family Profunditerraquicolaceae; genus CAYHNY01. The sequence continues at coordinate 20,223 of CAYHNY010000009.1, read as the reverse complement.
ATTCTGGATGAATATATATCATGCGCGAAAGCCGGTTTCGGCGTTGAGGCAAAAGAGTTCCATTATAAAACCGGAACCAGCGATGTAATTACTTTCTCCGCGGCGCTGGCTAAATTCCTTGAGGCGGCTTTTAATTTTAAGGTTGGGGGCGTATCAAAAGAAAAGGTCATACCTCCTCAGTTATTCGGTTGCTCTCTAGATATAATAGCAAGTTTTATCTCTGCCTTGTTTGAAGGCGATGGATTTGTTTGCACTAAAGATGCGGTGTATTTTGAGTATTCAACCGCTTCTAAGCATCTGGCGCAGGGTTTAAGCAGCCTATTACTCAGGTTAGGGGTTAATTCAGCAATCAGACGTAAAATGAAAGCCGCTATAAATACTAAGAAGAAAACGAAGAGAGCTTACTATTCTGTTTACATTTATGGTTATGAAAATACAAAAAGGCTTGCCGCTAAACTAAATTTTGTAGGGAGAAAATCAGAAAAGCTAGCACAAATAAGAAGCTATCAAGGCAAGGGTAATCCAAATCTTGACCTTATCCCTGAGGTTAACGCTATTTTTAAGATCTTGGTAAAATTATCAGGGCTTAAAGTTAAAAGATTTAGAAAATTATCACCCAAGTCAGTCGGCTATTACGAAAATAGATGTTTGCCTTCGCGCCAGGGGTTGCTTGAAGCTTTAAGCATAATATCTGAACATGCACAGATTACCGGCGCCGCAAAGGCAATTTTTGAGTATTTAAAGAGCCTGGCAAATTCGGATATTTATTGGGATGAGATTGTGGGAATAAAGAAAATTAAACCTCCGGAATGGGTTTATGATCTATCGGTCATTGGTAACCATAATTTTGTTGCTCAGGATATTGTCGTGCATAACAGCAATATCTTTGATTCCATACGCTGGGTTTTGGGCGAGCAGTCGGTAAAAGAACTGCGCGGCTCGGATATGCAGGATGTTATTTTTAACGGCACTGACTCCAAGGAGCCGTTGGGCATGGCCGAGGTCAGCCTCACTTTTGACAACAGCCAAAAGTTTTTTCCGGTTGACCATGATGAACTGATGATTACCCGTAGGATATTTAGATCCGGCGAAAGCGAATACCTTTTGAATAAAACCCAGGTGCGCCTGAAGGATATTCTAGAGCTATTGATGGGAACGGGTATCGGGGCAGAAAGTTATTCTTTGATCCAGCAGGGAAAAATCGACTTGATCCTAAGTTCAAAACCCGAAGACCGGCGTTTAGTTTTTGATGAAGCCTCGGGCATTACCAAGTATAAAACTCAGAAGAGAGAGGCCTTGCGTAAATTAGAGGAGACTGACCAGAACCTCTTGCGGGTCAACGATATTGTCACCGAGGTCAAGCGGCAAATCGGCTCTTTAGAGCGGCAGGCCAACAAGGCGCGCAGGTATAAAGAGGTTTTTGAAGAGCTAAAAACAAAAGAGATAAACCTGGCAGCCTTACAAACGAAAAATTTAGAAGAGCGGAAGGATTCACTCGTCGCTGAATTAGGGCTTTTATCTGGCGAAGAATCAAGCCTGGTAAATATTATTCAGGAGCAGGAGTCCCGCATCGCCAACCGCCAGAGTGAGTTAGAGATTTTGGAGTCGGCGATTATGGCGGTAAGGAATCAGATCATGAGCCTGGAAAACTCTACCTCTAGAAACAGGGAGCGGATCAATTTTAATCAGGAGAAGATCGCGCAGTTTAAGGCAAACGAAACGCACTTAAAGAGCCAGATCGAGCAGACTAAAAACAGGATGCTTCTGGATGAAGAGAAGTTAAATAATGTGAAAAACGAATACGAGTCTATAGTTAAGTCCATCGAAGACAAGTCCGAAGTATTAAAAACTAACGAAAGCCAGCTTCACGAAATTACCGCGAATATCAAGCTATCTTTAGAAAATATTTCTAAGGCTAAAATGGCTATCCTTGATTTAGCCGCGCAGGTTGCTTCGGCTAAAAATGATATCTCGGACTTAAGCGCAAAACAGCAGATGCTGGTTGCCCGCCAGAAAAGGCTGGAGATTGAAAAAGCCAAGATCAGCGAGGAAAAAAGCCAGACCCAGGATAATCTTGACGCGATATCCAAAGAGGCGGAGATACTGGAGGGAGATTTCCGGGATTTAGAGGCCAGGGCATCAGAAATCAAAAACCGGCTTGAGCTGGAAAACTCAACCTTAGAAAGTCTGGAATTAAACATCGCGGAACTTGAGCGGCAAAAAATAACCCTGGAATCGCACCGAGCCTTCCTGGATACCCTAAAGACAAAATATGAAGACATCAGCGAGACTTTAAACGCCACGATCTTTATTGACCGGCTTCCCCAGGAGCTCACCGACGGACTGGTGATAAAAATTAAAGAACGGTTTGATACTACGCCGCTAAACGCGGATGATAAGACCCTGAACAACCCGCAGGCCAACTTTAAGTTTTCAGGAGAAGCCAAGCCTATTGAGCTGGATACGCGCAATATCACCGATAAGATTAATCAGGTAAAGGAAAAGATAGCATTGATAAAACAACAGCGCCTGGAAAAAGAAGCGCAGATCAACATCCTGAATCAAAATATTTCCGATAACCGGCAAGAGCTTCGCGCCAAAGAGATCGTACTGGTGAATAAAAAATCAAACCATCAGTCTGTGCTGGAGCAATTTAACAAGATCCAGGAAGAGGAAGATATCACTGCCCTGGAATTGTCGGAAGTCTCCGGGCAGATATCCGAATTTAAAAGTAAATTAACGGGTTTACGCTTGAGCCTGTCTGAGCTGGAAGTCAAACAAAAAGGCCAGGAAGACTTTATACACGCCGAGCAGAATAATATCGAATTACAGGGTAGGTTAAAAGAAGAGGCGGTGGTAATCACTACCCAGGCTAAAACTGAAATTGAGGCGCTTAACCGGCGCATTGCTTCAGATGCTCAAACGCTCAAGATCTTGCAGGATACCTACGATCAGGATAAGTTTACGCTTTTGAACTTGGAAAACCAGTTATTGGAAGGCGCTCAAAGATACGCATCTTTTGCATCAGAGATCAAAGATTTAGAAAATAAGATCAGCAAAGATTACCTGAATTTAGAAAAGCAGGATCTCGCCTTAAAGGATGCGCAGGCAAAATATAGCCAAGTAAACGATACATCATTGGACGTGGTGAAAAAAATAGAGGCAGACCGCAAAGGCCTGGATAATCTAAAAAATAAATTATATGAGTTGCAGATGCAGGCCAAGGACCTTGATTTTAAAAATACAAGCATAAGGGAAAGGATCCTGCAGGCATATAAGGTTGACCTGTTGGTTGAGCCGGGAAAGCTTGAGCTTCCGGAAGGCTTTAAGGAAGAGGAGGCATCCACCCAGATCAGCGCTTTAAAAGATAAGCTGGAATCTTACGGGAATGTTAATTTAGTAGCGATCGAAGAATACGATGAGTTAAAGAAGCGTTATGATTTTTTGGCCCAGCAGCATGCGGATTTGACAAGCGCCAAAGAGTCGCTGCATGACGCCATATCCAAGATCAACCGCACCACCAAGAAGATGTTTTTGGATACCTTTGAGCTGGTGCGCCAGGAGTTCCGCAATTATTTCCGCTTGCTGTTTAACGGCGGAGATGCCCAGGTGTTTTTGATCGATGAGCAGGATCCCCTGGAATCAGGGATTGAGATCATCTGCAGGCCGCCGGGGAAAAAATTACAGAACGTGCTTTTGCTTTCCGGAGGCGAGAAATCCCTGTCGGCGATCGCCCTTGTCTTCGCTATATTCAAGATTAAGCCCGCGCCATTCTGCGTCTTGGATGAGATAGACGCGGCCCTGGATGAAGCCAATGTCGACAGGTACAGCCGGCTCTTACAGGAGTTTTCCCATACTTCTCAGTTTATTGTGATTACCCACAATAAAAAAACCATTGTTAACGCCGATGTGATGTATGGCATTACCATGGAAGAATCAGGGGTTTCCAAGATTGTATCGGTTAAATTTGCTAAGAGCAAGGACCGCGATGCCGATAAAGAAAAGGAGCCTGAGGCAGTTCCGGTAGGTTAATATTTCAGGGGTTGATATAACAGCAGGTATTGTTTTTTCCTTTATGCTTGGCCTGATAGAGGGCTTTATCAGAGGCAGTAATGATTTCGGAGCTAGAAGAGCCGTCTTCGGGTAAGCTCGCCAGGCCTAAACTCACCGTAAGTTTTTTATTCGGCAGTATCTCTTCATGGATAAAGGGATATTTTCCCGTATCCTGCCTTAGCCGTTCCGCGATCAAAAAAGCCTCCTCTCTGTCAGTCTGAGGCAAGATAATCGTAAATTCCTCTCCACCGTAACGGCAGACATGGTCCATCTTGCGGGAATGATTTTTCAGAAAACCCGCCAATGTCTTTAATATCCGGTCGCCTGCCTGATGTCCCAGAGTGTCGTTGTAAACCTTAAAGTCATCGATATCCAGCATGATCAGGCTCAAAGGCGTTTTTGCGGCTTTGGCTTTTTCCATTTCATCCTGAAACAAATATTGAAAGTAACCGTGATTCCATAATTCGGTGAGCGAATCGGTATGGCTTAAGGTCACTGTTTTTTCATAAAGCTGAGAGTTTTCTATGGCCAGGCCTGCCTGGTTGGCCAGCATAATCAGCATACGGATATCATCCTTGGTGATCGGTTTTTGGGTGATGAAATTATCCGCCAGGATTATACCGTTTACCTTGTCTTTTGCCTTCATCGGCACAGCCGCTAATTCCTTGCTTTTTAAGACCTGGATAATCGCATCCTGGCTATAATTATTTATTGTCTCCTGGGTTAGATGCAGGGGCATGCCGTCTAAAACCCCCATAGCCAAGAGCCCCCCGTTATGTTCTTTTAAAGGAATCTTTATGCGTTTTACCTGCTGGGTAAACCCGGATTCGGAGTTATTGTTGGAGAATTTATAGGCGTTGATCAGGTCATCCAGGTCCATATTTTCCTGCTCGATCTGCCTCCAGACGCGGTTGGCCTCTTCCCCGGATTCCGGACCGATGCCCATTTTTCCCTCGATAAGCCCGGATTTTTCGTTTACCAGAAAGAGCACCGCCCGGTTGAAGCCTAATCCGATGTGGGCAGTGACCCCGGTTAAAATGATATACAAAATCTCATCGAGCTTGAGGGTGGTGCGCATGGCGTTCGAGATTTCGTAAAGTACGCCCAACTCTGACTTTGTGCGCTCAAGCTCTTGTTTGACTTTAATCAGTTCTTCCATAATTATGTAGAATTTAACATATTTTTAGCGTCACGTCAAGGAAAGTATGGTTTTTGATTAAAGGTTGACACTCATGGGTTTCGGTGGTATATTTAAGTTTCGCTAATCCGCATGATTTAAAATCTAAAACAAGAAAGGGGTGGATTCTATTGTCGCAAATTGAAGTAAGAAAGGATGAGTCTTTTGAAGCGGCATTGCGCCGCTTTAAGAAGCAGATAGAGCACGAGGGCATCCTGCGGGAAGTCAGAGACCGCAAGCATTACGAGAAGCCCAGCGAACGCAAGAGAAAGAAGGCAAGGAGAAAAAAATAATCATGGCTTTTGCTCTTTCCACCTCCTGGAATGCATTTCGCCATGATGATGCCAAAAAGCTGATCTTTGAAATAAAATCCCTCGGGTTTAAGGATGTTGAATTAAGTTTTAACCTCACCGCTGAGATGGTGTCCGGGATCAGGCAGTTGGTTGATTCCGGAGAAATCCGGGTTTTAAGCCTGCATAATTTTTGCCCTATACCCGACGGGCTAAAAAGAGAAGAGGCCCTGCCGGATTGTTATTCCCTGGCTTCGCTTGACGAAGCGCAAAGGCAGCTGTCAATAAAATATACTAAAAGAACAATTGATACTGCCAGCAGCTTAAATGCTACGGCTGTGGTTTTGCATACCGGAAGGGTGGAGATTGCCGATAAAACCCGTTGGCTGATTGAATATTATCAACAGGGGCTTAAAAGGCCAAGCGCGGAATTTAAGCAGCTAAAAACTAAGATTATCGAAGAAAGAAACCGCTATATTAAGCCTCACTTTGAAAATATACTTAAGAGTTTAGATGAAATTGTCCCTTATGCTTGCAAACGCGATATTTCATTAGGCATAGAGACCCGTTTTTACTACCGCGAGATCCCAACCTTCGAAGAAATCAGCGTAATTCTAGATATTTTTAAGGATTCCAATATTTTCTACTGGCATGATACCGGGCACGCCCAGCTCATGGAGGACTTAGGCTTTATCGAGCATAAAAAATTTTTAGATGCCTATGGCAGCAGGATGTTGGGGATTCATTTGCACGATATAATAAAGGCGAGCGATCATCAGCCGCCGGGAATAGGGGAAATAGATTTTACTTTCTTAAAGCCCTACTTAAATAGCCGGACGATTAAAATAATGGAAGTGCATCATCCCGCGGATGCAGAAGCTATCAGGCAGGCAAAGGCTTTTCTGGAAAAGATTTGCGATGGAAAATCCTAGGGTAAGAAAAGCGGTGGTGGCAGGGCAATTTTATCCTGCGTCAGCCCAGGAATTGAAGATTCAGATAGCCGCGTTCATTGATAAAGAAGAGAATAAAATAGATGCCCTGGCTTGTATCCTGCCGCATGCCGGATATGTTTATTCGGGCGCTGTGGCAGCGCAGACAATAGCCAGTGTTAAGATCAAAGATACAGTAATCTTATTGGGCCCGAACCACACCGGTTGCGGAGCGCAGTTTAGTGTTATGGCTGAAGGGGCCTGGCAGACTCCTTTAGGTGAAGTTGAGATAGACGCTGGGTTTGCGCAACAGCTGCTTAAGCGGTCCAAGTTTCTAAAAGATGACTATCTTGCTCATGAGCATGAGCATTCTTTAGAGGTAGAGTTGCCGTTTTTGCAATATTTCAATCGGGATTTTCGTATCGTGCCTATTGCCTTTATGTCAGATAATCCGCAAGCCTTGAAAGAAATAGGCAAAGAAATCGCCTTGAGCATTAAGGAAGCCGGCCGGGAAAAACAAACGCTTATTGTTGCCAGCTCTGATATGACTCACTACGAGCCGCAGAAGCAGGTTGAGGCAAAAGATAAAGAAGCTATAGCGGCGATCCTGGAATTAAACGAAGACAGGCTTATAGAAAGAATCCGCGCCCTGAATATTTCCATGTGTGGGTACGCCCCGGTTGCGGCTACGCTTTCTTTAGTAAAAACCTTAGGCGCACGGCAGGCCAAGTTAATCGCTTATCAAACCTCCGGAGATATTACCGGTGATTATGAATCAGTAGTAGGTTACGCGGGAGTGGTGATCTCATGAACGACGACGCTAAGAAAAAAATCGATGAAAGCTGGAAAGAGGGGATAGAAAAAGAAAAATCTAACCCGGCCCAAGAGGCGGGTTTTGCTCCCCCTGAGCCGGATTTTAACTTTTTCATTACCACACTCGCACTTCAGGCTTCAATTTCCTTAGGGGCCGTAGAAAATCCGGCCAGCCATCAGAAAGAAGAGAATCTGCCTCAGGCAAAATTCATGGTCGATACCTTGACTATGCTTCAGGAAAAGACTAAAGGCAACCTTAGCAAAGAAGAGGCGCAGCTTCTGGATGCTATTTTATATGAACTAAGGATGCAGTATGTTGCCAAAACACAAGGGGGCGCAAAATGATCGATAAGGAGCTATTGGATATTCTGGCTTGTCCGGCCTGCAAGGCGGACGTGGAATTAAAAGACAACAAGATTGTCTGCAAGGGCTGCGGCAAAAAATATCCGATTAGAGAAGGCATTCCGGTTATGTTGATAGACGAGGCAGAGAATTAACATGAAGAAGATACTGGTAATCCACGGCCCGAATCTGGATTTGCTGGGTAATCGCGAACCGCAAATTTACGGCAAGATTACCCTGGAGCAGATAAACAAAAAGCTTGCCAAACTTGCGTTAGCTAAAAAAGTTAAACTTAAAATTGTACAATCCGGATATGAGGGCAAGATCGTAGAGTTAATCGGTAAGAGTAAGGATAAATTTGATGCCCTTTTGATCAATCCCGCCGCTTATACCCACACCAGCGTTGCGATCAGGGATGCGATTGCGGCCTCCGGGATACTCACGGTGGAAGTACACCTTTCCAATATTTACTCCCGGGAAGAATTCAGGCACAAATCCCTGATCAGCCCGGTAGCAAAGGGGACGATTTTGGGCTTTGGCCCAAACAGCTACACCTTAGGTTTATCGGCCCTGGTTGATTTATTAAATGCCAGATGAGTTCACGCCTGAAAAATATTTACGCCGAATTAAAGAAACAGGGGCTCGACGGTTTATTTTTAAGCTCACCCGCCAACATCACCTATCTTACTGATTATACCAGCCGCGATTCTTATTTTGTCATTTCCTCGAAAGGCAATATTTATATCACTGATTCCAGGTATACCGAGGAAGCAAAACAGGGCCTTAAAGGTATCGCTAGCATAAAAAAGATTAATGGTTCTGTGTTTAAGACTATTGCCTTAGCCTGTCAGGAGCTGGGGCTTGAAAGAATAGGTTTTGAAGAGCGTTATCTTGTTTTTGCCGAATATGACAAGGTTAGGGAATGCCTGGATGAGGGAATAGAGCTGGTTGCCACCCACGGTTTTGTAGAAGAATTACGGCAGATTAAAAGTAAAGACGAGCTGAAGAAAATTAAAGAGGCGGCTCAGATTACCTTCAAGGCCTTTGATTTTATCCGGGATTTTATCTCGCCCGGCATAAAAGAAATCGAGATCGCCGCGGAACTTGAGCGTTTTATCCGTTATAACGGCGCGCGTGCTGAGGCTTTTGAAATCATTGTGGCATCCGGAGCCAATGCCGCGTTTCCTCATCATATTACTTCCCAGCGCAAGCTAGGTAACAATGAAATGGTCTTGATCGACATGGGTGTCGACTTTGCCGGCTATAAATCCGACTTGACAAGGACATTCTTTTTAGGTAAAATAACTCCTCTTGCCAGAGAGGTTTACAACGCTGTTAAACAAGCGCAAGAGAAGGGTTTAAGGCAAATAAAGCCGCAGGTTATGGCGAAAAGGATCGATGCGGCAGCCCGCAATTTCATTCGGGAAAAAGGATACGCTGATTTTTTTGGGCATAATCTTGGCCACGGCGTAGGATTGGAAGTACACGAGTTGCCCCGGATATCTCCACGAGAGGAAGCCTTAATTCAACCGGGCATGGTCTTTACGGTTGAGCCCGGTATTTATTTGCCGGGTAAATTGGGTGTTAGAATCGAAGATATGGTGGTAGTAACCGAGAAAGGGGCGGAAGTCATCAGTGGCGCTATCGATTAATGAAATCAAATCAGGTTTGACAATATTGGTTGATGATCAGGTCTGGGTCGCCTTAGAGTGCCAGCATGTAAAGCCGGGAAAGGGAGCGGCCTTTGTGCGGGTAAAAATGCGCAACTTAAAGAACAACAGCGTTCAGGAAAAGACCTTTCGCGGCGACGAGAAGATCGATGAGGCTTTTGTGGAAGAGAGAAAGCTGCAGTATCAGTATTCTTCAGGCGGCACCTATCACTTTATGGATCAGGAGACCTTTGAAGAGATCGCCATATCCGGCGATGATATGGGCGAGAAAAATAAATTTTTAAAAGATAATCTGGAGGTAAACGCCTATTTTTATAAAGGCGACTTCCTTAATATAAGTTTACCTACTTTTATCGAAGTTAAAATTAACCATACCGAACCCGGCATCAGGGGCGATACCGCAAAAAGCGGCACCAAGCCGGCGACTATCGAGACTAACGCGATCATCCAGGTCCCGCTTTTTATCAACGAAGGGGATGTAATCAAGGTGGATACGCGCAGCGGCGGGTACGTAGAGAGGGTCGGCTAGGGCCAAGTTTGCCTACCGGCAGGCAGGGGAGAATAAATGAACATTAAAGAGATCAAAGAGATGATCAATCTGATGAACGAAAACAATCTTATGGAGCTTGAGATTGAAAAAGACGGAATGCGCATCAGGCTCAAAAAGACCGCTTCAGGCATGGAAGGCTTGAGCGCTCCGATAGTCATCGAAAAAGAAAGAATAGCCGAGGCCCAGAGGATTCAGGGGTATCTCGCACCCGCCGCTAATGAAACAACGCCCAGGGCCGTCGAGATAAAGGCTCCGATGGTGGGGACATTTTATCGCGCCTCTACCCCGGAAGCCCCGCCGTTTGTAGAGGTAGGCCAGGTGATTGAGCCCGGCCAGGTCATCTGCGTTATTGAAGCTATGAAGTTGATGAATGAGATAAAATCCGAGATCAAAGGCAAAGTGGTGGAAGTGTTGGTGGACAACGCCGAGCCCGTAGAATACGGACAGTCCATGTTCTTCATCGAACCTGTCTAAAATATATGTTTTCCAAGATCCTAATTGCCAACCGGGGCGAAATTGCCGTCCGCATCATTCGCGCGTGCCGCGAGATGGGCATACGCACCGTTGCCGTCTATTCGCAGGCGGATAAAAGCTCCCTGCATGTGCGCTTTGCCGACGAAGCTATCTGTATCGGCGGGCCCCAGAGCAGCAGCAGCTACTTAAATATTCCCGCCATTATCTCAGCCGCTGAGATCACGGATGTAGAAGCGATACATCCCGGATACGGCTTCTTAGCCGAGAATACCCATTTTGCCGAGATCTGCGAATCCTGCCGGATTTCCTTTATCGGGCCAACTGCGGAAAATATCCGCCTTATGGGTGACAAAATGGCTGCGCGCACTACCATGCAGAAGTCCGGTTTGCCGATAGTCCCGGGAAGTGCCGCGGCTGTCAAAAACAAAGAAGAGGCGATCAAGGTGGCCAAGAAAATAGGCTACCCCGTAATTATCAAAGCTGCCGCTGGCGGCGGGGGAAAAGGCATGCGCATCTGCCATAATGATATCCGCATGGTCTCCAGCATCATGACTGCCCAGCAGGAAGCCGAAGCCAGTTTCGGCAATTCCAATGTCTATATTGAAAAATATATTGAGAAGCCCAGGCACGTAGAGATACAGGTCTTGGCGGATAAACACGGCCATGTATTATATCTGGGGGAAAGAGACTGCAGTATTCAGAGACGGCATCAAAAGCTTTTAGAAGAATCGCCGTCGTCCGCGGTGGACAGCAAATTACGCAAACGTTTAGGCGAGGCCGTAGTCAAGGCAGTCAAGGCAGTCAATTACGTAAACGTCGGCACGGTGGAATTCCTGCTAGATGCTAAAAATAATTTTTATTTCATGGAGATGAATACCCGGATCCAGGTCGAGCATCCGGTAACCGAGATGGTCACCGGTATAGATTTAGTCAAAGAGCAGATTAGGTCAGCGGCAGGCGAGAAATTGCGCATCAAGCAGGAGGATATCCAGATCAAAGGCTGCGCGGTAGAGTGCCGGATCAATGCCGAAGATTACGAAAATAACTTCGCGCCTTGCCCGGGCAAGATCGAGACGCTCAATTTGCCCGGCGGACCGGGGGTGCGCGTGGACACCCATATTTATCCCGGATACGAGATCTCGCCTTATTACGATTCTTTAGTCGCTAAAGTGATCACTCACGGAAAAAACCGCCAGGAGGCGCTTAAGGTTATGCAGCGGGCGTTAAGTGAATTCACTATTTCTCCGATCAAGACTACCCTGGCCTTTCACCTGCGCTTGTTAGAGAATGCCGCATTTATAAAAGGAGATATCTCCACTCATTTTGTGCAGGAAATGTTAAAATTAGAGGATATGGAGGCATGATGAACAGAGAAGAATCCCGGACAGATTTAGGCATGGTGCGTATTCATAAGAATGTCATTGCTTCCATCTCCGCTTTAGCCGCCGGTGAAATTGAGGGCGTAAAACGCGTAGGCGGAGATTTTAAAAGCGGGGTACTCTCATTGATCGGAAGAAAATCATCCGCGGCAATCAAGGTGGAGTTTGACAAGAATGAAGAAGCCAGGCTGGAAATTTCCCTGGTTATTGAATACGGATTTAATATCCCCGAGATCGCCATCCAGGTTCAGGAGAGCGTGCGCGCGGCATTGGAAAAAATGACCAATCTATCCATAAAAGATATTAATATAAATGTGCAGGCTATCGAAAAGGGGGAAGGCGCATGAGAGTACTTATGGTTTTATTCTATGCCAGCTTTATTATATTTATCGGATTGGCTTTGATATTGTTGGTGGTAGCTTTGTCATTTAACTGGATCCAGCCGCAGGATATCCAGAACCTGTTAATTTCGGTAAAGGAAAGCCTGTACGCGAAAGCTATCGTCGGCCTTTCCGGGTTCTTGCTGATGGTGGTCAGCTTTTCGTTTGCCCAGCTTATTTTAAACCGTTTTCAAAGGGAAAAGACGATCGCCTTTACCACTTCTTCGGGCGAAGTTACCGTGTCGCTTTCGGCAGTCGAAGACCTGATCAAAAGGCTGGTCGGGATACTCCCTGAAATAAGGGAATTAAGGCCGGATGTGATTGCTACAAAAAAAGGTATTTTAGTCGATTTGCGCGTGGTCTTAAGGTCGGAGGCCAACATCCCGGAGTTGACCGCGCGTTTGCAGGATATTACTAAATCAAAAATCCAGGAAGTCCTGGGAGTGGAAGAGCCGATCGTGATCAAGATACATATTACCAAGATCGCCTCAATGGATGAAAAAGATAAAAAAAGAAAAGAAACAGAAAAGGAAACTCCGGCTATCCCGTTTGGCGGATACGGCAGAGTCTAAGGAGGTCGATAAGTAAAGATGTTAAAGATAGGCGTACTTACAGGCGGCGGTGATTGCCCGGGATTAAATTCGGTAATCCGGGCAGTGGTCAGAAAAGGTATCAGTGGCGGCGATCAATTTATCGGTATTAAAAACGGATGGAAAGGGTTGATTGAGAATGAAGTTTTGGATTTGAACCTGGGTGCGGTTTCCGGGATATTACCTAAGGGCGGAACTATTTTGGGGACCAGCCGCACCAACCCGTATAAAAAAGAAGGCGATTTACAGAAACTAAAAGACAACTATAAAAAATTAGGGCTGGATGCCTTGATTGCTATTGGCGGCGAAGATACTTTGGGCGCAGCTTACAAATTAATCAAAGACGGTATCCCTAATATCGTGGGTGTGCCCAAGACTATTGATAATGACATTTCCTGCACGGATTATACATTTGGTTTCGATACCGCTATCAACATCGCCATGGAATGTATCGACAGGCTGCATACCACCGCGGAGAGCCATCACCGGATTATCGTCGCCGAGGTAATGGGCAGGCATGCCGGATGGATTGCCATTGAATCGGGATTAGCCGGAGGGGCAGACGTTATACTTATACCTGAGGTGCCTATTGATATGGAAGATGTCTGCAATGTGATTAAAAAAAGGCACTCCAGGGGTAAGACGTTTAGTATTGTGGTGGTAGCTGAAGGCGCTCAGTTTAAAGATAAGAAACTGATTTTACAGGAAGAAAAACTCGATGCCTTTGGCCATGTCCGCTTAGGCGGAATCGGGGAAAGATTAGCTACGGAGATTGAAAAAATGACCGGATATGAAACCCGGGTGAGCGTGCTCGGGCACATCCAGAGAGGCGGGTCACCGACGGCTTTTGACCGTGTTTTGGGTACCCGTTTCGGAGTCAAGGCAGTAGAGCTGGTGAAGAATAAAAAATTCGGCAGGATGGCTGCCCTTTCAGGTAATAAGATAATTGATGTCCCGCTTGAAGATGCGGTAAAAGCTTTAAAGACCGTAGATCCTGAACTCTACGATATCGCCCGGGTATTTTTCGGGTAAGGGGTAACTATGAGAGACAAAATAAAAGATATACTTTTGGAAAGCATTCAGGTTAAAGAAGAGCTCTTGCGCACCTGTGTCGGCCAGATCGTGCAGATCGCGGAACTTGCGATTGAATCCTTAAAAAAAGGCGGTAAGGTGATCATTTTTGGCAACGGCGGCTCAGCCAGCGATAGCCAGCATATTGCCGCGGAACTAGTCGGTAGGTTTAAAAAAGATAGGGCAGGCTTACCGGCTATAGCCCTGACTACCAATACCTCTATCTTGACTGCCGTAGCCAACGATTATGGCTATGATGTTGTGTTTGCCAAGCAGATTGAGGCGTTAGGCCAAAAGAATGACCTTATTATCGGTATATCTACCAGCGGTAAGGCTAAAAATGTAGCTTCTGCTATCAAGCAGGCCAAAAAAATGGGTTTAAAGACCGTGGCGCTTACCGGCGGCGATGGAGGAGATTTAGCTAAATTGGCCGATGTTTCTTTATTGGTCCCGTCAGCGGTAACGGCAAGGGTTCAGGAAGCGCACATAACTATAGGGCATGCGGTATGCGAAATGGTAGAGCAGGCTCTTTTTCAAGAGTAAAAATAAAGAGCCTAAAAGATCTAAAGAAGATAATTTCCGGATTAAGGGCGAAAAATAAAAAAATCGTCTTTACCAACGGGTGCTTTGATATTTTGCATTACGGCCACGTCAAATATCTTGAAGATGCCAAAAATAAAGGCGATGTGCTGGTCGTGGCTGTCAATAGCGATAAATCAATTAGAAGGATAAAAGGCACTGGCCGCCCAGTGGTCAAGCAGCAGGACAGGATGGGTGTTATCGCTGCCCTGGCAAGCGTAGATTACGTCACATTGTTTAATCAGGATACTCCCATTAAAGTTATACAGGAGCTGAAGCCCGATGTCTTGATTAAAGGCTCTGATTGGCAAAAGGAAAGAATCGTGGGAGCGGATTTTGTTTGCGGATACGGCGGAAAAGTAGCAACGGTTAAGTTGGTTGCGGGGCACTCTACCACCAAGCTCATTAATAAAATTGCGCAAAGGACCTGCTGTTAAAATTGATGTTTTACGTATTATCGATGCCAATATTAATCGCAGCAAAGAAGGCTTGCGCGTATGCGAAGAGGTCGCGCGCTTTATCCTCAATAGCGCAAGCTTAACGCGTGCTTTTAAAAAAATAAGGCACCAGATCGATTCTCTGGTTAAAAGATTACCATCCAAACAGGAGTTATTAAAGAAGCGCCGCAGCTTAAATGATGTAGGCAAAGAAATCTTTGGCCGGGAGCTAAAGCGTAAAAATTGCCAGGATATCTTTTCCGCCAATATTCAACGCGTCGAGGAATCCTTAAGGGTATTAGAGGAGTTTAGCAAACTTAAGGATACCAGAATAGCTGTCGCCTTCAAAAGGCTTAGATACGGCATCTATGAAATCGAAAAAAAAGTTACTCAAAAACTCATCTCTTTATTTGATTGTAGATAAAAAAGTCTGCGCCCATAAATCCCCGGTTGATATTGCCACTAAAGGCCGCGAGGCAAAAAGAATCGCAGTCTGTTCTGCTATTTGCGCCAAGAGCAATGTTGGCCTTGCCACGAAAAAGCCACACGGTTTATTAAACTAAAATGACTCAGTTAGATTACGCCAAGAAGAATATTATTACCCCGTTAATGAAAAAAGTTGCCCGGCAGGAAGGTGTGGGTGCGCGGATTCTGCTTGACCGGATAAAAGTTGGCAAGGTAGTGATTCCGGCGAATAAAAACCGCAAGATTAAAAAGCCCTGCGGCATAGGTTTAGGGTTGCGTACCAAAATAAACGCTAATATCGGCACCTCTACTGATAAAACTCAAATCAATGATGAGTTAGATAAGCTTCGCTGCGCAGTCAGCTACGGCTCAGATGCGATTATGGATTTAAGCGTAGGAGGCGATATCGCTAAAATAAGAGAAAAAGTGCTGGAACTTTCTCCCATCCCCGTAGGCACGGTTCCGGTCTATGAGATAGCTGTCAAGGCACAAACTAAAAATGGCAGCTTTTTAAAGTTTAACAGCGGTGATATGATGGATGTTTTAGAAAAACAGGCAAGGCAGGGCGTAGATTTTTTTACCATCCATGCCGGAGTGACCCGGAAAAGTTTAACCGCGGTTCAGAAATGCAAGAGGATTTTAAGCATTGTTTCAAGGGGGGGAGCGATACTGGCCAGCTGGATGAAATACCATAAACAGGAAAATCCGTTTTATGAACATTTTGAGCGGATATTGGATATTGCCCATGAACATGATGTTACTTTAAGCTTGGGTGATGGATTGAGGCCCGGTTCAATACTTGACGGTACGGATATTGCCCAGATCGCCGAGCTTAAAATCTTAGGCGAGCTGACATTGCGTTGCCGCAAAAGAAATGTACAGGTGATGATCGAAGGGCCCGGGCACCTGCCTTTAGATCAGATCAAAGAGAATATTGTTTTGGAGAAGAAGATCTGCCATGGCGCTCCGTTTTATGTGTTAGGCCCGTTAGTTACGGATGTAGCGCCCGGCTATGATCATATCACCGCAGCCATAGGGGGAGCTTTGGCTGCCGCCTACGGAGCGGATTTCTTATGCTATGTTACCCCTTCGGAGCATTTAAGGCATCCTTCGGTAGAGGATGTAAGAGAGGGTGTGGTGGCTTCGCGCATAGCAGCTCACGCCGCCGATATCGCTAAGGGAGTCAAGGGTGCCAGAGATTGGGATAGGGCCATATCTTACGCCCGGAAAAGACGCGACTGGAAAAAGCAGATAAAATTAGCTATTGATCCGGATAAGGCAAGGTCTTATCGGCTCTCTTCAAAGCCGCTTCTTTCGGATGTCTGCACCATGTGCGGCAGGTACTGTTCGATTAAATTGATGGAAGAATGTATGCGAGTGTAGTTCAGTGGCAGAACACTAGCTTCCCAAGCTAGATATGGGGGTTCGATTCCCCTCACTCGCTTTATATTAAGGAGAGGTCCTTCGGCCTATCGGCCTATCGGCCTTAAGGATTAAAATTTCGAGGGTAAGTGAAGGAAATTTTAAGTTCGATTCCGCTCACCCGCTTAATTTAAGGAAAGGTCCTTCGGCCTATCGGCCTTAAGGATTAAGATTTAAAATGGCAAGTAAAGGAAATCTTAAGTTTAATTCCCTTCTGTTAGCTACTATTTGCTGTCTATTGTTTTTAGGCGGATGCGCCACCGCACCTTTAATAGTCAAGGTTCCGGAAAAAACCGGGGGTGTCGCCGGAATTTATCACCGCGTAGAAAAAAGCCAGACCCTGTTTCGTATCTCAAAAATGTACAGCATTGATCTCGATGAGCTGGTGCAGATCAATCATATATCAGACGCCAGCGATATCGAGATCGGGCAGCTGATTTTTATTCCTAACCGCCAGAATCCTGTGCATGCTTTGCCGGCTGCATCCGGAAACGAAGATTTTATCTGGCCGGTCAGAGGAAAGGTGATTTCGTATTTCGGTTCCCTGGCTAATAATATGCTTAACCGCGGGATCAACATTCAGCCGTTTACCGATAAAGAGATCGTCGCCTCGCGCAGCGGCAAGGCGGTTTTTTATTCCCCACAATTTTACAACTACGGCAAGACCTTGATCATTGACCATGGTGATGGATTTTCCAGCGTCTATGCCGGTAACGCGGAAATCTTTATAAGGCCGGGGGAGACGGTAAGAAAGGGCTCGGTGATTGCCAGGGTTGGCTCATCCGCAAGGCAGAGAAACGGATATTTACATTTTGAGATAAGAAAAGGCCATGTCCCGCAGAACCCTAAATTTTACTTGCCTTAAATGGAAGATAAATTTTTCGCACGCAAAGATTATCTGGATATTTTAGAGAAGCGCATCCGGGATTTAAAATACGGATACCGGCAGAATATCGCCGTTATCGGCGATGAGCTGGTCGGCAAAACTTCGATTATATACCATTTTTTGAATAAATTCTGCGAAAACCACATAGTCACTTTATACTTAGAGATTAGGCCGGAGACGATCCATTCTTTTGCCAGGAGATTCACCGGAGTACTACTTTATAACTTTCTCGTCAATAGCGGCATACCTCTCAAAGAGGACCTAGGCTTTTTAATTCAAAAATCCCGCCCCTACATACCCAAGACAATAGAGAAGATCAATCTTATCCTATCCGCAGTTGAGAAAAGAAAGAAAAACAATATCTTTACCGAGCTTTTGTCATTGTGCGACTTGATTCACGAAGAAACCGGAAAATACTGCGTATTGATTCTCGATGAATTCCACCACCTTGAAAAACTGGGGATTAAGGACCTGTATAAGGAATGGTCAAGGCTTCTGATATTGCAGAAGACTACCATGTATATCATCGTCAGCTCCATGAAGTTTAAGACCCGCTCGGTCTTATCCAAGGACCTTTCTTTGCTCTTCGGTAATTTTGAGCTATTGACTGTAGAGCCGTTCGATATAAAGACCAGCGAAGAATATCTTAAAGATAGGCTTGCGGGTTTAAGCTTGGAGCCAGGCTTATTAAGCTTCATCGTGCATTTTACCGGCGGCTACCCATTCTATCTAGAGGTGATCAGCGAGGCGGTATTGAAGTCGCAAGGGCAGGATTTAGCCGATATATTGGAAAAGCTGCTTTTTCATGCCCCGGGGATTCTAAATCAGCGTTTCTCTAATTATCTCAAGCGCTTCCTGGATTCTTCGTATAGCCAGGACTACTTATCCATCCTTTATTTGATTTCTCAGGGGCACAACAAGATAAAAGACATAGCGCATATTTGGCGCAAGCCTCAAAGAGAACTTTTAGTGCGGGTCAGCCAGCTTCTAGAGTTGGATGCGGTCACCCGCAGCGGCGATTTCTTAAAGATCAATGACCGCATATTCAGTTTTTGGCTAAAGTTTGTATATCAGGAAAAGCTGCGTTCTTTGACCTTTGACGCCAAGAATCAAAAGACATTATTCCGCGATAACATCGAAGAGATGATCCATGAATTTTTAATCCAGGCCGATAAGCCCATCGCGGAAAGGTTGTCCGAGCTTCTGCATCTTTTTGCCGACGATAAGGTGCAGATTGAAAGGAAGAAGCTTAAGTTAGACCATTTCCGGGAGATCAAAAAACTGCAGTTTGACGGCAGGGGGTTAAAGGAAGGATTGATCGGACGTTGCCCCGAGAGCACATGGATAATGGGATTTAAGTATGACCTTTTGACCGAAGAGGATATCACCGGATTTGCCAAAGAATGCAGGAAATACCGCCATAAAACGCAAAAGAAAGTTATCATCGCTTTTAAAGATATAGATACCAACGCCCGCCTAAGGGCGATGGAGGAGAAGATATTGACCTGGGATCTGGGAAATTTAAACCAACTATTGGACCTGTATTCTAAACCGAGGATTATTCTATGAGGATCGGGGTGCTTTCAGATACGCATATGCCCGAGAGGGCAAAACAGATACCCCAGAAGATATTAGATGACTTTAAGAGCGTGGACATGGTCATCCACGCCGGAGACTTAGTAGATTTAGACGTGTTAAAACAGCTGCGCCAGGTATGCCCGGAAGTCAAGGCGGTATTCGGCAATATGGATTCTGCCGCGGTGAGGGCAGAATTGCCGCAGAAAGAGATTATCGCCGTCGGAAAATACAGGATCGGGGTTATGCACGGTTACGGTAACCCTAATGCATTAAGAGATTTCATGAAAAAAGAGTTTCAAAATGACAACGTGGATTTAATTATCTTTGGGCATTCGCATCAGCCTTTAGCCGAGGAAGAAGACGGTATCTTGTATTTTAATCCCGGGAGTGCTACTGACGAGATGTTTGCCCCCTATAAATCTTACGGCATAATCGAAATTAACGAAAAAATCCAACTCCATATAGTGAGGATCTAAAAGATGGACAAGCTCTGGGCGCCCTGGAGGATCAATTACGTATCCGGCAAAAGAAAAAAGGGATGTATATTTTGCCAGGCAAGAAGATTAAAAAGCGCGGGGTTTGCGGTTTTTAAAACCAAGTATTCGCTTTGCATTTTGAACATTTTCCCGTATAATAATGGGCATCTGATGGTCTGCCCTTTAAGGCATACCAGCGAGCTCTCGACGCTAAAAGAACCGGAGGCCGTGGATTTATTCCGCAGTTTGGCCGAAGCCAAAAGATTGCTAGAGAAAGTTTTAAAGCCGGATGGTTTTAATATCGGCATTAACATTAAAAGGAGTGCCGGGGCAGGTATTCCTGGGCACCTGCATATCCATATCGTGCCGCGCTGGCAGGGCGATACCAACTTTATGCCTATCATCGCCGGCACCAAAGTGATCTCTCAGTCATTAAATGAGCTGCACAAGAAATTAAAAGATGCTTACGCAAAAACAAATTAAAGAATTCGAAGATAAATTTTTGGCGCCCTATGCCATGAAGAGTTTTGATACCCGCGGCAGGGCGTATAAAGAAGATGAGCATCTTTATCGCAGTGCCTATCAAAGAGACCGGGACCGCATCATACATTCCGCTGCCTTCCGCCGCTTGGAATATAAGACTCAGGTATTTGTCAATCACG
>CAYHNY010000008.1:0-23532 GCA_964358115.1 uncultured Planctomycetales bacterium | reverse complement strand
CCTTGATACTACGCCGCTCGCAAACCCCGCCCTTAAGGGCGGGGATAAGGGCGGCTTTAGTATTCCGCCCTTGGGTACCCCGGGCTTTAGCCCGGGCGGGCTCCATTTTCTAAGCCGGATTTTATTTTTATTTAGAATATCGGTTAGCCGGCTTACAACGTATTCCGGCATATAGGCAATAATCTCAGATGCTAATTTTATAAAACGTGAATTGAAGCCGAATTTCCTGGCCTTCCAGTAAAGATAAAGCGGGTCTTTGGGAATACAGTGGCCTCCTACTCCCGGCCCGGGATAAAAAGGCATGAAGCCAAACGGCTTGGTGCTGGCGGCTGAGATAACCTCCCAGATATCAATGTTCATCTTATGCGCCATCATCGCCATTTCATCAATAAGCCCGATATTGACGATGCGAAAGGTGTTTTCCAATAACTTCACCGTCTCAGCTACTCTTGCCGAGGAGACCGGGACTACATAACTTACGATTTTTTGATATAGGCAAGCCGCTAAATCGCCCGCCTCTTTACCTATACCGCCGACCACTTTGGGAATTTTATGCACCGGATAATGCTTATTCCCCGGGTCAATGCGCTCGGGAGAAAAAGCCAGATAAAAATCTTCGCCGCATTTTAAACCGCCGGATTCAAGCAGCGGCAGGATCACCTCTTCGGTTGTCCCGGGATAGGTGGTGCTTTCTAAAATCACCAGCTGCCCGGCGCGCAGGTTTTTCTTAATCTGCCTGACCGCCGCAATTATAAAGGAAATGTCAGGCGAGTATTTTCTTTTTAAGGGAGTAGGAACGCAGATAATAATTACATCGCTGTCTTTTAAAAGGCTAAAATCGCAGCTCGCTTTAAATTTGCCGTTGGCAATAAGTTTTCTTAAATCCGCGGTTGCGACATCGGTGATATAAGAAACTTTCCTTTTGATCCTGGATAGCCTATCCTTATCCAGGTCTATGCCTAAAACGGCAAAGCCTTTTTTAGCAAACTCTACTGCCAAAGGCAGGCCCACATAGCCTAAGCCCACCACGGAAATTTTAAGTTTTTTATGCTGCAGGGCTTGCTTAAATTTTCTGATAAAAATATCCTGTATCATTTTTTGGAATATTTTTTCCTGCCGATGCCGATATGCGTAAACCCCAGCTTGTGCAGCTTTCGCGGGTCATAAATATTGCGGCCGTCAAAAATAAGCGGGCGCTTCAAGAGCGACTTGATCTTTTGAAAATCCAGCTCTTTAAATTCATCCCACTCTGTCAGCACCAAAAGGCAGTCGCTGCCGCGGCAGGCGTCATATGGGTCCAGGCAGAACTTGACTTGAGGCAATATGCCTTTGGCCTTTTCCATGGCGCAAGGGTCGTAAACCCTTAAAACCGCTCCCTCCTGGGCTAAGGCCCGGATGGCCTCTATGGCCGGGGCATTGCGGATGTCGTCGGTATTGGGCTTAAAAGACAGCCCTAAGATAGCGATAGTCTTACCCTTAATTATCCATAACCCCTCTTTGATTTTATTTAAGAAAAAAAACATCTGCTGCCGGTTTATTTCTTTGACTTCTTTAAGCAGGCCAAACTCGTAGCCTAACTTATCGGATATATTGATAAAGGCGTCGAGGTCCTTGGGAAAACAGGAGCCCCCATAGCCTATGCCGGCGCTTAAGAAGGCCGGGCCGATTCTTCTATCCATGCCCATGCCCTGGGCGACTTCAGCCACGTCTGCCCCTACCTTATCGCAGATGCAGGAAATAGCATTGATAAAAGAGATCTTAGTAGCCAAAAAAGAATTCGAGGCGTGCTTGATCAGCTCCGCGGATTTGATGTCCGTGATTACCAAAGGCGCATTCAATGGTTTATACAGGTTACTCAATAGGTCCTGCGCCTTTTTTGACTCAACCCCGATGACGATGCGGTCCGGATGCATAAAGTCATTGATCGCTGAACCCTCGCGCAGGAATTCGGGGTTAGAGGCGATGTCAAATTTGACCTTGTTTTTTATGTGGGTTGCGATTGTGTGCTTGACCCATTTGCCGGTTTGAACGGGCACCGTGGATTTCTCCACGATGAGCCGGTAACCCGGCATATTCATGGCGATGTTACGGGCGACGTTCTCTATGCCGGTAAGGTCAGCCTCGCCGTTTTCCAAAGAAGGAGTGCCGACCGCAATAAAAATAATCTCGGAATCTTTGACTGCCTGCGATATGCTGGTGGTAAATTTCAGTCTTTTTTTCTCTAAGTTTTTCTTGACTAATTCTGCCAGCCCGGGCTCGTAAATGGGCATGGCCCCGTTTTTTAGGGCCTTGATCTTTTTAGCGTTATTATCCACGCAGATGACCCGGTTGCCTAATTCGGCAAAACAGGCACCCGTGACTAAACCCACATAGCCTGATCCGACGATAGAAATGCGCATAAATCAATATCTCCTTTTAAAAATAAAGGCTTATCTGTTTTAAGGGCTGGATTGCGAGCCGGAGCTGGGCGAGCTTACGCTTTGATTAAAATTAAATTCTAATTCCGGGAACGCCTTTAACCTGAAGATAAGCCATACGCTGCTGCCGTTGTTCTTTTCCATGCTATAGGTAAAGTCCATATCCCAGCAGTGCAGGTCCCGGGAAATGGTGTACTGCTGCGCCACCAAGCCATGGCTTGTGCCTGCGATCTGCGCGATCTGGTAACGCGCATAAACCCCAAACTTCCATTTGGGGTTAATCCGCCATAATGAATTAAAGCTTAGTTCTTTACCTCCGTTTCTTTGATAACGGTGGCTTAAAACCAGCCTGCGCTCTTTGCCAAAATCAAAGCTTAGGCTGGGGTTTACTTCCGAAAAATAGTCGCCTTTCGGTTTATAGATGGCATTCAGGTCAAAGCGCATCCAGGCGTAAGGCAAAAGTTTGATCTTAAAGAGAAAATCCGAAAAGCTGCCATGGTTTTTGCCGTCGGTCTGGGGGTCGCGGGAATAAAAAACGTAATCAGTAGTCACACGGAAATCAAGGAAGTCTACGCTTTGCCCTTTACGCTTTGTCTGAAGCTTATTGGATAGCGCAAGTTCCACCGAGTTATTCACCGCTATGGCATCCACGGGGTCTATCTGTTTTAACCGCTGGCTGGAGATAGTCGGCTTGTGATTATAGCTATAGCCTGCGGAAGGAGTGATGATATGCCTTAAACCGTTGATATCCATCCCCAGAAAATTGGATTTTACATTAAATATCCGGTAAAATTTGCTGCTGGCATCGGCCCCGGTATAAAAGACGGTGCGCGGGTTAAGCGATTCTCCGTTTTTATCTTCGCTATAATAGGTCTGGCGGCTGGCCACAAAAGGAGTAAACCTGACAAAGGCAACTTTGGCAGGCAGTGAAAATTTATTAGTTGTGTCGATCCTGTTGAAATGATTGTCGGGGTTAGAGGCGTTAAGCGATGGGGTCGAGGTACTGGTGTTTTTCTTGTTATAATTTCCCGCGGATGAAATGTTTTCAAAATAAAAGGGGCTATCGCCTATCCCCAGGGAGGGCAGGCTGTATTTTATTTCCGGAAGCTTCTCTAAATAACCGGGGTCATACCAGCGGTTAGCGCGTTTTTGCAGGATAAAATCTATCCCCGAATAGCTAAATGCATGGTGAAATACCAGGTATGTGGGCGGCTGGGAATCTCTATCATATTCGCGGGGAAAATAATCCTTGAGTATATCGTGGTTGCTGCCCAAGACCGCTCTTTTGGAATCCACAATCTTATAATATTGGGTAACGAGATTGGTTTGCGGGTCAATATCCCATTTATGGCGCCAGCGGATAAAATATCTTTCGAATTTTGAAGGGCTGCCTGCCGGTTGCCTTTGGTCGTCTTCATGGGCATAATAATATTTAAAATCGCCCTTGCCGAAATTAGGAACGGTGTAATTTGCCCCTAAGCCTTCGGCGGGCCCTAGCTTGCTGCGGTAATCAAAATAAATCCTTCCCTGAATGTTATCCGTAAGGCTGTATCTCCAGGCAGAAAGCACATAAGGTCCCCATGCTTTCTTCATCCCCGGCATAACCTGCACATGCATCGTGGGATCTTTTAAACTATGGGTATAATGCGGAAGATAAAGCAGCGGCACATCTTTAAGATAAAACCCCGTGCCTTGAGTGATTATCTTATCGCCGGGAAAGATATCTATCTTCTTAGACTTTATCTTGTAGTGAGGATTATTCAGGCTGCAGGTCGAAATATAACCGCCGCTGGTTACAAACTCCGCGTCGCTTATCTTCTCCAGCTTCTTTGCCTTGCCAAAATAGGGATTGGACTTAAAGTCGCCCTCGTCAATTACGCCGATCTTGGTCTGAAAATTATAAGTGGCTTTTACGCCCTGAATAAGCCCTCTATCGTCTTCTATCCTTACATCGCCCTCAGCCACGGCATCCTTGGTCTGGGTATTCACCGTAAGTTTATGGCAGCTCAATTTGGTGTTCTTGTAGGTCACCATTACATTGCCGACAGCGGTAATCTCCTTGTTGTCCGCGGAGTACTCTACGGTATCGCCGTTAACCACAATCGGGCCCCGGGATTCTTGAGCCAACGCAATAGTGCTAATGCTTAGGCAGACGATGAAAATTAACTGAGTAAGATATAAGCGCGTTTTTTGCATAATCTTTTATCTAGGAATCTTCTTGTAGTCCTCAAGAAATCTCTGGATACCGATGTCAGTCAGGGGGTGCTTAATCAGCTGCTCGATCACTGCAAATGGCACAGTGGCGATATCTGCCCCAATCTTAGCCGCCTCCACGACATGCAAAGGATTGCGCACGGAAGCTACGATAATCTGAGTTTTGAAATTATAATTTGTATATACCTGTTTGATATCCCGGATAAGCGACATTCCGTCCGCGCTGATATCATCCAGCCTGCCGACAAAAGGCGAGACAAAATCGCCTCCGGCCTTAGCTACCAATAAAGCCTGAGGAAGGGAAAAACACAAAGTAACATTAGTCTTGACACCTTCCTGCGAGAGTGCCTTGACCGCCTTTAATCCCTCTTTGGTCAAAGGAATTTTGACCACGATATTCTTGGCTATCTTGGCCAAAACTCTTGCTTCTTTAATCATCCCTTCGGCATCTAAGGCGATCACTTCAGCGCTTACCGGGCCGGATACTAAACCGCAGATCTCTTTTAATAAATTTTCAGCCGCTACCTTCTCCTTGGCAATTAAGCTTGGGTTTGTAGTAACTCCATCGATCAGGCCTAAGCTAACTGCTTCTTTTATTTCCTGAATATTGGCAGTATCAATAAATATCTTCATGAG
This sequence comes from uncultured Planctomycetales bacterium, assembly GCA_964358115.1. GTDB lineage: Bacteria > Omnitrophota > Gorgyraeia > Gygaellales > Profunditerraquicolaceae > CAYHNY01. The sequence continues at coordinate 18,265 of CAYHNY010000008.1, read as the reverse complement.
GATAAATTTTCTTTTACCAGTATAGCCGCGCCGATTAATCCGGCATCATCGCCGAGCTTGGCTTTAAATATTTTAACCTGTTTTGCCGGCACACCCATTGCCCGTTTAGAAATGGTATCTTTGACCTGATCAAACAAAACCCTTCCGGCATTCGCTACTCCTCCTCCGATGACCACGCAATCCGGATTAAGCAAATTGACTATCCCCGCAAGGGCAACACCCAAAGATTGCCCTACCTTAGACCAGATAGCTTTAGCTTTTTTGTTGCCGGAATTAGCCAGCTGGCTTAAGTCTTCCAAAGAAATGTCTCTTTTAAAAGAACGCCGGGCCTGCTCTATAATTCTTTTATTTCCTATATATGTTTCCAGGCAAGCCTTCCCGCCGCAATTACACCTTGGGCCATCTTCATTAACAGGGATGTGCCCTATTTCACCAGCCGCGTAACTTGAGCCGCGATAAAGCTTTCCTTCAACAATCAGCCCCCCGCCTACTCCGGTACCCAAAGTCAAACAAACGACATTGCGGAACCCTTTTGCTGCGCCTATGCTATGCTCAGCCAGGCTCATCAGGTTAGCGTCATTATCCAGGAATACCGGCAGTTTTATTTTTTTTTCTAATATTTTTTTTAGCCGGATGTCTTTCCAGCCCGGGATATTGGGGAAAAAATGCACCAGGCCTTGCCGGGCATTGATCGGGCCGGGCAATCCTAATCCTACGCCGAAGACATTGCCCTTCTTTAACTTATTTTCCTTTATAAGTTTATTAACGCAACCCGCAATGGCATTAATCAGGCTTTCTTTATCGCTGAAATCCCGGGTGCTTAAGGATTCCTTGCGAATAATCCTGTATCTGGTATCTAAAAGAGCAGCCTTTAAATTTGTCCCGCCTAAGTCAATTCCGATGATAAAATTCCGCGCCATTGCCCTGTATTTTATATTAAACTCATTTTAATTGCAAGAGATAATCGAATTAATTTTTAATCCTCGTATACGCAAATCCTATTTCTACCCGCCTCTTTTGCCTGATATAAAGCCTGGTCGGCTTTTTCAACAAGGCCGTTGCCATCCCGGCCGTGCTTAGGATAGGACGAAATACCTATGCTGATGGTCACCTTTAAAACTTCGTCATAAGCCCGGATAGATTTATCCTGCACTGACTTACGGATACGTTCCGCGGCAAATAAAGAGCCTTCCTGGTCGGTTTCGGTAAGGATAATTATAAATTCTTCTCCCCCATACCTGCCCACAAGGTCTATCTGGCGGAGACTTTCTTTAATAGTCTTAGCTACTTCTTTTAATAAGACGTCTCCGACCAGGTGGCCATATCGGTCGTTGTATTCTTTAAAACGGTCTATGTCTACCATCAGGCAGGAGAATTTATACTGAAATTTATTTGAACGCTGAAGTTCTTCGTGAAACCGCTCAAAAAAGTATCTGCGGCTGAGCATCCCGGTAAGGCTGTCCATAATTGCCAGCTCCTGAACCTTCTGATAAAGCAATGACCTCCTTAGCCCAAGCAAAAACTGATTGGCTAGAATTTGGAACTTCTCCTTTTCATGTTCGCCTATGCCTTTAGTTACCAAGTCCCCGATATGCTGCTTGTCGATCCTTAACGGCAAAACAGCATAATCCCCGGGCAGCGGCTGGGGCGCCTGCCCTTTGATAAACTTGATCTCTTCTACCCGGATATATTTTGTGATCTCGTCTTGAAAAAAACCAAAAATATTGGATTCATCAAGGGATTTACATATCTGCTTGGTGATATCATAAATGGCTATGGTCTCCTCAAGCGTTATTTTAAGCCGGTCATTATCCTGCGTAAGCCTGGCATTATCGACAAGCAGCTTATCACCCTCCCCCTTGATAGCGCTATAATCATTCTTTATCTTGCGCAGGTGCCGACTGCCGGATTGATTAATCAAAAAATATAAAATTAAAGTTAAAAAAACCAATAGTATAAGATTATACATAACTTCGCTCAGTTTTTAAGCATCGGCTACGCGATTCCTGCCTTTTTGCTTTGCCTCATACATGGCCTTGTCCGCTTTAATAATGATTTCGTCTTCATCGGTAGCATCAGCCGGAAAAACAGCTACCCCTATTGAAACCGTAATATTAGCCTGTTTCTGGCGCAAGACAATGCTGGTCTCGGCTATTTTTTTACGCAGCCCTTCAGCGATTGCATGGGCCTTTTCCTTATTGGTCTGGGAAAGTATAATGCAAAATTCTTCCCCGCCAAAGCGGCTGACTGTAGGTTTTACATCTTTGAAGAAATTGATTATCGCGGAACTTAGTATTCTTAGAACCAGGTCACCGGCAGTGTGCCCGAAAGTATCGTTGTAATTTTTAAAATGGTCAATATCCAGCATAAGCAGCGAAAATTGCGTATTTTGCCTGACACTCCTTTTGTGCTCTTCTTTAAGCCGTTCTAAAAAATACCCCTTGGTATACAAAGAAGTCAGGCCGTCATGAATAGCCAAGTCCTGGGTTTTTTTAAATAGCTCGCCGTTTTCTAGCGCCACCGCCCCTAAATCGCAGATGCTTACCAAGAGCCGCAACTCATCTAACGAAAAAAAGTTGGCCTGCGGATTATCCAGGCGCAACAGGCCAATGAACTTATTTTCGCTGATCAAGGGAGCGGCTATGAGCGAAGAAACATGCCTGGCCTCTTGTGAGCTTATTTTTTCCAAATCAAAACGGAAATCTTCTTTAATATTGATAACCAACAAAGGGCTAGTGTGTTTTAAAACCCAGAGATCAAATTTATCCCCTTCCTTGGATTTAATGACTAACCTATTGTCTTCTTTTTTGGTTTTAAAAAGGCTTAATTGCTGGGTAACCGGATCAACCAGATATAAAATGCAAGTACCCTTGTTGTTTGCCAATAAAGAAAAGGCGATGGTAGTTAAGTTGTTTGCTATGTAATCCAGGGACATATTTTCGTTTATCTTTTCGATGATTTCTTTAAGGCCATTATAACGTTTTGTCTTGATAAGTACGGCATCGCGCTGGGCTGTTTGAGTGGCGAATTCATCTTTTAAGATATTTATTTTTTCCTGCAGGCCCTGTATCTGAAGCTGGAGCTGATACTTTTTATTCAAGATGCTATGCGCTAAATATCCGGCCAGGATTACGTTGACAAGATAAAAAATAGAAAGTAATCCGGGAGAAATAAAATGCAAACGAAGGGTTAAATAGAGGGGTATGACAATATAGAAAATAATGAATAAAGCGAGGTAAGCGAAAACCCGCAAGAGGAATGATCGCGCCAAGAAGCGGAAGATTATACTGGCTTTAGACGATGGTCTGTTCGGTATCTTTATCAAAAAAGTGTACCTTGCTCATGTCAAAGACTAGATCCATGTCTTGATTGACCTGAGGCCTGTCATGCGCGCCCACGCGGGCGATAAAAGTATGCCTTCCGGTATTTAGATAAAGATAAACCTCTGAGCCCATAGGCTCAAAGACTTCGCAGGTGGCCCTGACGATATTTTCAGGCGGGGCTTCAGAAACAAATAACTTATCGTATATATCTTCGGAGCGGATGCCTAAAGCCACCTCTTTGCCGATATAGGGAGATAACTCCTTGTGCATATCTTCTACGGCTTTTACCTGGATTTTGCCTTCATCGAAGTAGATCCGCCCGTCTTTCTTGGTAATCTTTCCCTGCATAAAATTCATCGGGGGAGAACCAATGAAACCGGCGACAAACTTGTTTCTGGGCTGGTCGTAAATTTCGATGGGGTCGGCTACCTGCTGGATAACCCCGCCTCTCATTACCGCAATCCTATCCCCCATAGTCATAGCCTCTATCTGGTCATGCGTGACATAAATGATCGTAGTCTGAAGCCGGATATGCAATTTATGTATTTCGGTGCGCATCTGCACCCTTAACTTTGCATCCAGGTTACTTAAAGGCTCGTCAAACAAAAAAACCATGGGTTTTCTCACTATCGCCCTGCCCACGGCTACGCGCTGCCTCTCGCCGCCCGAAAGCTCTTTGGGCCTGCGGTTAAGTAAGTGTTTAATGCTTAGAATGTCGGCGGCTTCATTTACCCTCTGGATAATTTCATTTTTAGGATAGTGCCGTAGCTTAAGGCCAAAGGCCATATTTTCAAATACCGTCATGTGGGGATAAAGCGCGTAGTTTTGAAAGACCATGGCGATATCGCGGTCTTTTGCCGGCACATCGTTTACCCGCCTGTTGCCGATAAAAATATCTCCCTTGGTGGATTCCTCAAGGCCGGCTATCATCCTTAAAGTGGTAGATTTACCGCAGCCGGAAGGGCCGACTAAAACCATGAATTCTTTATTTTCCACACCCAGGCTTATGCTATCAACCACTTTATTGCCGTTGGCAAAAACCTTGGAAACATTCTTCAAACTGACCTGAGCCATTTTTCTCCTTAAGAAGTTACTGAAGTTTCCATATTCAATGGATACGCTTTTTCCATATTATTATAGTAAAATCAGCTTGAATAGTCAAGTATTTGGCTTAAAGTGGCCTTAAGATTTTTACGCGGGACGATCATGTCAATCATGCCGTGATCCAGGAGAAACTCTGAACGCTGAAACCCCGGCGGCAATTTCTGCCGTATCGTCTGCTCAATAACCCGCGGCCCGGTAAAGCCGATCAGCGCCTTTGGTTCGGCGATGATTATGTCTCCTATGCCGGCAAAAGATGCCATTACCCCGGCCATCGTAGGATTAGTTAACACAGAGATAAAAGCGAGCTTAGCCTGATGATGATACGAAAGCGCAGCGCAGGTCTTAGCCATCTGCATAAGGCTGAACATCCCTTCGTACATCCGGGCCCCCCCTCCGGAGCCGGAGACAATAATAATGGGCAGCTTAGTTTTAGTAGCCGCTTCAATTGAGCGGGCGATCTTTTCCCCTACCACCGAACCCATTGAGCCCATAATAAAACGCGAGTCCGTAACCGCAATGATCACTTTCTTATTTTCCAGCAGCCCTTCTCCGCTAAGCACCGCATCTTTTAAGCCCGTGGCTGCCTGGTCCTGGCTCAGCTTGTCTTTATAGGTCTTAGGGCCTTTGAAATCCAAGGGGTCAACCGATACCATATCCGGGTCGTATTCTTTAAAGGTATCCTTATCTAATAGGATATTTATTCTTTCGCGCGCCCCTAACACAAAATGATGATTGCATTTCGGGCAGACTTTAAGGTTTTCTTCAAGGGTTTTGTTATAGAGGACTTCGGAACACCCCTCGCACTTTGTCCAAAGCCCTTCGGGCATCTCTTTTTTCTTTATCCTGACAATGGTATATTTAGGCTTACCGAATAGCGCCATGGTTTTAAAATTTATTTACCACCAGCCCCGACAAAACCTTAGGGTAGAAATAGGTGGATTTGGGAGGCATCCTCTCGCCCTTTAAGGCAACGGACATGATCTGCTGGATCCTTACCGGATTTAAGACGAAGGCCATATAAGAAGCATCTTCATCCACGCGCCGCAGCAGCTCATCTGTATCGTGGATAAATTGTATATCGTCATTTTGGGCTTGCAGGTCCATACCTAAAATCTTTTTTAAGATGATATAATTTAATACCGAGACATCAAGCATGCGGTATTCAGCGGGCTTATCGGAAATCTCTTTGTCCAGGATCTTTACATTCTTTAAACGTAACAGCCAGTACCTTTTATCTTTACACATCCCCAATACATGCTCGATATGCCCGGCCTTTTCCATTAAAAAGAAAAGCCTGGCCTTATCTTTTACTTCCTCGATATCAAAATAATCCTTAACCTTGGATTTAAAGCTATCCAGGTCAAAAGACGCCGGGGTTTTCACTAAACGATGTATGGGGAATATGGTTAAGCCCCGGGAGTCAGTATTGGTAAAATAAGCCATGATGTAGTTAAACGGTTCTTCGCCGGTAAAGGAAGTTTGAGCCTTACACAGCTCATCCCGGTACATGCAGGCCACTTCATAGCGGTGGTGGCCGTCGGCAATAAAAAGATTTTCCCGCTGCATCTGATTGCCTATTTCTGTTAAGACGGCAGGATCAGTCAGCTTCCAGAGTTTATGACTGACCCCTTCATCATCGGTGATATCAATAAAAGGCTTTTCATTCTTGATGGAGTGGTCGCAGGTGCGCTTAATCATGCGCTTTTGATCCGCGAAAACCACGAATATCGGGCTTAAATTAGCTTTAACCTGCCGGATGATTTTAATCCTGTCTTCTTTGGGCGCAATCCGGGTATGCTCATGGGCAAACAGCGATGACTTCTGGGTTTCTAAATGCAGAAGCGAGATAAAGCCGTAGCGCGCTTTTTTTTCTCCCCTGATTTTATATTCCTGGCTATAAAAATAGATAGCCGGTTTATCATCCTGAATAAGGATTTTATTCTTAAGCCAATCATTAAAAAATTTAGCCGCCCTTTCGTATTTATCTTCACCGGGCGTATCCCGGCCCAAAAGTATATGTATAAGGTTATGGGGGTCCAGATTGTGATAATACTCTTGGCGGGATTGAGAGATCACGTCGTAAGGCGGACAGACCAGGCGCGAGAGGTCTTTATTTTTTTCCTGGTTGTACAAAACAGCTTTAAAAGGTCTTATCTTAGTCATATCTTAGGATAAATGGGGACGCAAGGTGCTCTAGATACTTGATCTCGCTTGCGTTCGATCAAGTATTTCGCCAGATAAAAACTTAAGGTGCTCAAGATTAGATAATACCACGAAATAAAATATCCTGCAAAGAAAATAAGGGCTTAGGCCTTATTGGCAGGCATTACAGCTTTCTTTGCCCTTGGGGCAGGCGGGGGTTGTCTCAGGAGCATCATCATGGCCTTGCGTTTTCTTGCGGTAATCGGTAGCGTAAAAACCGGAGCCCTTAAAGATTATCCCTAAGCCGCTGCTGATCAGGCGTTTTACTTTTTTGCCGCATTTGGGGCATTTATTCAAAGGCTTAGCCGTCATCTGCTGGAAGGCCTCAAAGGCATGGTGGCAATGGCTGCATTCGTATTCGTAAGTCGGCATTTTTTCCTTTCTTATTTTACCGAAAAGCGCTTTTAAACTTATCGCCAAAACTTTCTTTTGCGCTTAATTCTTCCTTGGATAACCGGGCAAATTCTTCAATGAGTTTACGCTGCTCAAAAGTCAGGTGTCTTGGTATATCCACAATCACCTTTATTAATTCATCGCCGTGTGAACCGCCGCGCAGATCAGGCAGGCCTTTATCTTTAAGGCGAAAGATGCTTGCGCTTTGCGAACCCGCGGGGATCTTCATCTGGGCCTTGCCTGTTAAAGTGGGGACCTCTACCTCGCCGCCCAGTATCGCCTTAGCTATGCTTATGTGTATCTCGGTTAAAATATCGCTGCGGTGCCTTTCAAAAATTGCATGCGCTCTAACCTCAATAGCGACATACAAATCTCCCCTGCCGCCAGTGCCTGCTTCGCCTTCGCCGCGCATCCTCAGCTGTGAACCGGTATCCACTCCCGCAGGGATTTTTACTTTTATTTTGCGGGTAATCTTAGTCCTGGCTTGCCCCCGGCATTCAGGGCAGGGCGTCTGGATGATTGCGCCTTCGCCGTGGCAACGCGGGCAGGTCTGGGCTAACTGAAAAAATCCGTTTGAAACTACCGTCCGGCCTGAACCTCTACATTGAGAGCAGGTTATCTTTTTAGTCCCGGCTTTTACGCCTGTGCCGGAACAGCTATGGCAGATCTCATAGCTGGGCACATTGATTGTCTTCTCAATACCCTCGGCTGCTTCTTCTAAGGTTATGCTCACCGCAATTTCCAAATCTCTTCCCCGGCGGGAACGTCCTGATTGCCTGCCGCGGGAACCAAATATATTAAAGCCTAAATCACTAAAGATATCTTCAAATATGCCGCTGCCCAAACCAAAATCAGACATACCTTCAAAGGCGCCGGAAAAATCCGCGCCCTTAAAGATATCTTCATAAGCGTATTTCTGGTCTATCCCGGAATGCCCGTGTTGGTCATAAAGCGCGCGCTTCTGCGCATCCGACAATACCGCATAGGCCTCGGAAATTTCTTTAAACTTCTCCTCCGCTTCTTTTTTCTGCTCCACGGGCACGCGGTCAGGATGATAGCGCAGGGCCAGCTCACGATAAACTTTTTTTATCTCCTCAAGGCTTGAGCTTTTCTTTACACCCAACACTTCATAGTAGTCGCGTTTAGTGCTCATCATTATCAGCTATCAGCCGTCAGTTATCAGCCGTCAGTACTTACTTCTTATCGTCCTCTTCTTTGTATTCAGCGTCAATAATATCTTCTTTATTCTCTTTTGGCTCTTTAGGCTCTTCTGGCGCAGGACCGGCATCCGCGGATTCCTTGGCCTTTTGTCCTTGCTGCTGTTTAGCCGCGGCCTGTTTATAAATCTCCTCGGCCAGCTTATGCGCGGCCTTGGTTAAATCCTCGGTGGTTTTTTTGATGCGCTCAACATTTTTGTCTTTGATCGCCTGTTTTGCATCATTAAGCTTAGCCTCGATGTCGGCGCGCTCGCCCTGGCTGACCTTATCCCCAAAATCTTTTAAGGATTTCTCGGTAGAGTAAATCAGGGTATCGGCTTGATTAATAACTTCTATTTCTTCTTTTTTCTTGATATCAGAGTCGGCGAATTTTTCCGCCTCTTTGACCATCTTCTCAATTTCTTCTTTAGAGAGCTTCTTGGGTGCCGTGATACGGATAGACTGTTCTTTGCCCGTGCCTAAGTCTTTGGCAGAAACATGGACAATCCCGTTGGCGTCGATATCAAAGGCAACCTCAATCTGAGGAATTCCCCGCGGCGCAGCCGGAATACCCACTAAATCAAACCGGCCAAGTTCCACATTATCATCAGCCATAGGACGCTCACCCTGAAGCACGCGTATGGTCACTGCAGTCTGGCTATCAGCGGCAGTCGAGAAAACCTGGCTCTTGCGGGTAGGAATAGTGGTATTTCTCTCGATGAGCTTGGTATTTACCCCGCCCATAGTTTCAATGCCTAGCGACAGGGGAGTAACATCCAAGAGCAAGACATCCTTCATCTCGCCCTTGATAATTGCCGCCTGAATGGCCGCGCCTAAAGCCACGCATTCCATAGGGTCAACTCCGCGCTCTATTTTTTTACCGACATAGTCTTCAACAAATTTCTGGACAATCGGCATACGGGTCGGCCCACCCACCATAATAATGCGGTCAATGTCTTTGGCGGTAAGCTTAGCGTCGGAAAACGCCTGCTCCATAGGATGCCGGCAACGGTCAATTATCGGAGATATTAAATCCTCTAATTTTGCCCGGGTAAACGACATAGTCAAATGCTTTGGCCCGGTAGCATCAGCGGTAATAAAAGGCAAGTTAATATCCGTAGTCAAGGTGGAGGAAAGCTCAACCTTAGCCTTTTCCGCGGCTTCGCGCAGGCGCTGCATGGCCATCTTATCATTTTTCAGGTCTATGCCGGTATCGCGCTTAAACTGCTCGGCAATATAATTAATAATGGTGTTATCCATATCTGTGCCGCCCAGCTGTGTATCTCCGGAGGTAGACTTAACCTCAAAAACGCCCTGCGCCATTTCCATCGTGGTGACATCAAGGGTCCCGCCGCCTAAATCAAAAACCATGATCTTCTGTTCCTTCTGCGATTTTTCCAGGCCATAAGCAAGGCAAGCGGCAGTAGGTTCGTTGATGATGCGCAAAACCTTCAACCCCGCGATTTCTCCGGCATCTTTAGTCGCTGTCCTCTGATTATCGTCAAAATATGCCGGGCAGGTGATCACCGCCTCTTCAACCTTATCCCCTAAATAGTTTTCGGCATCCTGCTTGATCTTCTGCAGGATAAAAGCAGAGATCTGCTGCGGCGTATAGTCATTGCCAAAAACCTTAAATTTATGGTCTGTGCCCATCTTGCGCTTGGCTGCCTGAATAGTGCCTTCGGGATTAATCGAAGCCTGGCGCCTCGCCGGCTCACCGACTAAGCGCTGCCCGTCTTTGATAAAAGCAACGTAGGACGGAAACGCCTTGCCTGAAGCGACACCCGCGCCTTCTGCCGATGGAATAATCACCGGGCGGCCGGCCTCCATCACTGCGGCAGCGGAATTAGAAGTCCCTAAATCAATACCGATTACTTTTGCCATTTTACACCTCCTGCTAAAACTAACATCCGCGGTTACTGCGGGTTAGTATATGTTTTTAATAAGTTTTTCTTGGTAACCTTGGCTTTGGTAGTCCGGATTACCCGGTCATTTAATATGTAACCCTTTTGTAATTCCTCGACGATAGTATGCTCCGGCAAATCTTTGTCTTCTACCTGCATGAGCGCCTCATGATAGTGGGGATCGAATATTTTCCCCTCTGCTTCAATGGGCCTGACCCCCTGCTCCTTAAGCATCTCATACAAGTGCGCCAGGATCATTTCCACGCCTTTTAAAAAAGTAGGTAGATCCTCTTTTTGGGTTTGAGCCAGCGTAACCGTGCGCTCTAAATCATCCAGGATGTTTAACAACTCCATTACCATGCCCTCATTCGCAAACTTTATAAAATCCTGCCTTTCTCTCTCCGCGCGTTTACGGTTATTATCAAAATCTGCCTGCAGCCTCAATAATCTATCCCAATAATCCTTGGCCTTATCCGCCTCTTCCTTTAGGCTAAGGAATTCGGTTTCTTTTAAAGTAATGATCTTATCTTCCTTGCTTTCAGTTTCTTTTTTATTTTCTTCGTGTGTTTTATTATTGGTTTCCATATTCAATTTTATATTTTGCTTAAGACCCTGCTTAGCACATCAGAAACATATTCCAAGGCCGGGATGATGTGCTGATATTCCATCCGGCGGGGCCCTAAAATCGCCAGGCGGCCTAAGGGCTTATTTTTAACCGAATAGGTGGTGACCACCATGGAGCAATTACTCATCTGGGCGCAGCCTAATTCCTCTCCTATATAAACCCTGACCTTTTCCTTGAAATCGCGGTTAATAATGTCTAAGAGGCCTTGCCTTTCTTCAATCATCTTGATGATAAGGCCAAGGCGATGAAGATCCTGGAATTCCGGCTGCTCTAAAATAAAATTCATCCCCCGGTAAAAAAACCTTTCCTGCCAATCCAGAAAAGAAACAATACTGGTATAATGCGTAATGGCAGAAATGACCTCGGAGGTTTCCTCCAGCGCATCCTCTAAGCGGCTGATCTCTCTTTCAAAATGTTTGACTACGGATTTTTTTTCTCCGTCCAAAAGCTCTAGCTGCGAACTTAAAAAATCTACATATTGGCGGTAGCCTTTATCCGTAGGCACTCTTCCGGCAGAGGTATGCGGATGCGTAAGGTATCCTGACTTTTCCAAATCCACAAAGATATTGCGGATGGTAGCCGGGCTTAAATCAAACTCACGGGCAATATCCTCGGAAGAAACCGGCGCTGCATCCTTGATATGACGATTAATGGCTGCGCCTAAAACCGCTCTTCTTCTGGCATCATAATCAACGGTCCTGACCATTTTTTCTCCTTATTAGCACTCTCTTCTTAAGAATGCTAAAGGGTAATTTTAACATAAATTAACACTTTGTCAACTCTCATTTTTCTCCACATTTTTCTTCCATTAAAACTACGTCTGGCACTCGTTGCTTGAGAGTGCTAATAAAACTTTAAAAAAATTTATCCCTTCTTTTCTATTTCCAAAATTATTCTTATCCCATGGATGTTCACGCGTTTTTCTTCCATTAAATAATGAATGTATTCCAATCTTTTAATATCCTTTAAAGAATAAAGCCGGCTCTTTTTACCGATGCGCTCCGGGCAAACCACCCCTGCTTTATCCAGCTGCCTGAGGGTCCAAACCGGCAGGCTGACTAATTTACTCACGACACTGATAACATATACCGGCTCATCCGGACTGATCTGAATATCAAACATCGGCATTTTGTCCCTCTCCTCTTTACAAAAGCAAGTATAACATAAGGTGACAATTTTGTCAATGAAAAATGATAAAATTTATTAGATATTCTAATTGATTTGCTTTATATCTTTATTTTGCAGTAGTTTAGGAATAAGAGATTTCGGCAGATTAACCTTTATTTTTATCTCATTATAGAAATATATTATCTCTTGAACAGAGCCTTCTTGATAAAATAAGTTGACCAGATCCATGCGGGTATTAGGAATGCTCACTTCTAATAAAGCGCTGCGCGAATGAAAAGTGGATTGGATCTTTTCCAAAAGCGCATCCAGGTTTTGGCTTGATTTCGCTGATATGGGCACAGAATTAGGAAAATCCTGCTGAAACCTGGCCAGCCAGTTTTGATCAGGCAACAAGTCAGTCTTATTCAAGGCAGTAATGGTGGGAATTTGATCTGCCCCCAGTTCCTTTAATACCGTTATCACTGCCTGCTCATGTTCGTACACGCGGGGATGGCTGATATCTAAAACATGGATTAAGAGGTCCGCTTCTTTAACTTCTTCCAAGGTTGCCTTAAAGGCCTCAATAAGGTGGTGGGGGAGATTATGTAAAAAGCCTACGGTGTCAGAAATCACCACGTTTTCTCCGTTTTCCAAATGCAGGCTCTTAGATATAGGGTCTAAGGTAGTAAAAAGGCTGTTATGCACAATCTGCGTTGCTCCGGTTAAGGCATTAATAAGCGTAGATTTTCCGGCATTGGTATAACCCACTAAGGCAACCGCGGGAATTGCCTTATCTTTTCTTTTTTTGCGCAAAAGCTGACGGTGCAGGCTTACATTCTCTAAATCATCTCTTAACTTTTCGATCCTCCTGCGGATATGCCGGCGGTCAATCTCTAATTTTTGCTCACCCGGTCCGCGCGTGCCGATGCCGCCGCCCAGCCGCGAAAGCATTATCCCTTTGCCTACCAGCCGCGGCATAAGATATTCCAACTGTGCTAACTCTACCTGCATCTTGCCTTCAAGGCTCTTGGCGTGCCGGGCAAAGATATCCAGGATAAGCTGGGTGCGATCAATGGTTTTTTTGCCAATCAGCTCTTCTAAATTACGCTGATGCGTCCCGGATAAATCGTGGCTGAAAATCACCGTATCAATCTGCTGCTCCTGGCATAAAAAAGATATCTCCTCGGCCTTGCCTTTGCCGATAAAAAAGTTGGGGGTAGGCTTATCCCGCAAACAGGGAATGTTATCTACTACCTCAGCTGCGCAAGAAACGGCAAGCTCCTCTAGCTCCTGGGCTAAATCATCCAGCTGCCAGTCGTTTTTTTCTGAGCCTACCTTTATAGTAACTAAGAGAGCGCGTTCCATATTTTCCTGGCTATATCTTGCGGTGTTTGCTTGTTTTTAATTTTAATCCATTGGATGCGTTTATCTTTTCTAAACCAGGTAAGCTGCCGCTTGGCATAGTTGCGGCTATTTTTTTTAATCAGCCCGCGGGCTTCCTCTATATCATATTTGCCGGAAAAATAACCTTTTAATTCCCTTATACCGATAGCGCAGGCAGCAGTGCGGCTTAACCTTAATTTAAGCAGATTCTTGACCTCTTTGACTAAGCCTGAGGCAAACATCTTATCCACCCGCGCATCTATCCTCTGATAAAGCGTATCCCGGTCCATATCCAGGGCAAAGATCTTTATTTCATAATCACTGCTCAGGCCTTTTCTCTGCCCCTGCAGTTTAGAAATAGGCTCACCCGTAACCTCGCAGACCTCGAGTGCTCGCACAATGCGTTTTGTATCATGGAGGTGAATTTTACCGGCTGCCTGAGGGTCAACTTTTTTTAGCTTCTCATATAAATAGGCGCCCCCTGATTCCTCCGCTTCTTTATATAGGCGGCTACGGATACCTTCATTTTGAGCCTTGGCCTCAAATATCCCATCGATGAGTATGGATACATAGAGCCCGGTGCCGCCGGCAAAAATAGGGACACGGCCATTCTTTAATATCTGTTTGGCTTTAATCACCGCTTCTTTACGGTACTGCGAGACATCATAAGGCTTTTGCGGTGAAACCACGCCAAGCATATGGTGCGGGATATTTTTTTGTAATAACTTTTTGGGCTTGGAAGTGATGATATCCATAGATCTGTATACCTGCATGGAATCGCAGGAGATGATCTCTCCTTTTATCTTCTTAGCCAGTAAATATGCGGCTTCGGTCTTACCGACCGCTGTTGGCCCAACTATAAATATGACCCTCTGTTTCATCTGTCTAAATCCAGCAATTCTTTTTTCACTGCTGCCTGGTTTGCAGGCTGGTTTTTTGTCTTTTTTAAAATAAATTCGAATTCACTCCTGGATTCCTGGAACATCCCCTTGGCCTTGTAAGCCTTAGCTAATTCAAAGCGTGCCGCGATATCATCGGGTTCCAAAAAAACTGCCTTCTTTAATACCGCTATTGCTTCCTCATATCGCTGCATTTGATTATACAAAAACCCTAAGTTGTAATAGGCATCCGTAAAGAACGGGGAAACGGAAATTGCCTGTTTGAATTTGGCCTCGGCTTCATTTAACCGGTTCAGGTAATAATATATACTGCCGAATGAAAAAATGATATTGTGATTATCAGGCCTTATTCTTTCCGCCAAAATTAATTCATCGAGCGCAGACTTGTAATCCAGGCCTTGTTCATACCCTATAGCCTTGGAAAAATGGTAGCGGAATTCCGCCATATTGCCTTGCTCTTGTTTAGCCGCCGCAAGATTCATTCCCTGCCTCTTTGACAAAGTAAAAAATAAAAGCAATATTAAAAGCAGGCTCATAAATTGCGCGGCCTTTCTTCTCTTGATTAGATCCCACAGGCTATATGCTGCGCTTGCCGCAAAAAGCATGAAAAATGGCGCTAGCATAACCCGGAATTTTGCCTGCACAAAGAATAAAATTATGCCGGCTGACAACGTAATAACTGCCAGGTAAAGAAGCGCTGTTTTTTTGAAGTTTCTTAAGTTTAAGGCCATCCCTAAAAACGCAAGCGGCAGGATAAAAGTCAAATCTAAAAACATTATTTTAAAAATCCTCACCTTAGCAAAAACAGGATAATACTCCGGCTCATACACCCACTCTTGCGGGCCGAACAAGGCAGTAACTTTCTTAGATAATAGCTTTAGATAATCCCCGGGGCTTTTTTTGATGAAATCCGCGGCTTTATTCATCCAAAACCTGGAGACCTCGGAGGATTTAAGCTCTCTGCCCGTGCTGATTTTGGCAATAACCCTGGCGTCCTTTAGCATGCCCTCGGATGTGCCGCTTAATTCCTTCGGCCAGGTAAGCACCGAGCCTGCTTGGGGATTATTGCCTATATAGAAATTTACACCCGTGTTGCCGGTAAATAAAACCAGGTCTTTCTCTACGATATAACTGCGTAAAAGCAACGCGCCCAGGATTAAACCCAGCCCAAGGATAAAACATAAAAAATAAGAAATTAATTTCCTGAATTTTAATCCTGCCTGCCAGAGAACCCAAACGATGCCTGGGGCCCCCAAAAAAAGAATATTGCCCTGTGTTATGGCGCAGATGCCTAAGAAAACCCCCATCCCAAACAGATTCCTGTTATTTAGTTTATCCTTAAGGCGCAAGAGCATTAAAAAAAACAACAAATTCAAAAACAATGAAACAGTTACATATAAGAGCAGCCCTTCATAAAATACAAATAAACCATACCAGGCGTAAAACAATGCGGCGATGAAACCGACGCTTTGATTAAATAATATTCTGGCAACAAAATATAAAAGCAGGCAGGAGCAAACCCCCAGCAAAAACTGCAACCAATATACGAATGCGATATTGGTTGCCGATAGCTTAAACAAAAAAGCCAAGAGATACGCATAAACAGGCCAGCGCATAAATGCCTTGCTGTTAAAAATATCCCCGGCGGCTATCTCGTTAGCCCTTTGATAATAAAAATCACTATCCGAATATGGCATTAGCGGAAATGCCGCGGTATTTTTATAATCCCAAAAAAAGGCTGCCCGGAAAAACAGCGCGATAGCAAAGATGAATAAAATCAAGAATAGCTCTCTTCTTTTTATTTGATAACCGGCGATGATCATAATTTAAGGGCGGCAGTCATTACGGGTAGATTTTTGTGGGAAAACCGTCTTGAGAAAGCTTCTCGGATAGGCTGGTTGTCTCTTGGCGCGACTTAAATTTACCGACCCTGACCCGATAAGTAATTTTATCCTGTAAATTTGACTCTTCGATATACGCAGAATAACCTTTCTGGATTAATTTCTCGGTCATATTTTTGGCATTTTGCTGATTTGCAAAAGAACCCACCTGCACGCTATAAGAAATAAGCGCGCAGGATAAATCCTGATTTAGCCTCATCTCAAGGCTTAAGGAATAAACGTCTTTTATTTTACACAGATACTCCTGGGCTTGCGCTGAATCTCCTCTCTTCAACGCGCATTGGCTTAGGCGGTAATAGACAATGGGCTCTAATTTAGTATGCGGATTATCGCTTAACAGGGCCTTATAATAAACCTTAGCCTGCTCAAAGTCAGCCCTTAAAAAGTAGGTATCGCCTAAGCCCAGCTTAGACTCTTGCGTAAACCTGCTGTTCTTAAATTCCTTTAAGATAATTTCAAATATATCGGAGGCGCGCAAGTAGTTGCCTTCTTTTAAATAACTCAAGCCCAAAAGATAATACAGCTCATCCGCGCCTTTCGTGTGGCTTGAGCCGGCGATTATCTTTTCCCCTTCATTTATACAGGCGGCATAGTCGCCGTTTAGAAAATAGGCTTTAGCCTTTTCTAAGTTTAAGGCCCAGGCCGGGATTGAAATCAGGCAAGACAAGCAAAAACACAAGATTAAAATAACCGGAATCTTTCTTAACATTTTTTCTTCCTGGATATCCCTTTCTGCAAATCTAAGATCAATTTATGCCTTCTTTCTTTCTCTTGTTTAGGCACGTCATCATCGAGTTTCGCCGCCTCGGTATTCGGCCGGGGAGAATATTTGAATATGTATGCTAAGTCAAACTGGATATCCCTGACTAAATCATAGGAATCTTGAAAATCAGATTCTCTTTCGCCGGGAAAACCCACAATTATATCAGTAGTCAAAACCGCGCCTTTTACAATCTTGCGGTAATCCTCGGCTAAGCCTAGATAGGACTTTCTGCTGTAGCCGCGGTTCATCAGTTTTAATATCCTATCCGAGCCTGACTGCACGGGCAAATGCAAGTATTTCTTAAGCTTATCCAATCCCTGCATTGCCTTGAATAATTCCGCTGAGGCATCTTTAGGGTGAGAAGTAATAAAACTAAATTCTTTCAAACCTTTAACGGCATTAACGCACTCCAGGAGTTTTATGAAATTAACGTCTTTATCTTGATAGGCATTTACATTTTGTCCTAAGAGTGTAATATGGCTTATGCCTTTTGCGATGGCCTCCTCTATTTCCTTTAATATGTCAGGGTTTGAGCGGTGATGCAGTCCTCCTCTTACATACGGCACTACGCAATAAGAGCAAAAATTAGAACACCCTTCGGAAATCACCGCATACGCATGATTCGCATCCTCATAGAAACCCGTATGATAAATATCTTCGGGACGCAAATCCCCATTCGTCTCCCAGATTTTGCGTTCAAATAGTCCGGTACTCGGTGCTAGGTGCTCGGTGCTCGCTAAGGCTGCTATGATAGCGGGGATTTTATGGATATCGGAAGGGCCGACCACAAAATCCAGGTTTGGCGCGCGCCTAAACGCCTCTTCCTTGTAATTCTGGGCCATACAACCAATCAAGCCGATTATTTTCCTCCTGGCTTGAAAGGTCTTGTGCGATAGCACAGAACCTTTCGTCTTATACCTGCCTATCTCTGACCATACCTTGTCCTCGGCATGTTGCCGCACTGAGCAAGTGTTAAACATAACTATATCCGCTTTTTCCGGATCATCAACTAAGGCATAGCCGGCATTCTTGATTAATCCTGCAATAACTTCCGAATCACGGACGTTCATCTGGCAGCCGAACGTTCTAATATAGACTTTAGGCATAAATCTTTTCTAACTCCTTGATTTTGTTTAAGATTCAAAGAAATTTTGGCTTCAAAATAAAACGAATTGAAGGGGGCGAAAAAATCAAAAGAAAAAATCTCTTTTCGGGCGATTTTGATGTTTTTAAAAAGCAGTTGCGCGACCTGTTTCTCTTGGTCTAAGCTAAGCTCTTTTTGCTCAGGGCTATACCCCGAAATAAACTCCTCAACCCGGTTTAAATAGTCCTTTGATCTCTCTCGTTCAACCTCTCTAAGTTCTTGCAAGGCAACACGTTTTTGCAATTCCTCTTCCTCTGCGCGCAACCATTCGTTTTTCTGTTTATAGAGCTATATATCAGTTTGTTACGGATTGATTTTTGA
>CAYHNY010000007.1:0-23662 GCA_964358115.1 uncultured Planctomycetales bacterium | reverse complement strand
TGGTACAAAGATAAATGTTGTCATTTTTTATCTTGACATATTACCGCACTACTTTGGTTTTGTACTCTTAGTTTTTCGGCTCTGTAATAAAATATCTAAATCAACCCTATCCTGCTTGCGCTTTGAGGCTTTTTTATTCTTTATCAATTCATCTATCCCGATAAAAAAAGCCCTTTGCCTGCCGTAGCGGGAAGTTTTTTTGTTTTGCCATACCTCTTTAAAACTGCATCCCTCTATAGAGGTAAGAATATCTACTCTCAACGGCTCATATCCCAACTGGATAATCCTGTTCTTACGGCTAAAGTCTTTTTCTGTTAACCTTAAACTTTCGAATCCAAAGTCGTTAAGAGATTTAATTATTCTACGGGCATTTTTTATCGCCGGCTCAACTAAAATATCCATATCTTTTGTATATCTGGGCTGAGCATAAAAAGCAAGCGCATAAGCCCCAACAATACAATATCTTACCTTGTTTTTATTGAATAATCTTAATAACTCTTCGTAATCCTTTTCTGCTTTTGCCATTAAACCCCTTTTTTATCTTATGATGCATTTCTCTTAAGAATTGCACTATTTTTAATCTCTCCATTCCAGACATAGCTAAATAGTAATTCAGATCAAATTCCTTTGCTTCCCTGAATGATTTAATCTTTTTTACCCAAATTCTCTTCATTGTTTTTATTATAGCACTAAATGGGGTCAGCACTAAATGGGGTCAGATTTATTTTTTATTCTTCTTCGGCCTCCCCGGTGACCTAAAAATAATCTCCTTGTGAGTTAATTTTTCTATCAGTTTTTTAAAACCTTCCCCGCCTATTATGCCATTTCTCCTTATCATTTCTCTTATCAGTTTGTAGGTTGATTCGGGAAGCAAATTTTGAAAAAACTCGCGGTATTTAAGTTGACGCTCTGTTTCGTTATCCGCTAAGCTATTATACCATGGGTCTAGATCTACTACAGGGATTTTTTCACCAAAGGCCCTGGCGCGATAACTGCTCCAGCGATATGATTCAGGCGAGGTAACGATGCCTGCCCTGACTGGATTCATTTCAATATAGTGCAGGCAGGCTAAAAAATATAACTCTTCATCAATAAGGGAGCTTTTGAACCGGCCTTCCCAGAGCGTGCCAGTACGTTGGTGAGTTTTATTAAAATAACGCACGTATTTGGCACCCAAAAGTTTCATTAACCAACTAATGTTATCCTTTTCTTCAGGCTTAAGTAAAAGATGGAAGTGATTGGTCATAAGGCAATAGCTGTAGATACAACAGCGGTGCTTAATTTTGGCCTCCTGAAGCACTTCTAAAAAATAAGTATAGTCATCATTAGAGAAAAAGATAGAATTCCTGTTATTACCACGCTGAACAATATGATAAGGCATATCTGCTACGAACAAACGGGGTCTTCTGGCCATAAAAAATACCTCCTTCTACCATTAATAGACGCATGAGGAGGGAAAATCTAACTAAAAAATAATTCTGACCCCGTTAGAAATATTCCTGATAAATTTCTTTGACTCGGTTTATAGATTTGGCAAGAAAATTCGCAGCAGGTTTATAGTTGCTTAAGGTTTGCGGGCGTTCTTTCTTTAAGGCCTGGCAGATTATGCCTAATGCAGTCACATAAGGCAGGTATTTCTGCCTAGAGAGTATATCGTCCTGGCCAAATAAGTAAATGATATCGGGATTAGAGATTTGGCCGAGCTTTACGGAAATACCGATGTCACTTTCCAGCATCTCTAAGAATCCGTCCAGCAAAACTGTCCTGCCGCAGGCAACAAGACTGTTCACCTGATGCGCAGGGGCTGCCTTGCCCACGGCATTTTTGATCATCTCGCACATTGACCTGGCCTTTAAAGTCAAGAGCTCCACCACTAATCTTTGCTTTATGGGATTGTAGAGATTATTCTTTTTAATCAGGATTTCTTTGCTGTCATCGATATGGCCGTGCTCTCCTACGCTGGCATGCGAAATTTTGACATCCTCAGCCAGCTCAAAAGGTATCTTTAATTCATCGCTCAACAAATGAGTCAGGTCATCTCCTCCTAAAGGCAAGACCTGAACATCCCTTAAAAGTCCGTCTTTAAATAAGAGTATCTCGGTTATATCGCTGCCGATGTCGCAAAGAATGTTCTGGCCTTCTTTAAGGCCCTTATCAAAAACCGCCTCAGCGGTGGCCAGGCCGGAAAAAAACAGATTCTTTATTTCAAAACCGGCTTGATTGACGCTGCGGATAAGGTTCTGTATTGAGGCCAGCTTGCCGGAAATCAAATACAGGTCTAATTCCAATCTGTGGCTGTACAACCCCAGCGGGTTTAAAATCTTGTTTTTAGAATCTATGGTATAGCTGAAAGGTATCTGATGGATGACTTCCTCTTCTAAGCTCGAGCCCAATATGCGCGCCTGCTCTTTGACTTTTTCTATATCCGAAGGGGTGATCACCTTGTTCCCCCGCTCGGCTAATGGCATGATGGCATGGCTATGAGCGGTGACCACATCCTGGCCAGAGATATTGGCGTAGATAAATTTAATGTTTACTCCTGCCTTTTTGCGCAAGGCATTTAAAACCCGCTCTATGGAACCGGCTAAATCAATGGCATTGACGATGGTGCCGCGCTTGACCCCTTTTGCAGGCAGGGTCTCAAAAAAAACATGGGTGACTTTATTCTTCTGAATCCGGGCAAATACCGCGGCAATCTTGCTCGATCCGATATCGATTGCGCAGATATAATTATTTTTTAGCATTCTTATCCCTGAATTTTACTACCGGCTCCTTAAATCTTAAATCAATATATTTTATATTAAACCGGTCTTTTTGCAACTGAATTAATAATCCTGAGAGGATATTTATTTTATATTCCAGGCCAGCCTGCCCAATCTTTACCTCTAAAGGGCCGCTATCGGATTCACCAGCCCGGGGATCGGGATTTTTCAGGGTTGAGACAATAAAAAAAGACGCGTTAAGAGGGCTAATCAGGTCAATTTTCTCTATCTTCCAGGAGCGCAATGCGCGGTTAGCCTGTATCTTTTTGATAATGTTTAACGCATACGCCAATTCTTTGGCCTCGATCTTATTGCCGGCCCTGGGGCCGAATATTTTAGTCTCAAGGCCCAGGATAACCGGCAGATCCATGTCCGCTGACTGCGGGGCATCGAATAAAACTGCGTCCTGATCGACTAAGAAATATTTATATAGTTTTAGATAAGCCAGGGGTTTTCGTTTTATAAAATCTATAAATATCCGGCAAGGCAAAATCCTGGCCAAGCGGATATTTTTATAGACGGGATAAATCCCGCAGAGGTACTGCGCCTGCATTTTAAGATCAACGCTAAATATGTTTTGGCCTTTTAGATACGCTAAATCGATGGCATTGTCCTGGTTGGACACGGTATCTTTTATCTTAAAATAATTTGATTTTTTAAAGTAGCGGCCCGCGTATCCAAAAATTAAAACAGGCACGGCAATAATCATAAAAACCTGAGCCGCTATTTTAAACGCAAGATTTATTTTTTGCTTTTTCATATGCTAATTCAATTAATTTTAAGCAGAGCCGGGTAAAATCAATGCCTGCTACTTTTGCGGATTTAGGCAATAGGCTGCTTTGAGTAAACCCGGGTATGGTGTTAACCTCTAAGACAAAAGGCCTGTTATCCGGGCCTAAAATCATGTCTACCCGAGAGCAACCGAAACAACCTAAAAGCTTATGCGCTGATAAAGCCGCGCCTTGCGCTTTTTTGGCAACGGCCTCGTTAAGCTGCGCCGGCACGATGTAATCAGTCATCCCCGCCTGATATTTGGCCTCATAATCAAAAAATTTATTTTTTGGCACAATCTCTATGACCGGCAGGGGCCGTTCATCTAAAATCCCGACAGTTATTTCGCGTCCGCGGATATATTCCTGGATTATTATCTTGGGATCAAAGCTAAAGGCTAAAGCCACAGCCTGATCTATCTCCTGCGGAGTATCTATAATCGATAAGCCTATGCTTGAGCCATGCGCGGCTGGTTTAATCACCAAAGGAAATCCCAAAGAATTATGCACCTTCCAGCCGGGATTATAGTATATATCCTCCATTACCTTGTATCGGGGAACATCTAAATCGTGGATTTCAAATATGGACATCGAAGCTGCCTTATCCATACCCAGGTGGCTGGCCAACCTGCCTGAGCCGGTATAAGGGATATCCATCCTATCTAGTATTTCTTGAATCTGGCCATCCTCTCCAAAACGCCCGTGCAAAGCAATAAATATGCAATCCGGCTTCTGCGCCTTGATTAAGCGCATATTCTCATCCGGATTATCGGTAGTGATGTCAATAGCCACCGTATCCAAGCCTAAATTTTTTAAGCTTTCATATACCGCGCGGCCTGATTTCAGGGAAATCTGCCTTTCCGTGGAAGGCCCGCCCATTAAAATGGCGATCCTGCCGAATTTACCTGTAGGCTTGACCTTATCTATGCCCATAGTTTTATTTCCGGATGCAAATTTATTTTAAATCTGCGTTTTACTTCTTTCTTAATCAGGCGCATTAGCCTAAGCACATCTTTAGCGCTGGCCTCTGATTTGTTAATCACAAAATTGGCGTGCCTTAAAGAAACAGAAGCCCCGCCGAGCCCTTTGCCTTTTAAACCGCAGAGGTCTATCAGCCTTCCCGCGGAATCACCCGGCGGATTCTTGAATATGCATCCTGCCGAAGGATGAGTATAATCTTGCCTTTTCTTAAGCAGCATATATTTACGCATATCATTAATTATTTTTTTTCTACCCTTGGCCGCTAATCTAAAACGCGCGCGTAAGATTATATATCTGGAAAGATTGCAACCGCGATAACCAAACTTTACATCTTTCTTATTGATCTTTTTTACTTTGCCGCTATGGTCAATAACCGTAATATTATCTATCAAATCGCCGATCTGAAAACCTGCCTTTGCCTGGCCGGCATTCATCATAATCGCTCCGCCCACGGTCCCGGGAATGCCGATCAAAAATTCTGCTCCCGACAGACCCTGTTTTGCGCACTTTTTAATCACCTGATCAAGGCTGGCCCCTGAACCCGCCTCAAGATAACAGCCATCAAACTTAAGGGTTTTAAAGAATGGCGCGCTCAATCTAAAAACTGCGGCATTTAATCCCTGGTCGCTGACCAAAAGATTGCTACCTGCCCCAATGACAAAAAAGGGCATTTTATATCTTTTGCATATAATAAGCAACTGTTTTAAATCCTCAAGGCCTCCGGGCTCGATAAAAAATTTCGCCGGGCCGCCGATTTTAAAAGTGGTATGCTTCTTCAGCGGCTCTTTGAGCCTGACCCTACCTTTTAATTCTTTGCGCCAATTCATCGCCGACCTTTACAATATCGCCTGCCCCTAATGTAATGACCAGATCCTGAGGCAATAGCATCTGCGCCAGATGCGCAGATATCTGCTCTTTAGGAAAAAAAGATATATTTTTCTCAGGCGCGTACTCCTTTATCTTTTCTAATACGCTGTAGCCGGTAACTCCCTCTAAGGGCGGCTCGCTTGCCGCATAGATATCCGTAACAATCACGTAATCAGCCAGATCAAAACTCTTGGCGAATTCATCTAAAAGCAATTTTGTGCGGCTGTAGCGGTGCGGCTGGAACACCGCGATGATCCTTTTTGCGTTCAAATTCTTGGCCGCTGCCAAGGTTGCCCTGATCTCCGTGGGATGATGCGCGTAGTCATCTATGATCAGATAATCTGGATCGCTGAATTTAACCTCCAACCTGCGCTTTGCCCCTTTGTAATCAGCCAGAATTTTTTTGACCACCGTTAAATCTATGCCCAGCTCAAGGCCCAGGGCAATAACCGCCAGGACATTAGAAACATTATGCATTCCGCCCAGCGCCAAATAAAAACGCCCGATATTCTTGCGCATATAAAAACAATCGAATTCGGATGACAGCCCTTTAAAGGTAATATTTTTCGGGTATATATGCGCATTCTCATGTAATCCAAAGAATAGATATTTACCCTGATAATCTTTTAAGATATCTATTAGGTTTAGGTCATCGCCACAGGCAAATACGCATCCGCCGGCTTGGGTTAAATGGATGAATTCTTTAAAGGCCCGGATTTCGTTTCTGAAATCACCGTAATAATCCAGGTGCTCCCGGTCGATATTGGTAATTATGGAATATTTAGGCCTATAGTACAAAAACGAACCGTCGGATTCATCGGCTTCAGCCACAAAGAACCGCCCTTGGCCTCTACAGGCATTGCTATCGATATTCTTTAAAATCCCGCCTATGGCTACGGACGGGCAAAGGCCTGCCTCGATTAAAAGACAGGATACTAATGAGGTGGTAGTGGTCTTGCCGTGGCTGCCGGTTACGGTAACCGCGGTTCTTTCCTGCATCAACAATGCCAAGGCCTGGGCGCGCTTTATCAAGGCAAGGCCTTTTCTTTTGGCCTCGGCAAATTCAGGATTATCCTCTTTTATCGCCGAAGAATAAACCACTAAATCCGCTCCCGCGACATTGGAACAGGCATGCCCTAAAAACAGCCGGGCACCCAGCTTTTTTAATTCAGCGGTATGCTGATTTTCCTTAAGGTCCGAACCGCTTACCTTGGCCCCCTGAGAAATAAATAGCCGGGCGATCCCGCTCATGCCGATACCGCCGATGCCGATAAAATGAATATGCCGGTTCATTTGCTTAAATGCCTCTGCCATTCTTGATCCAACTCGGAAATACCGGAGAAATTATAGCTGGATGACAATGCCTTTTCTAAATCCTTTTTATCGCGCAACAGCTGGCAAAAAAGAATAAAGGTGTCCTGGCCGGATTTTTTAACCAGATAATCTACGATGCTCACTGACTCCGCGTAAAAAAGGCTGACCAGATAAGGATCTACCATTGATTGCGGCTCAAGCTTGGATAATCCTTTAAGGCTGATAAACCTGTTGTTTTGCATGCCTTCTTTTATTATTTCATTGGCCTGCGAAAACTGCGATGGCTGTGCATAGCAGGCTACCCCCTCATCGAGCCACACCGGGATGGCGCTATTATCAAAGCCCACGAACTCCCTGAAAATAATATGCCCCATTTCATGCGGCAAAATAGTATCAAAAAACTTCTTAGCGTAAGGAAAGGTGTGAATAATCTTCTGTTTAGGATAGGCACAGCCTGACGACCAGGATGGCTGCCCGGTGGCCTGCTGATAATCCTGGCTGTTATCATAGATGAAGATCTTGGCGCGGTTATCCCACAGCCAGAAATCAAAACGCCGGAAACCCAAATCATCGGCTATCTTATCATAATATCCCTCGGACTTATCCATAACTTCATTGACAAAGTCATCCGGAGCATTTTTATAATATATTATAAAATGCGTGCTATTAGTATTTTTCCAGGGGTCTGCCCAACAGCGGCCGTATAAGCCAGCTATAACAATAATCATTAAAAACAAAACACATTTTTTCATCATGTTATGCATTTAATGCCAAGACCTCGCTGGCCAAGGCATGGCCTGCCTGCGGCATCAGAAAATCCTGGTAGGCAAGGCGCATATTTTTTATTTTATCCGGGTGGTTAAGCAAATATTCTATATCCTTACTTAAACCTAAGCCATTAAGCTCTTCATCTTTGATTACAACCGCGCACCCTGCATCCTTTAATACCCCGGCATTGGCAGACTGATGCGCGTAGGCATAAGGATAAGGAATAAGTATAGCCGGAACTTGAAAATATGTGATCTCAGAAATAGTAGCCGCGCCGGCCCTTGAGATGACTAAATCGCAGGCGCTATAAGCATAATGCATCTCTTTCAAAAATTTAAACAATTTGACTTTCAAATTTAAAGCCGCGTATTTAGCCTTCAATAAATCAAAATCCGCGTTACCTGCCAGGTGTATCACTTGAAACCTTGGGCCCACGGATGCGGCCTTTAAAAACTCAAGGTTGATCCTGCGGCTGCCCTGGCTGCCGCCCATTACCAGTATCGTAAACTTTCCCTGCTCAAGCCCGAAGAAATTCAAGGCCTCAGGCCCATCAACTTTAGCCATTTGCCGACGGATGGGATTGCCGGTATAAACTATTTTCTTGCGGTTTATTTTAAAATAATTCCGGCTTTGCGAAAAAGAAACCGCGATGCGGTCAGCAAACATGGACAGCAATAGATTGGCCCGGCCCGGAATTACATTCTGCTCGTGTATCAAAGTACTCATCCTGAACATCCAGGCAAAAAATATTGCCGGCACACTTGCCAAGCTCCCAAAGCCTACAACAATATCAGGGTGGAATTCTAAAAGTACAACTAAGCTTTGCAAGAACCCTTTTAATAAATTAAAAACGAATACAACTTTTCTTAAATTGAAACCTGGCTTATTAGAAATAATGGAAATGTATTTTATATTCTCTGACGCATACTCAGCCCGGTCTAATATGCAATTCTGCGGCAAAAGTAAAAGCGTCTCTATATTTTTCCCTTTTTGCTTTAATGCATCCAGGAAACTTAAGGCCGGAAATATGTGCCCGCCGCTTGAACCAGCTGCCACCAGCACTCTCACCCCGCCCTTCTTTAAAGTATCTTCGTCATTTGTGGGAAGGGCGGGGCTCATGGGTATTCTCCGGTACGGGCGATATTCATCAATATCCCCACGCTGACCATGTCAAATATAAACGAAGAACCACCGTAACTTATAAAAGGCAACGGCAGGCCTTTTGTGGGCAGCGCCCCACAGGAAACACCGATATTGATTGCCGCCTTAAAACAGATCATTAAGACTAACCCCAGGCTTAAAAAATAGCCGAATTTATCGGGTGCATTTTTGATTATCTTAAGCGACTGCTGGATAAAAAGCATAAATAAGATTATCACCCCCACTGTGCCGATTAAACCCAGTTCTTCTCCGATGATCGAAAAAATAAAATCGGTATGCGCAGCCGGCAAATAAAATAACTTCTGCTTTGACTGGCCTATGCCTACACCGAATAATCCCCCTGAGCCCAGGGCAATTTGGGATTGAATGATCTGAAATCCGTAACCCTTGGGATCCAGATAAGGATTCAAAAAAGCCA
Organism: uncultured Planctomycetales bacterium; assembly: GCA_964358115.1. Taxonomy (GTDB): domain Bacteria; phylum Omnitrophota; class Gorgyraeia; order Gygaellales; family Profunditerraquicolaceae; genus CAYHNY01. The sequence continues at coordinate 14,621 of CAYHNY010000007.1, read as the reverse complement.
TGATGCGCATCCTTCGGTACGGCACGCTAAAAATTAAAGCATAAAGCGCTGGGATGCTAAGTAGAACCAATGAAACCAGATAGGAAAATCTTATCCCGGCGACAAATAACATGATCATCACTACTATGGCTAAAGACACGGAGGTCCCCAGGTCCGGCTGGATAAGGATAAATAACAGTGTCGCTCCCAACACCAACATCGGCGGCAGGAACCCTTTCCAGAATGTAGCAAGGATATTGCCTTTGCGCGCAATAAAATCTGCGATATAAATAATCACCGCCAGGTTTGCTAATTCGGACGGTTGGAAACTTAAAAATTTGAACCTGAACCAGCGGCGAGCTCCCGCGACTTCCCTGCCTATACCGGGGATCAATACCAAGATCAAAAGCACAAACGAAACAATCAGTAAAGGCTTGGCGTATTTTTTTAACCTGCGGTAATCAAAACTCATCACCAGGAATGTAAGCAGCCCTCCGATGAGCACAAAGCTGATATGCCTTTTTAAGAAGAAGAATTCGTCGTTATATTTTTCCCAGCAGTAAATATTGGAGGCGCTATAGATCATCACGATGCCTAAACAAATCAGGATTATGGTCACCGTGAATAAATTTATCCTGATGTCGCGGATCATCTTAGGGCTTCCTTATTGGCTAAATCAGCGACTGCCTTTTTAAAAACCCTGCCCCTCTCTTCATAATTAGAGAACATATCAAAGCTTGAGCACATCGGAGAAAACAAGACGCAGTCGCCGGCAGACGCTTTATGCATTGCAAGCCGCACTGCGTCTTCAAGGCCCTGGGCCTCTTCAAACGCAAGCTCCCCCTTAAACGCCTCTGCCAATATCGGCCGCGCCTCGCCGATAAGAATTGCCTGGCGCACTTTGTTTTTTGCTGAAGGCAGGAGCGTCCGGTAGTCTATCCCCTTATGCCTACCCCCTGCGATCAAAATAACCGGCGCTTTGATAGCATTTAAAGCCCACTGTGTGCTTTCCACGGTTGTGGCCTTGGAGTCGTTGATAAATTTAACATTATTAATCTCGGCCACATATTCCATGCGGTGTTCAACGCCCTTAAAATTTTTCAGCACTTCCAGCGTAATCCCTCTATCTATGCCGAGAGTTAAGCCTACCGCCATAACCGCGGCATAATTCGGATTTATATCCTCTGAGCCGGAAAAATAAACGACCCGGGCATGAGTCTGCCCAGATAATGCGCTGACTACCGGATCCAGCGCATTAAGAACGGTATAATCATTCTTATCCTGGTTTATGAAAATGCGCCTTTTCGCCTCCAGATATTCCTGCATATCCTTATGCCGGTCCAGGTGATTGGGGCTGAAATTAAGTATAACGGCAACCTGCGGCTTAAAAGTATCGATTTGTTCCAACTGAAAAGAGCTTACTTCCAAAGAAACGAAATCCCCTTCCGCCATCTTCTCTATCTCTCCGGAGAAAGGATTGCCGATATTACCGCAGACAAAAACTTTTTTGCCCGCAGCCTCCAATATCCTGCCGATCAAAATGGTAGTGGTAGTTTTACCGTTTGAGCCGGTAACGGCGATAACGGTTGCCGGACATAAAATCCAGGCAAATTCTATCTCGCTTATGACGGGAACTTTAAGTTCCTGCGCCCAAATAAACGGCGCAGCCGCCCTGGGAACACCCGGAGAAATAATCACCAAGTCTTTGCCTGCGATAAAATCTTTGCTGTGCCTGCCCAGCTCTATTTTTACGACTGATGAGTTTAACTGTGACGCATAACTGCGCGTGCTATTATTATCCTTGTTATCCGTGATAAAAACCTTAGCGCCTAAACGCTCAAGAATCTTAGCTCAGGCCTTGCCCGAACGGGCAAGGCCGACTAAGGTACCATTTTTATCCTTAAAATATGCTGCATTCCTCATGGGTAAATCTGATTATCGTATCTTTAAAGTGACTAATGCCAGGAGGGCGAGAAGGCTGGCGACAATCCAAAACCTTACAATCACCTTGCTTTCCGGCCAACCCATAAACTGAAAGTGGTGATGCAAAGGGGCGATCCTAAACACGCGTTTCTTGGTAAATTTAAAAGAAAAAACCTGGATTATCACCGATAACGCCTCGATCACGAATATCCCGCCGACGATAACCAAAAGCAGCTCTTTCTTAATTAACAAGGCGACTATACCCAATGCCCCTCCTAAAGCCAGAGAACCTACATCGCCCATAAAAATCGAAGCCGGATAACAATTAAACCAAAGGAAGCCCAACCCCGCGCCCAAAATGCTGGCACAAAATACGGTCAATTCTCCGGCACCTTTGATATATGGTATAAGCAGGTAGGTGCTGAATCTTATATTTCCGCTGACATAACTTAAGATGCTGAAAGTCAAGGCCACCATGATCACTGTCCCGGATGCCAAGCCATCCAGCCCGTCGGTAAGATTTACGGCATTGGAAGACCCGGCGATCACCAGGATAACAAAGAGCACGTAAAAAATACCCAGGTCCCAGCTGATATTTTTAAAAAAAGGTAAGTCTATTTTTGTGCTATGCTCGGGGCTCATAAAAAGGATCGAGCCTATTATCAGCCCCAAAACGATCTGGCTGCTAAGCTTGGCAAGGACGGTTAAACCTTTGGATTTTTGTTTTCTCTGTTTTATATAGTCATCAACAAAACCGGTCAGCCCTAACCAAACCGTGCTTAAAAGGGCCAAAAGTATATATTTGTTGAGCACTTCCGCCCATAACAGGTTAGAGACAACCACCGCCGCCAGGATCATAAGCCCGCCCATGGTCGGGGTATCCTGCTTTTTACTGTGCAGTTCATACAATTTAACGCTTTCCTCTTTTCTTACCTTCTCTCCGATATTGAATCTCTTAAGCATACGGATGATCGCCGGGCCAAAAATCAGGCTGATTAAAAAAGCGGTCATTGCCGCCATTGCTGCGCGAAAGGTAATATAGCGAAAGATATTAAAGAATGAGATTGTATCATGCAAAGGATAAAACAGGTAATAAAGCATAGTTTACTTAAAAACCTCCTCCATCTTCATCAGGCGTGAACCTTTGACCAAAATGACGTCGTCTTTTTTAACCTTTAATTTATTCCGGATAATATCGCGCGCCTGCCGGGCTTGGGCGCAGCTAAATATATCCTTAACTTTAAAACCACCGGATTTACCAAGCCTGCGGGCAGTAAATTTAGCAAGCTTGCCTACCGCAATAAAGGCATCGCAAACTTTTGCTACATCGCTGGCTGCCTGTTCATGGTAAAATATCGCCCTCTTGCCTAATTCCAGCATGTCGCCCATAACAAAAATCTTTCTGCCGCTTGCCTTAAATTTACCCAGCGAATTTAAGGCCTGTTTTAAAGAATCGGGATTAGCATTATAGGTATCATCGATAAAACAGACGCCCTTAATCCTCATTGCCTTCAGGCGGCTATCAGGAAAACTGAAGCTTATCAGCCTTTCGGCAATCTCGTTATATCCTAAACCAAAAACTCTGGCTATGCTTATCGCGACTAAAGCATTATATATATTGTGCCTGCCTAGAGCCTTAAGGCTAAATGAGTATTTTGCATTTACCCGGAAATCTAGCTTATCTTTATATTGCTTAATATTAGAGGCAAAAAAATCACTCTGATTTTCGATGCCGAACCCTAAGATTAACGGTTTATTCGCTTTCTGGATGATCCTGCCTCTTAAGAAATCATCATCCGAATTTAATATGGCAATGGCCGGAGAATTCAAGCCACGGATTAGGCTGTATTTTTCTTTAAATACACCCGCCAAATCCCCAAAATGCTCGAGGTGGGCAGGGCCTACATTAGTGATCGCCCCTATATTCGGCGCGGCCACCCTGCTTAAATATCCTATCTCCCCAAAATGGTTGGTGCCTAATTCCAAAACCGCCATATCATGACTGGCATCAAGGTTAAGCAAAGTAAGCGGCAGGCCTATTTGATTGTTTTTGGTACCCTGGTTTTTAAGCACCTTAAATTTTTTGGAAAGCACCCAGGCGATCATATCCTTGGCGGTAGTCTTGCCGTTGCTTCCTGTAACGGCTATCACCGGAACACTAAATTTATTGCGCCAAAAATTGGCGATATCTCCTAATGCCTTCTGCGTATCTTTTACTTCTATGACTGCCGGCGCCTTTGTTCTATACGGCCTATTTTTTTCTTTTATAATACAGGCAGCGCCTTTTTTGACCGCCTCATCGATAAAATCATGCCCGTCAAACTTTTCGCCCCTTATCGCGATAAACAACGAACCCTTTTTGATCTTGCGGGAATCGATAGAGACACCCTTGACGGTCCGGCTGCTAGAACCTTGTGTTAATCTTCCCCGCGTAGCTTTTAATATTTCGCTGAGTTTAAGCATTCTCGAATAACCTGACGGTCATCAAAAGATACGGTCCTGTCTTTTAATATCTGGTAGTCTTCATGGCCCTTGCCCGCGACTAAAACAATATCTAAAGCCTTGGCCATAGACAAGGCTTCTTTTATGGCTTCTCTGCGCTCAAAAATAACCCGGTAGTTATCTTTGGATATCCCATTTTTTATACAATTTACTATATCTGCGGGGTCCTCTGACCGGGGATTGTCATTAGTAATAATAGCATAGTCTGCCAGTTCTGTGGCCACTTTTCCCATTTTTGGCCTTTTGGTTTTGTCGCGCTCGCCGCCGCAGCCAAAGACAATAATAATCCGCGCCTTGGCAATCTGCCTTAAAAAACCTAAGACATTGGCCAGGGCATCTTCGGTATGGGCATAGTCTACAAACACGGAAAAATCTCCGGTAAAATCTATCCTCTCCAATCTGCCCGGCACAAGATAGAATTTTTCAATTGCTGATTTTATCAACGGTAAATCCAGCCCCTCTTTTATGGCCCAGGAGACTGCGGCTAAGATATTATAAATGTTGTGCCGGCCGGCCAGCCGTGTCTTAAAAGGAACCGTAAGCTTGCCGGTTTTTAGCTTAAACTCGGTTTGCGAAACTCCCAGCTTAATCTCTTCGGCCATTATATCGGCGGGATTATCTATGCCGTAAGTCAGAGTTTGCGCTTTGGTTAACTTAAGCAGCCTTCGGGCGTAGCAATCGTCATTATTAATAACCGCAAAGGAATATTTTGTAAGAAGCTTAAAAAGTTTTGACTTGGACTGAAAATAATTTTCTAAGCCGCCGTGGTAATCCAGGTGGTCCTGGGTTAAATTGGTAAAAATGGCACAGCTAAAATTTATGCCTTCGCAACGGGCCTGGTCCAAGGCATGCGAAGACACCTCCATGACCACATACTTAACTCCGGCCTTAAGCATAGAGGCAAGAAGCGACTGGATTTCAACCGGCCCGGGCGTTGTGTTCTTCGCCGTAAAAACCTTATCTTTAAACCGGTAATTAACCGTTCCTATAACCCCGGGCTCAAGCCTTGCTTCTTTTAATATCGCCTCAATCAGGTAAGAGATGGTTGTCTTACCGTTAGTACCGGTAATCCCGACCGCTTTAATCTTGTCTGAAGGGCTGCCGTAAAATGCATTAGCTAATTCTGCGGTTGCCTTGCGGGTATCTACGACCTCAAAAAAATAAATATTATTTGCCGCCTCGATCTTGGGGCAATCGCTTTGAACGATTATCGCCCTGGCGCCATTGCCGATCGCCTCTTTGATAAATTTATGCCCATCTTCTTTATTTCCTTTGATCGCTATAAAAATAAAATCAGGCGATACCTTCCCGGAATCAGAAGCTATCCCCTTAACCTGAAAATCGGTAAAATCGCTGCGCGATTTATAACTCTGCAGCGATTTAATCAGATCTTTGAGCTGCATTTAATGCAATAACCTCGCGGGCGGGCTGCCTGCCCTTTAAATATTTCAGAACATCTTCGGCCACTTTTTTAAATACCGGAGCAGCCACAACTCCGCCAAAGTAATATGGATGCGGCTGGTCGACCACCACGGCTATGGCAACAACCGGGTCTTCGGCCGGGGCAAATCCGATAAAAGAAGCAATGAATTTATCGTGGGAGTAGGTGCCGTTGGGTTCAAGCTTCTGGGCGGTTCCGGTTTTACCCGCTGCGCTAATCCCGTCGATTTTGGCCAATTTACCCGTGCCCTCATCAATTACTCCGACTAATATTTTATTAATCCGCTTTGCCGTCTCCAATGATATAACCTTATTGATCATGACAGGCGAGAATTCTTTAATCGGCTCGCCGTATTGGTCTCTTATTTCCTTGACTACATAAGGCTTCATCAATTGTCCGCCGTTAGCAATGACCGATATGGCATTTGCCAGCTGCAGGGTAGTCACCGCTACCTCCTGCCCCATTGGCACAATGGCTATGGAGATCTTAGACCACAGGCGCGGCTCCTTGATCATACCCGGAGTCTCGCCCGGCAAATCCACCCCTGAATCTTTACCGAATCCAAAGAGTTTTATATATTTATACACCGCTTCTTTTCCTAAAACCTGAGCTACCTTGGATGTGCCGATATTGGAGGACTGGCCGATCACCTCCCGGAAAGTAAGCCAGCCATGCGGGCGATGATCATGTAATATGTGGGTGGCTATTTTGTAAGAACCATTTTCGCAAAAGAACTTGTCTTCTTCGCTTACCTTGTTTTCTTCTATCGCAGCAGAGGCCGTAACGATTTTAAATACCGATCCCGGTTCAAATAAATCGCAAACCGCACGATTGCGCTTCATCTCTTTGGAGGCATTTTTGTATTCGTTCAAATCAAAGGTAGGGCAGTTAGCCAAAGCTAAAATGGCTCCGGTATGCGGATCCATAACCACAATGCTGGCGGACTGGGCATGAAAGGCAGTAAATACCTTGGTTAATTCCCTCTCGGCAATATATTGAATCACCTCATCGATAGTCAAGACCACGTCATAACCGTTGCGGGGAGAAACCGCCTTCTCGGCGATGTCAATTTTCTTCTGGCGCGCATCGCGCAGCATCATCGCCCAGCCGGGTTCGCCTTTTAAATATTTGTCGCAGGATAACTCGATTCCTTCCAGGCCCACATTATCCAAACCAGCAAATCCGATGATATGGCTGGCCAAATAACCATTGGGATAGCAACGCTTGCTTTCTCTTATAAAACCTATGCCTTTTAGTTTTAATTTTTTTATCGCCTCAGCCTGCAGTGGTGTGATTTTACGGGCAAGCCAGGCAAAAGATTTTTTACGGGAGAGCCTTTCTCTTAAAAATCCGGGGTCGAGATTTAATATCGCAGAGATTTGGCTGACAAATGATTCTTTGTCTTTGCCGGGTATTACCTGGGGTGTGGCATAAAGCGAATCTACCGAAGTATTCACCGCTTGGGGCCGCAGGCTAGAATCATAAATCGTGCCCCGTCGCGGCTCTAGCTCTATAAAAAGATTATGCTGCCGCCTAGCCTGGTCGGATAAAGAGCCTGAGCGCAAGAATTGAACGATAAAAAGGCGGGCAATGCAGAAGGCCAAAAAAATAAGGAAGGCAAAGAAGACACCGTCAAAGCGACGGCGATAATTATTTATATGCACTTAATTATATGTAAAGGGTGCCGATTAAGTAGGATTTAATTTCGCTAACGGCTGATTGTCCTTGCTTCTGCCTGCCTCTGCGCGCCAAAAATACGCGCAAAAATATTTTCTTTTTTTTCGGGCTGCGCGATTAACTTCGTGTTATCTGCAAACATCTCCAGCTTAACCAACCGATAGGTATCAGGCATCTGAAAATCCGCGCGCTTGGAAAATTTATCGCCAACGCGCACCAGGGAAGCATCTTTCTGTACATTGTATCTCAACAAGGCATTCTTATCAAGCAAATCCTGGAATTTGGATTGTTTGCGCTCAATAAGATACCCGAGGCGGAAAATAGCCGATTGCTGATATACATACATGGTTACAAAAAGAGTGAATACGGACATCAAAACCAAAAATTTAGCTATCCTCATTTTATCGCCTTTTGCGCTACCCGAAATTTTGCCGAACGGCTAGAGGGATTCTCCTGGACTTCGGACAAACTCGGGACTAAAGGTTTAGGCGTTATTATCTCAATTTTCCCCTGCGATGCCAAGCGGCGAAAAGCAAACTTTACAATACGGTCCTCTAAAGAATGAAAAGAAATTACGCAGATTATTGCCGAATAGCCAAGAAATTCCACTGCTTTATTAATCGCTTCTTCCAAAGTCTCCAGCTCCCGGTTGACCGCGATGCGCACGGCTTGAAAAGTGCGCGTTGCCGGATGGATGCGATAATTCCGGTATTTGTAGGGTATAGCCCGCATGACGACATCGGATAACTCCAGGGTGGTAGTTATGGGGTGCCTCTGTCTTTCCTGCACGAGATGCCGGGCGATGCGATTATGCCACCTCTCCTGTCCGAAATTCCACAAAAGCGCAGAGATCTCTTCTTCATTGAGATTATTTACCAGGTCATAAGCGGATATGTAGCTGCTGCGGTCCAGGCGCATATCTAAAGGTCCTTCGCTTTGAAAACTAAAGCCGCGGTTAGGATCGCCAAGCTGAAAAGAAGAAACCCCCAGATCAAACAATATACCGTCGATCTTCTGAATATTTAAGTTCTCCATAACCTTATCCAGGTCCACAAAATTGCTGTGGACAAATTCGCAAGAGCCGCTGAATTTATCCAGCTCTCTTTTAGCCATCTCCAAAGATTCCTGGTCCCGGTCAATACCGATGAGCCTTCCGCCAGGCAGGATATGTTCAAGTATCCTTAAAGAGTGCCCGGCTAAACCCATGGTAGCGTCAACAATAGTCTGGCCCGGTTTTAAATTAAGGTAATCTATGATTTCCTGAAGCATCACCGGTTTATGCAATCCGGGTTTTATTTCTGCGGTATCCATATAAACTTTAAATATCCATTAATTTCTCGGATATTTCTTCAAATGATTGTTTCGAGGTGCCGTAAAAATCCTCCCAGGCCTGCTTTGACCAGATTTCAATACGGTTTGATACCCCGACGATAGTGACTTCTCTTTTAATGTCAGCGAAATCCTTAAGATACTGAGGGACTAAAATCCTGCCCTGTTTATCGGGTACAACGTCTACTGCCCCGGAAAAATATAGGCGGTTGAAGGTACGGGACTGTTGTTTGGTAAAAGGCATGGCCTTAAGCTTGGACTCTTGCTGTTTCCACTCTTCTTCCGAGAACATAAACAGGCATTTATCTAACCCGCGGGTAATATAGAATTTTTCAATAAAATTGGCTTTGGCAGTTTCGCGGAATTTGGCAGGCAGAATCAGGCGGCCCTTGCGGTCTATAGAATGTAAATACTCGCCATAAAACATAAATGAGCAGACAACTTACGGAGTTCTCTACTTACGTTTATTGCGACGTAAGCTTAAGCCCCCTTAGGGCGTCTGCACCCACTTTACACCACTTTAATCCACTTATATGCAAGAGTATAGATAAAACTTGTTCTTTTGTCAAGTTAAAAATTCACCTAACTTGCTTAAATACAACGGGTAGTGGATAAAATTGGGTTTAATGCAGATAGGTTGTGGTTAAAATCAGTGGCGGGAAAACATGTTTCGCGCAAATTCGATATCTTTATTAATCTGGGCTCCTAAATCATGCAAAGAAGAAAACTTTTTTTCTTGCCTTATCTTTTTAATAAACTGAATTTCTAAATCTTTTTTGTATATATTTTTATGAAAATTAAAGATGTGCGCCTCTACGTGTTTACTGCTCTGCGCTAAGCCAAACCGGGGTATTGTAGGACGGAATCCGATATTACAGACGCCGTTTAACTTAACCCTGCCCAAGATAACCTTCACCGCGTATGCCCCCGAGGGCGGAAGCACTTCATGGTGAGGGTTGATGTTTGCCGTCGGAAACCCCAGCCTTCTTGCCAAAGACCTGCCTTTGATTACTGTGCCGAAAACGCTAACCGGCCGGCCCAGTAAACTTTGCGCCTGACTAAGTTTACCTGATGTAATTAAGCGCCGAATATAAGTACTGCTTATATTCTTGCGGTTTATCTTAAGCATCCGAAAACCCTTTAGCTTAAAATCAAATCTGCGCGAAAACTTTTTTAGAAGCTTGAAATCGCCTTTTGCCCCTTGGCCAAAGCGAAAATTCCGGCCTACACATATATAATCCGCATGTATTTTTTTAACAAGTATTTGTTCAATAAATTTTTCAGCCGGAATCCTGGCAAAAACAGGGCTAAATTTTATCACCACGCATACGTCAATACCGCATTCGGCAATCAGCCTCAAACGATGTTCTAATGAATAAAGGCTCTCCTGCCTCTGCGGGTGCGGCCAAAAAGTCACCACTATGGCGGTACCCTTGATCGCCCTAGCTTTATTTACCACATGCAGCAAAATATGGCGATGCCCGAGATGCAGGCCATCGAAAACACCCAGGGCAACCACGGGTTTTCTGTATTTTATTGTTGGATTAAGGCCGTAAAAGATCCGCATCTGGTTTTAAAAACTCTCTGCGATTTTACGCAGGACTTTCCTGCTTACGGTTAACAGGCTGCCGCTTATCGTAGCGCCGCTGGCAGCGCGATGTCCTCCGCCGCCAAAAAAAGCAGCAATTTTGTTTACATTGATCTTTCCCTGAGACCTAAAATTAACCCTTATTTCATTTTCAGCCTTTAAGTTTTCTTTAAAGAGGACTGCCACCTCTATATCTTTTATTGAACGCGCAAAGCTTAATAGGTGTTCGCTTAAATCAAAAGATATTTCTCCGCGCCTGAGTATGCTTTTTTTTAGCTCAAACCAGGCCACCCTGCCTGAAGCATCCCTTTTTATTTGAGGCAAAACTTTAGCCAATAGCCTTATATCCGGATAAGGAATATCGGCGTAGATTTTTTTATAAATCGCATGGGCATTGATATTATACCTTAAGAGCTCCGAGACTATTCCGTGGGTTAACGAAGTGGTGTTGGCGTAACGAAACGAACCGGTATCAGTCAATATTCCCACATACAAAGCTAACGCACTGGCTTTATCAAAAGGAACGCGCATTTTCTTATAAAGCCGATACACCAATTCAGAACACGATGAGGCATCCGGGTCGACCCAGTTGACATCGGCGAACCGGCTGTTGCTGACATGATGGTCGATATTGATAACAGCCCGGGCAGCGGAAGCAAGCCTCGAAACCTTGCCAGACCTTGATAAATCCGAACAGTCCAGGACGACAAGACAGTCAAATTTTAAGCTTACCAGTCCCGGGTTGAACCTTTTTATTCTGCCTGCCCCGGGCATAAAATCATAACCATAGGGCAGGCGGTCATCATTTACAATGATTGAACGCTTGCCCAACTTATTCAGAAGCCTCTGAAATGCCAGCTCTGAGCCCAGGGCATCTCCCTCTGGGTTAGTATGGGCGGTAATAACAAAATTGTTATTGCTTTTTATGCTGGTTATTATCTTCTCTATGCTCATCTTTATTTTTTATCTCCTGCAGTATCTCTTCTATCTTTATGGAATACTCAATGGATCTGTCATCTTTAAACGCGATCTCCGGGACAAACTGTAATTTAACCCGCTCGGCAATCAGGCGGCGGATAAACCCCAGGGCGGAATCCAGGGCGGCTTTTGTTTTTTCATACTCTTCTTCTTTACCCAGCACGCTGAAAAATATATTGGCATGCCTTAAATCACGGCTTAATTCCACGCGGGTAATGGTCACAAACCCTAAACGCGGGTCATTAAGCTCATCATGGATGATATTGCTGACTTCTTTCTTTAAAACTTCTGCCGCTTTCTCAACCCTGCTCATCGTAGCTCTCTCTTTCTCTCCCGAATAAAAATTATCTCACCGCTCTTTATACTAAAATCTTCCGGGCCAATCTGATATAGTCTTAAGGAGAAACTATATCAGCTCTATCTCGTAATTAATTAAGCTTATCTGCCCAAGGCCTTCTATAAAATTGACTATCCTGGATAATGCGCTATTCATAGTTTGCCTATTTTTCTCAACTCCTACAATCGCCAGGCTGGCCTTTTGCCATTTATCCTCATCATCTATTTGGGTAACCGCAACATTAAAGCTATTGCGCAGCCTGGCCTTTAAACTATGCAGGACCATTCTCTTGGCCTTAAGTGAATTACTGTCATGGATGAACAGCTCTAATCTCAAAATGCCTATTATCACTTCTTCTTTAATATTTTTTGGGCAAGGGCAAGTTCTTCTTCTCTGGTTTCAATTAACCCGTCGAGCTTCGCGTTTAAAATTTTCTGAAAAACTTCCTGGTATCTTGGCCCGGGTTTAAATCCTAACCTTCGCAAATCTCCGCCAGAAATGCGGACATGCGTTCCGTTATAACTTTTAAGAAAATTACTGATATTATTCTGTAAATTTTGATTCTTATATTTTGCTTTCAATAAAAGGATTATTTCGTAGCTTAAAGGTTCAAGCAGTTTGAAAATTCCGGAAGGCCTGACCTGGCTTCGGGAAAGCATGGCAACCAAGCTGCGCTTAATCCTTCTATAATCTAAAATCTTTTTTTCTTCTCCCCTGCGCAAGGCATAGCGGTTACAGATGCTCTTAGCTTGAGCCAAACTTAAGGGCTCAACCAAGACCATAAAATACATCAGCCACACATCAAGCTTACGCCGCGATGCATACCTTTGCCTAAACCATAGCACTTCGCTACCGACTGACTTAAAAAAAGAGAAAGTTTTTTTGCTAACCGAAAACCCCGGGCTCAAGAAACTAAATCCGCATAACTGATTTATACGCTTTACTGGTTTCAGGGTGTTATCTTCTTTTAAAACCAGAACTAGCTCATCGCGCCATCTTTGCGCCTGGACCCTTTCTAACATACCGGCCTTTACCGCTTCCTTTAAGCGCTTAAGAGTCTGAGCCTCGATTTTAAAATTATATCTTTGTTCAAAACGGATCGCCCTTAATATGCGCGTAGGGTCATCGAGAAAACTTAAATCATGCAAAATCCGTATTTTTTTGTTCTTTAAATCTTCTGAACCATTAAATACATCTATGAGTTTGCCAAATTCTTCGGCGTTTAAGCTTATGGCCATGGCGTTAATGGTGAAGTCCCTGCGCGCCAGATCATCTTTTAAGCTTGCCGGGGCAACTAAAGGCAGACTGCCTGGTTCGGGATAAGCCTCTTTTCTGGCAGTGGCGAAATCTATTTTTAAATAGTTATCTAAAACCAGAGTGGCCGTGCCAAATCTTTTGTGGGAGATGATCTTCCCGCCATATCTAGAGGCAACCGCTTCAGCAAATTTTATAGCATCAGCTTCAACCACAATATCCAAGTCAAGATTATTAACCCCCAGGATTAAATCCCGCACAAAACCACCTACCAGATAAGCCGGCATTTTGTTTTGGCTGGAAACTTGCGCCGTCAAACTTATTAATTCTTTTAAATCTGCGGGTAACCTCTTTAAATATTCTCTCATTGTCTACCTACTGCATATTAAATGCTGACTTTACGGCCGGGGATGAAATGTCCGGTGTATGGCCTTAAGCCTATCCTTGCTTACGTGAGTATAGATTTGAGTCGTGGAAATACTAGAGTGGCCGAGCATCTCCTGCACCGAACGCAAATCTGCCCCTCTTTCCAATAAATGCGTGGCAAAGGAATGGCGCAGAATATGCGGCCGGATCGGTTTTTTAATCCTTTGCGCGCGCGCGTATCTTTTAATAATCTTCCATAAAGATTGCCGGGATATATTTTTACCTAAGCGGCTTAAAAATAAGAATTCGCTTTCTTTTTTATGTAAAAAATGCGGGCGGCTGTTTTCCAGGTATCTTTTAATGCTCTCAATCGCTTTTTTGCCCAGTGGAATTACCCGTTCCTTATTGCCCTTGCCGATACAGCGTAAAAACCCTACTTCTAAATTTACATTATTAATTTTCAGGCTTGCCGCCTCCGAAACGCGCATGCCTGTGGCATAGAGCACTTCCAGGATAGCTTTGTCTCTTATACCCTGCTTGTCCCTGATATTGGGCGCAGCCAATAATGCCTCTACTTCGTTTAAAGAAAGCGTTTGGGGTATCTTCTTCCATAACTTCGGCGAATCTATTAAGCTGGTAGGATCATTTTTTAAGATGCGCTCCCGCACTAAAAACCTGTGGAATGATTTTATGGCTGCCAGGCTGCGGGCAATAGAGTTAGGAGATAGGGCTTTATCCTTCTGCGAAAACATGAAATTGGTAATGTCATTTCGGCTTACCTTTGATAAAACATTAGCGCCATGGCCTTGAAGGAAATTTGCATAGGAGCCAAGGTCTCCCCGATACGAAATAATGGTGTTGCGCGCCAGGCCACGCTCTACGGACAAATAGTTCAGGAAGGTATCGATTAATTCACGCATATTAATTTAAAAAAGGGTTGCCTTTCTTTTCCTGGCCTATGGTGGAAGACGGCCCGTGCCCGGGATAAACAACCGTCTCATCCGGCAACTTAAGCAGCCTTGTCTTTATCGATCTTATAAGCGCTGCCTCATCTGACCCGGGAAAATCAGTCCTGCCGATACTAAAGCGAAATAAGCTATCCCCGGTAAATACAATTTTATCTTGCGGTTTTTTTAAAGCCAAGGCAATACCGCCCGGGGTATGCCCGGGCATATGCATAACTTCTAATTGAATGCCGTCTAGCTCTATCAACTGGCCGTCAATAAGCTTTTTTATCTGGCAGTTTA
>CAYHNY010000006.1:0-25060 GCA_964358115.1 uncultured Planctomycetales bacterium | reverse complement strand
AGGCCGTCTGCGAATTAATCCCGGCAGATGCGAACAGTACTTTGGCGTATCGTGCCAAAGTACTGTGAAGCGTTTATCTGACGGGAGAACCACGCGTATAACTACAGCTAAAACTATTAACAAAAGCTGCCCGAACTTGTCGCCAGACGAACTTCAGGACGCCAAGAAATTCCGCTACTTGTAAAACTTTATGTTCGCCGTGGCAAGGGCGGTTTTATACGATTTGGTAATTTATAACCTAATCTAAAATCTTGTAATAAGCGCTTCTGCCCTTACCAACCAACGTGATTAACTTGGCGGCTATTAGTTTAGAAACCTCTTTAAGTATCGCTTGGCGCGTTATGCCAAACATATCTCTTAAATCCTTATTTGTAACCTTACCTTTTTCTTTAATCCGCTCTAAAATCTTTATCTGCTTCTGGGTTAACTCAATCCTTTCCCCTTCCTCTATCTTCGGAGAAAGCCCAATTTTTACAATAAAATCCTTGACTTTATTTATCGAATACAAAACTCCGTCCGTAAAATATTCAAGCCACTTGGTAATATCACCTTTGCCTGTTTGGACTGTTTTTAGTGCTGCGTAATATGCAGACCTATTCTCATCATAATAATCATCGAGCGCAAAGAACCTTCGATGGTCAAATCCGCTTTTATACAAAACCAACGAGGCCATTAAACGAGCTGTTCTGCCATTTCCATCAATAAACGGATGAACCCTTGCAATTTCGTAATGAACAATGCCTGCAAGAATAACGGAATTTATCTCTTTTGTCTTTTCTGAATTTAACCACTCCACAAACTCAGCAACCAGCCGTGGTACATCTTTTGTTTCTGGGGGCATATACTCTACTATTTCTTTGAAACTTGTTCCGTCAAATACACGCCTACCTACAAAAACCTGCCGATTTCTAAATACGCCACAGTCTTTATCTTCTCGCAACGTTCCTATGGTAACGGTTTCGTGAACTTTGAGAAAGAGCTTAACGTCTATGGCTTTTTTGCTTGCGTATTCAGGAATCGAATCTAACGCTTTCAGGTAGTTTAGAACCTCTTTCTTATCTTTTTCTGTGGCAACAACCTCTCTATTTTCCGAGAGTGCTTTTACCTGCTCAAGTGTTAACTTATTTCCCTCAATGCTTGTAGATGAATGAGCATTATGAATCCAAGCTTCTTTTTTTAGCTTTAATTCCCACTTAGGGATAAGTTTGGACTGCTCAATAACCTCCCTCCCCGCCATAATCTGGGAGATATTGTTAAGGATTTTATCTGTAATCGTATATTTCGGCTCAAATGGCATAGCGCTATTATAACAAATGACAACCTAAATGACAACCTAAATGACAACCACTAAGTTAAGCTAGAGGCTTAGCTGTGCTCGATTTAGTTCTTTGCTCGACACTTCATTTATAACATCTAAGATGTCAATGAAATATCTATGCCCCTTATCAATAATTTCGCGTACTCCTCTATTCTCAATCGCCAATATATACACTATTATCTCTTTTAAGTCTCCTTTGCACTCATCCACTATCGCTTCTTTACTTTTTGGGAGAACTTCGGGGCCTATAATAGCCTTCCCTTTGGGGTATCTATTTTCAATCATAGCGAGGAGCGCTTCCCGGTGTGGCAGATTAAATTTCTTTCTCATTGCAATATATGAACGGGTCAGAACTCTCGCAACTGAGCCAATAGACCCGAATCCATAAGTTAAGATAAATTTTTTAAAATTCATACGGGTTTTCTAGCCTCCGCTGTCTATCCGTAATCTTTCATAAAACTTTGTTCGCCTGAGCGTCAAGGTTGGCTGCCCATATTGGACGAAATATGCAACTGGTTAATGTCGGAAGGGGACGGAAAAACTATGCCAAGAAATATGCCTTATTTAATAGGTCCTGACCTGCCAAATGGGTAGTAAATCTTGTATGCCTTGCCAATTAAGTATAGCTTTGGCACAAAGCCAAAATATCTGCTATCTTGACTTGAAGCACTATTGTCACCTAAGACGAAATAACTATCATTTGGTATTTGAATTACCTGTCCTTCCTTTCCGTATTCTCCTCTATTATAATAATATCGGTTTTCAAAAGGCACAGTCTTTAATGGTTCTCCGTTAATGTAAATTGAACCGTTCTTTATCTCTAATGTTTCATTTGGTAATCCCACTAATCTTTTTACAAACATTTTCTTCGTATTCTCAGGGTAAATAAAAACAATGACATCTCCCCGTTTTGGCGCTTCCTTTTTATAAATCGCCTTGTCAGCCAAAATCAAATCACCCTTAAGTAAAGTAGGTGTCATCGTTTCGGTAGGTATATTAAAGGCTTGCACTACATTTTGTTTAATGTATAAAGCAATACCTTTGGCGACTATGCTCGATGGATTTAATATAAAACCAAAAAATATAATCCCTATAATGAGCCAAACTTTTTTCCCACCCGTAATAGTTCTGTTGAGATTATTGCTGAAATTATGTCCTTTCGCACAGCGATAAGCGTCAACAATAGTAAAAATCTCATAACTAAAAGCGGCAATAACTAATATCACAAAAAGGATAAGATTTGTTGTTGCGTATGGGTCCATAACATAGTATATCAACGGAATGACAGGAAGAAGCGGGATAATGAATAATATGATACCTCGTTTTATTTTTCCAGTGTAGATTTGACCCAATCCAGTTACCATTACACCAAACATCACTGCTAACAGTGGCTCTTTAGGTTTTAAGTTATCCATTGCAACCTCCTTTTCCTTGGCGTAATCATCCTACTCCAAAACAAAACCCTATGCAAGCATTATGCTCACATAGGGTTATATTATATTAACTGCCCCGCATGGACTCGAACCATGATAGTCAGATCCAGAATCTGAAGTCCTACCGGTTAGACGACAGGGCAATACCTTTATAATTCTATCTCCTACCGTTCCGCCAAACTACGGCGGGATTTCGCTAAATGGAGCCCACTCGGGCTAAAGCCCGGGGTACCCAAGGGCGGAATACTAAAGCCGCCTTTATCCCCGCCCTTAAAGGCGGGGTTTGCGAGCGGCGTAGTATCAAAACTTATGGTGCTCAAATTAGACGACAGGGAAAATCAACTATAAATAAACCGCTCTATCTCGTTTTCAATAAAAAGCCGATAGTATATGCAAAAAATTATTTATTCCCTGCCTCAAATACTTTTGAGACATAGTTGGCATTGTTATTCAGTCTATGACGACTTGGAATATTATTATAATAGACCTTAGCGCTTATGACAAGCAGATTATGTCATGCCTAAAATACGGCAGGAAGGCCGAACATAATCTCTTGTATGGGCATAAGAAAATAGTGATAATGGCTAAATATATATTATAATATATATTCTAGATAAAGACGCATGATCCCTTAAGCGCAGGGTAAACAAATAAACGCCATCATAAAATATGCTTAAAAAAGATGCGCTAAAAAATTCGGCCTTGACGCTAGGCCTAGTAGCAATTTTGTTATTTTCCGGATTTGTTTATTTCTATAATCTAGGAGAAGAAAGTCTCACTACTGACGAATACTTCAGCCTGTACAGCGCACAGCTACCTTGGCACAAAATTATTTTTGGCCACCAAAAAGAATATGACCCTAATACCCTGCCTCCGCTCTATCATCTGATAATGCATTTTTGGCTAAAGGTATTCGGCTCAGGAGAATATGCCCAGAGGTCTTTTTCGGCCATCTTAGGAGTATTAAGCGTCTGGATGCTATATGCCCTTACCCGCCTCTTAATCGATCGCCGGACAGCAGTACTGTCCGCGCTGTTTGGCGCTTTTTCTTTTTCCTGGTTTTACCTGTTTCGCTCAAACAGGTGTTACGGCCTGTTTATCTTCCTGACGCTATTGTCTTTCTATATATTTTACTATTACCTGAAAAACAAAAAATCCCGGGTTGCCCCTTGGGTGTTCATGTTGACAAATATATCCCTGCTCTACACCCACTATTTTTCTTTTTTCATTATTGCCCTAGAATTAATATTTACTGCCCTTGAGTGGGAAAACGACAAAGAATGGGCAGAGAATGTTTTTATAATGAGCGCCTGGGTATTCATCACTTACGTGCCCTGGTATGACAACTTATTCTACGATATCAATAGAGAGCCGGCATTAAACAAAGAGATCCCGCATTTTGGCTGGGGCGCAAAAATACACATGTCTACAATAGCGCTGTTTTCTGATTTTCACTGTCCGTGGCAGCCGTTTCTGACTATAATTTATCTGCCTTTTGTCTTCGCCGGATATAAAAAATTGCTGGCTAATAAATCCACTTTCGCCAGACATCTTCCGCTATATCTTGTCTTAACACTAAGCATCCCTTTTATAATAATATATTCTTTTACCCCCATAAACAGGCAGCGTTATTTTGCCCCTTTTTCTTTCCCTTTGATTATGCTGCTTGCTTTGGGAATAAGCAGCATCGGTTTAAAGAGGTTTAAAAAAATACTTTTTATTCTGTTATTATCGAGCATCTGCGCAGTTAATCTTATGGATTTTTATGATTTTTTCCACGCCCCCCTTAATGAAAATTGGAAAAAGGCCGCGCTATATATAAAACAAGTACCGGATTATCAGAATAAAGAAATGGTTTTTGCCTTTCAAACTTTATACAACCCTCCGGTTTTTGCTTATTATTATTGGGGCAAGGATGCGGCTGGACTTTTTATTAATAATATCTCCTCCCGCCAAGACTATAAAAAGGTTATTTCCAAACTAGACCCCAAACATAAGGTATATTTCTGGAAAGGCATAAATGCGAAGAGTGTCTTTGAAAAATTAAGCCCCCTCCCTGATAATGCCTGGGTTTGGATATTTATGTACCACAATAAACAATTCCCTTCGGATTTCCTGGCTTTGAATAAAAACAGGTATTCATTCCAGCAAATAATATTGAACCCGGAATTGCCGCAAATAGATTTTTATTTATTAAAGAAAAGAAAATGAAACGCGTAGGATTATCTTACAAGAAAACTGTCTTGCTTGTATTCACGGTAGCCTTCTTCCTGAGATTATACCAATTGGGGTACCGCGATTTCTGGTATGATGAAATGGGCACTATATCTAATATTATGTCGCATTATTATAGCAACCAAACTCCATTTTATTCTATGCTTATGCAAGCATGGAACAAGCTCTTTGGTATTTCTGAGTTCAGCTTACGCCTGCCATCTTTAATATTCAGTTTTCTTTCGGTAATCCTAGTTTTCATTTTGGGGCTGAGGCTGTTTAATAAAAATGTCAGCATGCTGGCGGCCTGTGTTATGGGGCTATCGCCATTCCATATCTGGTATGCCCAGGAAGCCCGCAGTTACAGCATGCTATTATTTTTTGGCCTTTTATCCAACTGCCTGTTGTTTGAAGCGCTCAAGGAAGAAGATAAGAAATTATGGGCTGTATTTATTCTGGTTTCAGTGCTAGGGCTTTATACCAATTATTGCCATCTTATTTTATTAGTTACTCAATTCCTGTATGTTTTATACTCAAAAAAGCTTAGGATAAGCTTAATGCATATTATTGGGTTTTTAGTTATTATTTTGGGTTTTAGCTTTTTACTACCGAGTTTTTTTAAAAAATTCTTTTTTGTTTGGGGAGGTTTTTGGATCCCTAGGCCTAGTTGGTGGAAATCTCCAATTTATACTCTGGGACAATTCATGCTGGGCTACAACGCACCGAAACAGCTATATATCCTTTCAATTATTTTACTAGGAGTATTCTTTACGTCACTATTTTTGAATATTAAGGAAAGGACGAAAAATACAATATTTTGTATGTTTATGCTCTTTGTCCCGATGTTTCTTACGTTGGCTTTCTCTCTTCTTTTATTTCCAATTTATCTAAGCCGAGTGCTGATTATGGCCAGCCCATTTTTATATCTCATCGCGGCTAAGGGGGCTCTTTCGCTAGACAGGCTGGCGAAAAAACACTTACTCTCTATGATATTCTTGGCGCTTTTTATTGCTATTTATGGTTATTTTAATGACTGGATGCCTAAAAAATACCTTGGCATAAATTTAAAAAAGCCCATTAGGCCAGTGGCCAGATTCATAGATGAGCGGTTCGGGGCGCAGGATATTCTAGCTTTTACAGATGTCTCCGTTATGCCATCTTTTAAATTCTACAGCATAAGAAAAATGAATACCTATTATCTATTCGACCCTGAGTTTCCCGGACAAATTCACCAAAGACCAATTTCAAAAGGTAGATTTCTTATCCCATTAGACGAGATCAATATGTTAAACGCCAAAAGGATATGGGTCATATATTCAAATTGGGACAGAGATGGCAAATTATATGATAGCTCGCGATCAATCAAGGAATATCTGGATGAAAACTTTGCTGTGGAAGAATCGGAAGAATTCGACGGTTTGCAGGTAGTTGTTTATACTAAAAAGCCTTAATGCTTTCCTGATAAAACCTGGCTGCCGACAGCAACCATTACCACATATTCTCTTTGATCCAGTCATCGACTGAGTTAATCCAATCAATAAATCCCAGTGTTCCTGAATAGGCATCTTTGGCTACTCCCACCGTGGTGCCGCCGACGGTAGAGGCTACGCCGCCTACGGTAGAGGCTACGCCGCCTACGACGCCGCAACCGGTGGCCAGCGCGCCCTTGGAAAATCCTTTGCTGGTTTCACAGCCGGCAATTAAAAATAAAAGGACAACTACTGCCACAACCTTAAAATATTTTGCCTTCATTTTTAGCTCCTTTTTATCCAGCGCAGCAGCCTTCTTTTAGTGCGCTCTCTGCCTAAATAATATATCACTTCAAATAGGCCCGGTCCAATAGTTTTTCCCGTAAGCGCCACCCTTATAGGATGGATCAATGCCTTGGCCGGTACATTAAGCTGTATAACCATCTCCCGGAAGCTGACTTCAATGCTATGGATATCAAATGATTCCAGCGCATCCAGCCGGTCCAGGAAAAGCTTAAACTCCTGCGAAAAATCCTGGCTCAAAAACTTCTCTTTTGCCTCGTGGTCCGGGGTTATCTCGTCGATAAAGAAAAAATCCGCCCAGTCCGCGAAGTCATTTAAAGTAGAAAGCCGGGCCTGGAATAACTTTACCAAGGCAATTAAATAATCCCGGTCAAAATTATCCGGCTGGATATAACCCTTGTCTGCCAAAGACGGCAGGAGCTGCTCAAGCAGTTTTTCCGGGTCTGCCTTTTTTAAATACTGGTTATTTAACCAGTTGAGCTTATCCATATCAAATGTAGCGGACGTTTTATTCACATTTTTAATATCAAAGAGCCGGATTGCCTCTTCTGTTTCAATCACCTCGCGGTTTCCGCCCGGAGACCAGCTTAGAAGCAAAAGATAGTTAAACAAGGCGCTGGATAAATACCCCATTTTGCGGTAATCGGAGATAGCGGTTGCCCCGGTGCGTTTTGAAAGCCTGCCGCCTTCTTTCCCTAAGATCAAAGGCAGGTGCGCGAATTGAGGCAATGGAAACCCTAAGGCCTTATAAAGAATAACCTGCTTGGGGGTATTGGAGATATGGTCGTCGCCGCGGATGACATGGCTGATTTGCATAGCAGCATCATCAACCACGCAGGCAAAATTATAGGTAGGCGTTCCGTCAGATTTAATGAGCACCTGGTCTTTGATCACCTCGGTATCAAATTCAATTTCGCCGTGGATAATGTCAGCGATTTTTACTTTCTCCGAAGCGATCTTAAAAATAATCGCTTTAGGCCTACCTGCCCCTTCTGCCCCGGGGGCCTCTTGCTCATAGGCCTGCCCCTCTTTTAAAAGCCTCTCGGCGAACTGCCGGTAGATATCAAGGCGCTGGCCCTGATAATAAATCTCATCCCAGTCAAATCCCAGCCACTTAAGGCTCTCTAAAATCTCATCTACATATTGCTGTTGGGAACGCTCTTTATCCGTATCCTCTATCCTTAAAATAAACTTACCCTTTTTAACCTTGGCATAAAGCCAGTTGAAGATAGCGGTGCGCGCGCCGCCGATATGCAAATTTCCCGTCGGTGATGGTGCAAAGCGGACCCTGACCATTACACTAACTCCTTGCCCGCATATAACGCCTTTATATTGATTTCTACCAGGTCCTGCCTGCCGCTGGGGGCAAGCTCCTGTATAGCCTGGATTGCGCTATTCATAGAAATGATTTTTTTCTGTGCCAAATAACAACCCAAAATTACGATATTAGCTACTTTTACATTGCCAAGCCCGGAAGCGATATCCGTAAAAGGAAAATGCAATATTTTAGCGGGACTTTCTTTAATATCCATGTTCGCCAATGAACTATTGATAATGATTAACCCGTTCCTTTTGACGCGGGATTTGAAGCGTTCAAGTGACGGGGCATTCATCGCAATCACAGTGTCCGGCTGCGCAATGCAAGGAGAGCCTATTTCTTTATCCGATACGACAACACTGCAGTGCGCTGCCCCGCCGCGTACCTCCGGGCCATACGCGGGCAGCCAGGTGACATATTTATGCTCAAGCATCGCGGCAACGCATAAGGCCTTACCTAAAATCATTATGCCCTGCCCGCCGGCTCCGGCAATAAACACTTTTTCCGTCATAGTCTTTATTTAATTTTGCCTAAAGGAAACTCTTTGGCCATTACGTCTTTTATCCAGTCCAGGGCTGCCTTAGGATTTAAGCCCCAGTAAGTCGGACATGAAGATAATATTTCCACCAAAGAAAATCCCGCCCCGTTTATTTGATTTTGAAAAGCCGCCTTTATCGCAGCTTTAGTTTTAAAGATCTCCTGCGGCGAATGCAGGGAAACCCGCTGCACAGACTTTACCGCCGGAAGCTGTGCCAGCATCTCGGATATCTTCAGCGGATAGCCGTGAAGATCCGGCCTTCTTCCATCGAGGGTGGTTGCGGTTTTTTGCCCGATTAAAGTCGTAGGCGCCATCTGGCCTCCGGTCATGCCGTAAACCGCGTTGTTGACAAATATCACGGTAAGGTTTTCCCCGCGGTTAGCCGCATGTATGGTCTCGTTTGTCCCGATAGCCGCTAAATCTCCGTCGCCTTGATAGGTAAATATGATATTATCCGGCCTGACCTTTTTAATGGCGGTAGCCACAGCCAAGGCCCGGCCGTGCGCTGCTTCACAGCAGTCAAAGTCCCAGTAATCATAAGCCACTACCGCGCAGCCAACCGGGGCAATGCCGATAACCCGCTCTCTTATATCCAGCTCATCCACTACCTCGGCAACCAGGCGGTGCGCCAGCCCATGCCCGCAGCCCGGGCAGTAATGTGTGGATATGTCTCTTAAGGATCTGGGATGGCTGTAAATTTTGTTCATTTTAATTTCTTTATTTTGTTGATGATTTCTTTCTCTGTGGGTACGCCGCCGCCGCCTCTTCCTAAGAAGGCAACGGGAAATTTACCGTCTAAAGTTAGCCTTACGTCTTCAAGCATCTGGCCGTAAGACATCTCGATGACTAAGAAGCGTAAATTTTTCCGGGATCTGCTTAAGGATTGAAATATTTTATCCGGGAACGGCCAAAGGCTCACCGGCCGGATCAGCCCGATTTTTTGGCCTTGCCGCCTTAAATCTATTACCAGGGATTTGGCGATCCTGGCCATCGTGCCATAGGCGACTAAAATAATCCGGGCATCATCCAAGAACAAGGTCTCGCACCTTTGCTCTTTTTCATGAATACGCCGGTATTTTTGCTGCAAACCAAGATTAAATTTTTCCAGCGTGCCTTCTTTTAAATAAAAGGATTTTACCACCTGGGCTTTTCTGTTTTTGCAGCCCGTAAGCGCCCAGGGCTTGGGGTAATTTTTTATTTTTATTCTTTTGACTTCCAGCGGCTCCATCATCTGGCCTAAGATGCCGTCGCCTAAAATAATCGCCGGCAGGCGATACTTATCCGCCAGGTCAAAAGCAAGGGCAGTTAATGTGTAGGCCTCAGGCACAGAATAAGGGGCCAGCACGATGCAGCGATAATCGCCGTGCCCGCCGGAGCGGGTAGCCTGAAAATAATCGGATTGCGCAGGCGCGATGTTGCCTAAGCCCGGGCCTCCGCGCATAATATTGACGATTACCGCCGGCAACTCAGCGCCCGCGATATAAGAGATACCCTCCTGCTTTAAGCTCATCCCGGGGCTGGAAGAAGAAGTCATTGCTCTTGCCCCGGCTGCGGAAGCGCCGAAAACCATATTTACCGCCGCCAGCTCTGACTCTGCTTGAATAAAAACACCAGCTACCTGCGGCATGCGCTGGGCCATATAAGCCGGTATCTCATTCTGGGGAGTAATCGGATACCCGGCGTAAAAACGGCATCCCGCCTGGACCGCCGCCTCGGCAATAGCCTCATTTCCGCTGATTAGTATTTTTTTAGGCATCTACTTCCACACCTCAATGCAGCAGTCCGGGCAGACTACCGCGCACATAACGCAACCGATGCATTCGGCATCGCTTTTAAATTTTACCGGCTTAAGCCCCTTGCTGTTAAGCTTGGTTTCGACGCTGAGCGAGCCTTTGGGGCAGAAACTGATACAGAGCAGGCAGCCTTTACATTTTTCTCTATTTATGCTTATCTTTGGCATAGTTTATTTTTATATTCTAACTCAGCGCTGATTTAACCCGGCCGGCTATACCTTGCGCAGTCAAACCATAGCGCTCAAGCAAAAGCTCCCTTTTTCCGCAAGGAATAAACTCCGAAGGAAGGCCGATCCTGATTACCGGCTTTGCAATTGCTTCGCTTACCGCGCTGCCAAAACCCCCCTCCAAAACCCCTTCTTCTACAGTAAAAATAAATTTAGCTTGGGCGCTTATTTTCTTCAGTAGTTCTACATCTAAAGGCTTTACGAATCTGGCGTTAACCACCCCTACCTCAATCCCGGATTTAGCTAAAAGCTCTGCCGCCAGGATGCCCGGCGCAACCATGGCGCCTAAAGCAATAATAACCGCATCCTTGCCTTCTCTTAATAATTCTGCCTTGCCTAACTGCAGGGGGGAATTGATTAAACTGGCATTAGGAATATTATCTTTGGGGTAGCGGATGGCTACCGGATTATTGAGGTGAAGCGCAAGCTCTAGCATGCCTTCCAGCTCCCGGCCATCTTTGGGCGCAGCCACCACTAGATTCGGGATATTTCTTAAAAAGGCGATATCAAAAATACCCTGATGGGTTGCCCCGTCTCCGCCGACGATACCGGCGCGGTCAATGGCTAAAATTACATTCAGGTTTTGCAAGCCTAAGCTTTCGATAATCTGATCGTAGGCCCTCTGTAAAAATGTGGAATATAGCGCGACCACGGGTTTAAAACCCTGCCTGGCCAGCCCTGCGGCAAAACAGAGAGCGTGGCCTTCGGCAATGCCGACATCAAAAAATCTGTCCGGATATAGATCCCGCATCTTATCCAGGCCTGTGCCTTCGGGCATGGCAGCGGTAATTGCCACAATCTTTTTATTTTCTTTGGCCAGCCCCGCCAGCTTTTGGCTGAACACTTCCGTATAGGTTTTGGCAACGGGATTTTCTTTAGCCAAACTTTGCCCGGTGGAAATCTCAAAAGGCCCGGCGCTGTGGAACCTGACCGGGTCATTTTCCGCCGGCAGGTAACCTTTTCCTTTTTTGGTAATTACATGCAATAGAAGCGCGCCCTTGATGGTGCCGATATTCTGCAGTGTATGAATGAGCAGGTTTAAATTGTGGCCATCCAAAGGGCCAAAATAACGAAAGCCCAGCTCTTCAAAAAGCATCCCCGGCACAAACAGGCCCTTAAGGCCCTCTTCAAACTTATACGCCATTTTTAAAAGCCGGCTTCCTTTGGGCAGGCGGGTTTTAACCAAGCCTTCCAGGGAATTTTTAAAACGGTTATAGATAGGCAAAGAAATGAGTTTGTTTAGATACGTGCTGATAGCCCCGACATTAGGGGCGATGGAAAGCTCATTGGTATTCAAAACTACCAGGATATCTTTTTTAAGATGCCCGGCGTTGTTTAAGCCCTCAAAACACAAGCCCC
This sequence comes from uncultured Planctomycetales bacterium, assembly GCA_964358115.1. Lineage (GTDB taxonomy): Bacteria > Omnitrophota > Gorgyraeia > Gygaellales > Profunditerraquicolaceae > CAYHNY01. The sequence goes on along the minus strand of CAYHNY010000006.1, from coordinate 13,088 downwards.
CGCTTAAAGAGCCGTCGCCGATAACTGCCACTACTTTAAAATACTCTGCCGGCGGCAGGAAATCCCGGGCAGACGCCAGGCCCAATGCCAGCGAGACCGCGGTAGAGCTGTGCCCGGTGGTAAAAGAATCATATTCGGATTCATCCTTAGAGGGAAAACCGCTTAATCCCTGATATTGGCGTAAGGCAGAAAAATCCTTGTTTCTGCCGGTGAGGATTTTATGGGCGTATGACTGGTGGCCGACATCCCAAACAATCTTGTCTTTGGGTGTATTCAAATAGTAATGCAAGGCAATAGTCAGCTCCACCGCCCCTAAGCTGGAGGCCAAATGCCCGCCCTTAGAGGAAACCACCTCCAGTATGCGCTGCCTTATTTCCGAGGCCAACGCAGGAAGCTGCTCTAGAGGGATCTTTTTTAAATCACCGGGGGATTGGATATTTTCTAATAACATTATTCTTCTATCTTAGCCTCATCCAATGGCCTTAATTCAAATTCGCCTTTTTTGTTCTTCACTAACACATCGATTTTTTTCTTGGTATTTTCCAGCCGTTGCGCGCAGACCTTGGAAAGCTCAATGCCTTCCTGATATTTCTTGAGCGCCTCGTCCAAAGACAGGTCCCCGCCTTCTAAATCTTCGACGATCTTCTCCAGTTTTTTTAAAGCCTCCTCGAATTTTATCTCAGCCATCTGTTTTTACCTCCCTGACCTGGCTTAAAACTTCGCCTTTATGTAATTTGGTTTTAATCATCTCTCCGGCCTTAAGCAACGCGGCATCCTTGATAATTTTGCCCTCCGGCATGGCAAAAGCAATGCTGTAGCCCCGGGATAAAATATTCAAAGGGCTTAAATTCGCGAGTTTCTCTACGGCTTTGGCAAAAAACGATTCCCTTAATTCAAGGAAGTGGCTCAAGCGCACCCGCATCGCTTTTGCCAGGCCAGCGATCTTTTCCTGATGGCTGCGGATAAGCGCTGCGGGGTTAAGCAATTTTAATTTCTTAATCGCGCCTTCAAATTGGTTAAAATTTAATTTAAGGGTATGCCCCATGCTTAAACCTAAGCGATGGGCCAGGCCGTCAAGGCGCTCCTGAAAATCCCAGGCCAGTTCTTCAAAAGACCGCCTTAGATCCCGGGTAAGGCTGGTGAGTTTATCTTCCAAATCCTCTTTTTTCGGTATGACCAGCTCCGCGGCCACCGACGGGGTAGGCGCGCGTAAATCCGCGACTAAATCGCTGATGGACCAGTCGCGCTCATGGCCCACAGCCGAAATAACCGGTATCTTGGATTTGTATATTGCCCTGGCTACGATTTCTTCGTTAAACGCCCAGAGGTCCTCAGTGCTGCCGCCGCCGCGTCCGACGATCATCACCTCAATGCGCTGCCCGGCAGGCAGGCCTTGATTAAAAACATTAAAGTCTTCGATGGCTTGGGCGATTTCCTCTTTTGCGCCTTCTCCCTGGACCCGGACGGAACTAATCATAATGTGCACCTCTTTGAATCTGCGGTCCAGGACTTTCAGGATATCTTTTATCGCCGCGCCCTGCAAAGACGTCACCACCCCGATGCGCGCAGGTAAATATGGTATGGGTTTTTTATGCGCCGGGGAAAACAATCCTTCCTTCTCTAGTTTCTGCTTTAGTTGTTCCAGTGCCAGCTGCAGGCTGCCCATGCCCTTAGGCTCAACTGACTGCACATATAATTGATATTTGCCGTCCTTTTCATACACGCTCACCCGCCCGCCGCAGACGACCTGCATGCCGTCTTTTAATTCAAATTTGATGTTCGGGGCTACGGAAAAAAAGATCACGCATTTTAAGAGGCTGGCGCTATCTTTTAAATTAAAAAATAGCGTTCCGGTAGGTATCCTGTTTAACCCGGAAACCTCCCCCTCCACCCAGATCTGGGCAAAGGTATTTTCCAAAATTAACTTTATATCCTGAGTAATCTGCGATACGGTATAGATGTGCGCGGGCTTTTCAAGAGACGCGGAGTTTTTAAAAAGATCCGGCTCGTTTTTAGAGGCTGCTCTGTTAGGCATGCGGATTAATTTTGCGTTTTTATTCTTTGTGCTCGGGCAGAGACTTTTCCCTGCCATCTTTTACTTCCTGCACTACCGCCGAAGAAGCCCCTACAGCCTCTAAAGGTGGTGTCGCCGATTCAGGAGGCTTCTTTTTAAAAACCAGCAAATTCACCGAATAGGGTTTTAAAACCAGGCCCTCAAGATATGCGCCCGCGATATTAACCGTCTTTTCTTCCGCCGGGACAAAATCGCAATTAAGCGCGCAGGTTGAATCTATCGTATATATTTGGCGCAGGTAATCGCCGTTTAAATTCTTAATATTGATTTTTGCGCTGCGCTCAGAGTTGGCAAATCTTACAGCCTGGTCATTTAGCTCTTGCGCTTTTTTTAATACGGACTTTAGTTTCTTGGTCAGCCGAAAACTGGCCGGTTCTAATTCCCTGCGGATGAGTTTATCTAATTTTCTGGATTTAATCAGCCTGACTATAATCTTGCGTTCGGCATCGTTAAGGCTGGCGATGTTACGGGAAATATAATTCATGGCTATCTCGGGGTCGCTGTAATTATAAATAAGCAGGGCAAGATAATCCTCGCTCTTAGTGGCCAGCATATCTACAAACCCGTCACTGGATTTTAAGGAAGGCCCCAGCATGTCTTTGCCCAGCAGAGAAAGCATCCTAAAAATATTATAGGTGGATTTTGCGCCGCGCTTACCCTGGGGGTCTTGTTGGTCAAACCAGAATAAGCCTACGTTTCTGGAGACCCCCTCTTTATTGCCGTGAAAATCCTCGAGGCTAAAATAAACCTGGTAATCCAGGCCGGACTCGTACATATTTTTCAGGCGGCTTAAGATGTAGCTGGCGCAAATATTGGATCTTTCATGCCTCTGGGCTAAAATATTGGCGCCGCTATCGTAATTCCATTCATCGACGATCAGGGGGGTCTCGCGGTTCAGATGAAAATAGGTCAGCCAGTCGCGGATCAGGGCGACACCAGTTTTATTGTATCTGGTCAACTCTTTTTCTATTTTAGGATCGGTAGAATAGCCGTGCCAGCTAACAAAATCCAAAGGCAGGCGGAACCTGGCGCAGAATCTGATTAGTTCGTAAATAAGGCTTCTTTCCGGAGTAATGATGGTGTTGCCTTCGATATTTTGAAACCACCAACTGGTGCTTGGCCCGCCGACGGGAATATGGACCTTGTATTCTTTTTTAAGTTCGCCTACCGCTTCAGCTACGGCCCGGTATAAATTCAGGTATTCCTGCTCCCGGCCTAAGTAAAAATCATCGACGTCCGGAGCGCTCCAGACTTCATACCAAACGTTATATTTTTTCTCACAGCTTAAATACTGGATCGTCTGTTTGACTAAAGCCTTAAACGCGCGTAAATCCCAGGGCGAGCTTTTCTTATCCAAAACCTTGCCCAGCCCGGCAGGGGTGCTAAAAATGTCTAAAATCAAGATGCCCTGGCTGTCATTAATATCTTTAATAATGCTTTCGTAGCTGCTCAGCAGTTTTTGCTGCAGTTCTTTGTCCTTGGCCAGCTCATTGATCTCCCAGAGATTGTATTGCAGGCGGTAGATCCCGGAAAAACCGATATCCTGCTGCCAGGTATCCAAAGTTACCTTGGCCGCTGCGCCTTGAGGCCAGGTGTTTTCCTCGTGGAATCCCCTGCCGCTAAGGTCAACCCCGGGCTTAAAGATCTTGGGCAAGGCAATAGCCGCAGCCTTAACGTCTAGGTTAAACTCTAATTCATCGCTTTGAGCAAAGGATGAATGAAGAATAAGCAGCAGCGCGGCAGAAATTCCGATCATCAACATTGCCGAAGCGTTATTTTTTCTAAATCGCATATTAACTTAAAAGTTTTTTCTGGATCCTTAAGATTGACTTGGCCCTGCCGTTTTTTTCATCAATATCTAAAACCACGCCGTGCAACTGGATATCATCGGCAGCCACTTCAAAGCGCGTGGGGACGGCAGTAATGAATTTTTTCAAGACATCTTCAACCCGCCTGCCGATAACCGATTGATAAGGCCCGGTCATGCCCACATCCGTGATGTAGGCGCACCCGCCAGGCAATATTTTTTCATCGGCAGTCTGGATATGCGTGTGGGTGCCCAAGACAGCGCTGGCCAAATCTTCTAAGTACCAACCCAACGCCACTTTTTCAGAGGTGGCCTCCGCATGCATATCGACGATGATGATCCTGGTTTCTTTGATTAATGCCTCTATCGCGCTGCGCCCTGTCTTAAACGGGCATTCCAGAAGCCCTTCCATAAAAACCCGGCCCTGAAGATTCACTACGCCTATCTTGACCCCTTCTTTAGCCGTGAATAAGGCTGCGCCCCGGCCGGGTGCTCCGGCGGGAAAATTAAGCGGCCTTAAAATGCGCTCATCCTTATCGATAATTTCAAACACGCCGCTTTTTTTCCAGATATGGTCGCCGCTGGTGATCACCGATACCCCCGACTCAAACAGTTCCTGCGTCACCCGGGAAGTAATACCCGAGCCTCCGGCGGCATTCTCGGCATTGGCAATCACAAAATCCAGGCCATGCTCTTTTTTTAACTCAGGCAGGAGTTTTTTCACCGCTTCTCTACCCGGGCTACCCACTATGTCACCAATAAATAGTATCTTCATTTTTTCAGCTATCAGCTATCAGCTATCAGCTGAAGGCTGACGGCTGATGGCTGAAGACTGACGTTATTTAGCGTATTCAATGGCCCGGGTTTCGCGGATAACGTTTACCTTTATCTGCCCGGGATATTCCATGCCTTCTTCTATTTTCTTGCGTATTTCCCGCGCCAAGTTCACCGCGTCATTATCCGAAATTTTTTCCGGCTGCACGATCACCCGGATCTCCCTGCCTGCCTGAATGGCAAAGGATTTTTCTACGCCTTTAAAAAGATTGGCAATAGACTCCAGCTTATCCAGGCGCTTGATGTAAGTTTCTAAGGTTTCCCGGCGGGCTCCGGGCCTGGCAGCGCTTATGGCATCCGCGGCCACGGCCAAAACCGCATAAAGGCTTTTGGGCTCTGCCTCTTCATGGTGGGCCTCAATCGCTGAAACCACTTCTTGAGATTCATTGTATTTTTTTGCCAGCTCCGCGCCCAGTTTGGCATGCGTGCCTTCTACTTGATGATCCACGGCCTTGCCGATATCGTGCAAAAGGCCGATGCGCCGGGCTAATTTAAAATCTAACCTCAGCTCCGAGGCGATCACCCCGATCAGATAGGCGACTTCCTTGGAATGCTGCAGGGCATTCTGGCCAAAGCTGGTGCGGTATTTAAGCCTCCCCAGGAGTTTAATTATCTCCGGGTGCAGGCCATCCACGCCGGCGTCAAAAGCCGCACGCTCCCCTTCTTCGCGGATCTTCTCATCCATTTCCTTTTTGGTCTTTTCCACGATTTCCTCAATCCTGCCGGGATGAATCCTGCCGTCGCCGATGAGTTTCTCCAGGCTTAAGCGGGCAATCTCCCTGCGCACCGTGTCAAAACAAGACAGGGTAACCGCCTCCGGAGTATCGTCGATAATCACATCCACTCCCGTGGCCATCTCCAGCGCCCGGATATTCCTGCCCTCGCGGCCGATAACCCTGCCCTTCATTTCATCGTTGGGCAAAGTGACTACGCTGACCGTGCTCTCTACGGTATGCTCTGCCGCGCATCTTTGGATAGCCAGGCTGATGATTTCCCTGGACTTTTTGTCCGACTGGGTGCGCAAATCCTCTTCGGCCCTTTTGATCAAAACTGCTTTTTCGTTGGTCAATTCTTCGTTAAGGCGATTAAGCAAGATCTGCTTGGCTTCTTCCGCAGATAAAGAAGATATCTTCTGCAACCGCTCTTTTTCTTCGGCAATCAGCCCGACCAATTGGTTGTCCTTGGCCTTGAGCCCTTCTTCCTGCCTGCGGATACCTTCATGCTTTGCCTCAATCTCTTTTTCTTTCTTTTCCAGAAGGTCCAACCTACGGTCAATATTTTCCTCTTTTTGACCCAAACGCTTTTCCAGATTTGTAATCTCCTGGCGCCGATCCTGGGTCTGACGTTCAAAATCCTGGCGCATGCGGTAAAGCAGGTCTTTGCCTTCCAACTCTATTTCGCGACGCCTGTCCTGCGCTTCCTTTTTAGCCTGGTCCAAAATATGCCTTGCCTTTGTCTCTGCATCCTGGATCTTTTTTTCCGCAACATATTTCCTGAAGATATATCCCAGAGGCAGAGAAATTAGGGCGATCACAACGAAGATAATTATATTTAACATGTTCTAGCCCATCCTCCTTTTGACTTTTACTTTAAAACTAGCGATTGTGTTGACTTAAGTTTAAGTGCCGGTGATGTTTTTCGCGCAGGCTTAGAGCTGGTTACGCGAAGAGGAGTTTCTGAACGCGGATATCTCTTTTTGTGACGGGGATAGCAGGCAAGACTTGAAAATCAAAAGCCAGTCCGAGCGTGTTAACATGAGAGGGGATTTTTCCCAGGAACCGATCATAGTAACCCTTGCCGCGTCCCAGGCGTCTGCCTTGCTTATCAAAGGCGACTCCGGGTACAACCACCAAATTTAAGTCTTGCGGCTCAAGCGGTTTTTTTATCGCGGGTTCTGATATACCATAAAGGCCCCTGACTAATTTTGATTTCTCCCTCAACAGGCAGGGGTCCATCTCCCTCTTTGCTCTACAAACTGGCACGGCAATTATTTTGCCTAACTTATGTGCTTGCGTAATCATATCCTGCGTATCAACCTCGCCATCAAAAGCGATGTAAAACATCACTGTCTTTGCCTTTTTGAAAACCAAAGTCTTAAACAGTTTATTTTTTATGATCCTGCTTTTACGGTCTCGGTCTTCCTCCTTCTGTTTTTGTAGTCTGAGTAAGATTTTATTGCGAAGTGCTCGCTTTGTCAACATCTTTACCTTGTTTTTTACGGTAATCATTTATGGCAGACTTTAAGGCCTCTTCTGCCAAAACTGAGCAATGCAGCTTGATTGCCGGAAGCCCTCCCAGTGCCTGCGCCACAGCCTTATTGGTGACGCCAAGCGCTTCTTCAACGGTCTTTCCTTTGACCATCTCGGTGACCATGGAGCTGGTGCTGATGGCCGCGCCGCAGCCAAAAGTTTTAAACTTGGCATCCACGATAACGCCGTTTTCTACTTTGATATACATGCGCATCACATCGCCGCAGACGGGATTACCCACGTTGCCCACGCCGCTGGCGTCAGCTATTTCCCCGACATTGCGCGGATGCAAAAAATGATCCATTACTTTTTCGCCGTAAGGCAAAGGTTCCATTTTATTTCACCGCCATGATTTTGTGTGGTTTGATTGTTTTCTTAAAGTCCTTGGGCGGCTGTACCGCTTTAAGCCCGTCGGTCTTTCCCCGCTTGCCCAATTCCTGATAAATTAAAACCCAGGCGCAGTCCTTATCTTTATCTACTTCGCATTTGCCTTTGTTCATCCCGCCGCAAGGGCCGTTTAAAATCCCTTTGGGGCAAAGCGTAATCGGACAAATCCCCGCCGTAATCCCCAAAACGCATTCTCCGCACATCGAGCATTTCTCAGAGAAATTACCCTGTGCATCCACTACCGCTCCAAAAAGACTGTTGCAGCCGGGCAAAACCGCCTTGCCCATGCGGTCGTTATCTTTCACTGACTGCACCCCCAAACCGCAGGACAAAACCACGATTGCTTCTGCCTGACGCAGGGCAGATATGTTTTTGGCCATTTCTGTTTTAATCTGCGCGGCAACGCAGGGTGCGCCGGGTATGCAAAACCCCAAAACCGTCTTGCCCTGGCCTTCCAGCTCTAGTTGCAGCTTAAGCAATTCATCCTTGCCGCCGGTTTTACAGGTAGTAGCACATTCTCCGCAACCCACCAGGAATATTTTTTTAAAGCCCTTTAACGCATCTATTATTTCCGTAATGGGTTTCTGCTCTGTTATGATCATCCGCACCTCCCTAAAGAATCAAACTACAACTGTTAGATTTTATCACGATTTTAAAGCTAGCTCAAGATAAAAAATCTTCACCACGCGCTTAGCCTTCGCGCTGTTTATCCAAACGCTGTTTGATCTTGGCTTCATGGCCAATATCCGTGGGCTCGTAATATCTGACCTTTCTTCTAGTGTATTTCTGTTTTACATAATGGCCTTCATAATCATGGGCGTATTTATAATCCTGGCCGTGGCCAAGGGCTTCCGCCCCTTTATAGGAGGCGTCTTTTAAGTGGTCAGGCACTTCCTGCACTCTTTGTTTTTCTATATCCGCAGTAGCTTTTTCTATAGCCAAATACGCGGCGTTGGATTTAGGGGCGCAGGCCACATAAGTCACAGCCTGGGCCAAGGGGATCCTTGCTTCCGGCATACCTACAAATTCGGATATCTGCAATGCCGCATTGGCCAAGACTAAAGCCAGGGGGTCGGCGTTGCCCACATCTTCGGCAGCGCAGATACATACCCGCCGGGCAATAAAACGCGCTTCTTCGCCGGCATAGAGCATCTTGGCCATCCAGTAAATTGCCGCGTCCGGATCAGAGCCGCGCATGGACTTGATAAAAGCCGAGGCAGTATCATAATGCGCGTCTTCATCTTTGTCATAAAGCACCGGTTTTTTCTGGATCGACTCTGCGGCCGTCTCTAAATCAAAATTAATCCCGCCGTCTTTTGCCGCAGGCGTAGTCAATGCCCCCACTTCTAAGGCATTTAAGGCGCGCCTGGCATCTCCCTCGCAGGTCTTGGCTAAAAACGCCAGGGCTTTTTTGTCCGCTTTGACTTTAAGATTCCCCAGGCCCCTGGTTTTATCCGTAATAGCAAAAGATAAGATCTTTACAATGTCGGCTTCCGATAAAGACTTTAATTCGCAGACCATTGACCGCGACAAAAGCGCCGAGGCAATGGAAAAATAAGGATTGTGCACGGTAGCCCCGATTAAGACAGGATTGCCTTCTTCCACATAAGGCATGAGCACATCCTGCTGGGCCTTGTTAAAACGGTGTATCTCGTCGATAAAAAGGATGGTGCGCAAACCGCTTGCGGATTTTTTATGCCTTGCGGCGGCGATGACTTTTCTTAGCTCTTCGACATTGGAGGTGGTGGCGTTAACCGCTACATAATTAGCCTTGGTGATATGGGCAATACACCAGGCAAGAGAAGTCTTGCCTGTCCCGGGCGGGCCGTACAAAATAAGAGAACTGACGCGGTCGGCTTCAATCGCCCGGCGCAGGATCTTGCCTTTTCCTAAAATATGGGCCTGGCCTACGTATTCATCCAGGTTAACCGGGCGCAGGCGGACAGCTAAGGGGAGATCTTTTAAGTTTTCGGGCTTTTTGTCTTCAAAAAAATCTATCGGCATGATTTAAGGAATGGGCATTGGTTAGATCCCACCTCGTAAGCCATCCCGCAAGTCAATAATATCAAGCGGGATACTCGGTGGGATTATACTTGCTTGCTTCGCAAGCAAGTATTTCGCTAAATCAAAACTTAAGGTGCTCAATTTCGGCCAGACAACTTATGTTCGCTTACGCTCCATAAGTTGTGGCTATTTCTCAGATACCGCTTCGTAAACAATACCAAAATTCTCTTCGATAATTTTGGTATACTCAGCGGTATTATTTCGGCCAGACAACTTATGTTCGCTTACGCTCCATAAGTTGTGGCCTCAATAAAAAATCCCCGCTCTGTGCCGTTGGATATGATGGGCTGAACCATTTTGGTTTCAGGTGGGTGCCCTACCTTTGTCGCCGCAGCGAACAAGGATCTGGGCCCCATTATATTGGTGTTGGTTCACCAATCATCACAGCTTCCAACGAGCACCGCAGGGATATCTAAAGAGCTTTTTTATCTGTAACAAAAGTATAACACATGCTTTATTTAAAATCAAGGGTGGCTAAAATTATCTTACTTGCGCGCCGAATTTTTCCTGTAAAATCCCGGCAATCCGGGCATGCAAAGGGTTGATCTCCGCTTCTGTCAGGGTGCGCTCCTGCGCACGATAAAAACAGGAGATGGTCAGGCCTTTAAAGCCCGGCGGGATTTGCCTGCCCTTGTAATAATCAGCTATACCGACCTGACGCAAAAGGCCTGCGGCTTTTTCTTTTATATATCGCAACACCTCTTCGCTGGAAATTTCTTCTTTTAGCACAACGCTGATATCCCTGGATATGCCCGGATATTGCGGAAGCGGGTTAAATTTCTTGGTTAAATCTGCAAAGGCAAAGATGCGTTCTAATAATATTTCGGCGACCACGACATTTCTATTTTTTATGTCTAGGCCATCTAGCAACTCCGCTGACGGGCTGACCATTATCCCTGCCTGCTCTTTTTTCACCAGGACCTCTATCTGGCCTACGCCTTTAGCGCGGAAATTATACTCTTTAATCCCTAAACACTGAAAGATTGCCTCAAGGATTCCTTTTAAATGTAAAAAACCCAACTCATCTTTAACTAGGCCTTGTGGGAAAAAGTGGGGCTTGGTTCCGCATAAACATATTCCCAACCTCAACTCTTCTTTAAACTGCCCGGATACTGAACAAAACCCCTTGGCTATCTCGAATATGCTAATATGGTTTTGCCTCTGGTTGAGATTATGGGCTACGCACTTAAGCAGGCTTAAGGCTAATCCCGGCCTTAAAATTTCCTGCTCTTTGCTTAAGGGATTAAGTACTTCTATGGGCTCGCCTTGCCGCAGGATTTGCGCGCTTAATCCATCCCGGGAAATCAGGCTATGCGTAATCACCTCGTTTAAACCTAATCCCACCAGCATATCTTTGACCCGACAAACTAAGTCTCTGGGAGAAACCGGATTAGTCTGAGGTATTACCGCCGGCAAGGTGTTGGGGATATTTTCATAACCAAAGATGCGCGCCAGTTCTTCAATAAGGTCTTCTTTCTGATTGACGTCCGGCCGATACGATGGGATAGTTACCTTAAATTTATTCTTCGCCTGCATCTTTGCCGTAAATCCCAGGCTGCTTAAGATTTTTTTTATCTTCTCCGCGGGGATTTTGTCTATACCTAAAATCTTTTCTACGCAAGCGCCCTCCAGGGTAACGGATTTCACTTTTACCTTAGAAACGGGAGAGCTTTTGCTTAAAACCAATTTGCCTTTAGCTAACTCCGTAATCAGTTTTGCGCTTTGCGAAGCAGCATGTTCAACCTCGCCTAAATCCACGCCTCTTTCAAAACGGTAAGAAGAATCGCTGCCAATAGCTAATTTGCGCCGGCTGGCACGCACCACTGCCGGATTAAACACCGCGGCCTCTAAAAGCAGGCTGCGGGTGCCCAGGCCTACCTCTGTGTCTTTGCCGCCCATCACCCCGGCAACGGCCACCGGTTTATCCGGGGTGGCAATAACCAAAATATCCTTATCCAGTAATTTCTCTGCTCCGTCGATCAAGGTTAGTTTTTCGCCTGAGCTTGCCCGGCGCACCACTATCGTATCCGAATTTAATTTATCCAAATCAAAGGCATGCAAAGGCTGGCCCCAGGTAAACATTATATAGTTGATTATATCCACCACATTATTGATGCTGCGGCAGCCGATGGACTCAAGGCAATGCTTTAGCCAGCCCGCGGAAGGGCCGACCTGCACATCCCGGATGATCCTGGCCGTGTAAAGCGGACAATCTTTTTTATCCTCTATCTTAATCGTCATAATTCGGTTGTCGGTTTTCGGTTTTCGGTTTTCGCCAGCGCCGATAACCGAGCGCCCTGCCTGGCCGGCAGGCAGGCGAGCACCGAGCTTTAATTTTCCGCCGGTAACCGCCGCTACTTCCCGGGCAATGCCTACTACACTTAGCCAGTCCGGGCGGTTAGAAGTAATCTCCACCTCAAAAACAAAATCTTCTCCGGCCTGGTCAAGCCCGACTACCTCAAGCCCGGCCATAGTGAGCTTGTCAGCAAGCTCTTGCGCAGAAATTTTAATATTTACAAACTCTTTGAGCCAATTATAAGTGAATTTCATCTTTCTAGAATTGGTTTAAGAACCTTAAGTCATTCTCAAAAAATAGCCTGATGTCATCAATGCCGTACTTAAGCATGGCGATCCTCTCCACCCCCATGCCAAAAGCAAAACCGGTGTATTTCTTGGTGTCATAGCCGACATTCTTGAACACGTTGGGATGCACCATGCCGGCACCCAGGACTTCCAGCCAGCCTTTCCTGCCGCAGACAGAGCAACCCTTGCCCTTGCAAATGATGCAGGAGATATCCACCTCTACCGACGGCTCGGTAAAAGGAAAGAAGTGCGGCCGGAAACGCATCTTGATATCCTGGCCGAATACACTCTTGGCGAAGAATTCCAAAGCCCCCTTTAAATCCGAGAAACGGATATTTTTATCCACCACTAGCCCTTCTACTTGATGAAACATAAAAGAATGCGCGGCGTCCGTAGCGTCGGGACGATACACCCTGCCCGGGACTACTACCGCCAAAGGCGGCTTACGTGCTTTCATCACCCGCACCTGCACCGGCGAAGTATGGCTACGTAATAAAAGTCGTTCTCCAGATGTCTTTGTGGATTTTAAATAAAAGGTGTCAAAGGCATCGCGGGAAGGATGTTCCAGCGGAATATTCAACCCGGTGAAATTATTATGTTCGGTCTCAATCTCCGGGCCCTCAACAATAGAAAACCCCATATTGGTAAATACCGCGCAGATTTCATCAACCACCTGGGTGATGGGATGCAGCCGCCCCAAATCTTGGGCGATACCCGGCAGGCCTATATCTACTGTCGAAGCAAAAACAACCTCGCCTTTTACGCTGGCAAGTGACTTTGATTTTTCTTCAAGCAAAGAATTTATTTTATTTTTTAAGGCGTTGGCTGCCTGGCCAAATCCCGGGCGCTGTTGCGGCGGCAAGGCCGGAATAGAGCTGGTTAACTGGGCAAGGAGGCCTTTTCTGCCCAGATATTTTATGCGCAGCTCTTCCAGCTCTTCTAGAGAGCCTGCCTTTTGTATATCGACGCCTAGCGCAGCTTTAATTGTTTCAATATTAATATCAGGCATAGTATCAGCGTTAATGTAAAGAACAGGTTTCTTTTGCCGATATTCAAAAATTCTGCCGATGGCCGGCCTGAGCTTATTTTG
>CAYHNY010000005.1:4734-25959 GCA_964358115.1 uncultured Planctomycetales bacterium | reverse complement strand
TAGTCAACAAGTATAGGCAGTTTGCTTTTGACAGACATAAGTTTTTTGTAGATTTGATCACGACATGGACTGTGGGATATCAATTTTCCAGAAATACTGGTGTTAGTAGCTTCATTGGTCTTATCTACCTCAATGAGAAGCCACTCATCGGGAAACCTTTTACGGATATTCTTAATCTTTTGGGTCTTCATTTTTCTTCCACCTCCTCGGTAAATATACCATTTGCCCCAAAAGAAGTCAAGCCCAAACTTCTTATTGCCAGCTCGCCGTTGTTTATAGGTAACATCGATGTTAGATTTAGAGATAGGGTGATTAACATTGGCAGCCGCGCGAAAAAACTAATTTTTCTACCTTGGCCATTAATATATTTTACGCGGGCTGGCCCGCGCTAAAAAGGAGGATATTTGAAATCAGAGTCATTAACTCTTAGAAAAATAAAGACTTGCGTAATTGAGCTTGTTGTGTTAATATGAGGGCAATGCCCTCAAAAAGGAAGGAGGTGAACCCATGGACGAAGACCACAGAATCTTTGAGCGTTTTTCCGCCAGGTTTCCTTTAAGGTTTCTTGACCTAAAAGAGAACCGGGAAGGTATTGCTCAGGTCCGCGATGTCAGCGCCAAAGGGGTAGGTATGATTACCAATGAAGAGTTGCAACCGCACACCCCGGTGGAGATGTGGCTGCAAATACCGGATCACGGCGAGCCGCTTTATACCCGCGGTGAAGTGGTTTGGTCAAAGGTAAGAGGCACCCATTATCACGCCGGCGTAAATCTAGAGAGAGCGGACATGATGGGTCTATCCCGGGTTCTCAGGGCAGTATAGCTGTGTTTAAGGCATAAGAAAAGAAGAGGGCAAAAAATTTACCCGATTTTTGCGATTCAGGCAGTACCACACCTGATGCGCATATATTTTTCTGCCGCCAGGGAAAAATCTTGGCCATCCCTTAAACTTAGGTTAAATTTGGCTATTATTTTGCCTGCCCCGAGTTGACCTTCTAACGTATAAGTAACCTTGATAAAAGCGGATTTTAATGTTATACTTTAATTTCTGTCACTTTTCTATCACTACTATATAGGTAAGAGGAGCGAAGATGAAACATAAGATGATCAGCTGGTCGCTGTTAGCCTTATTTTCTTTCTTAGTTTTATTTGGCTGCACATCCAATAAAACGGCATCAAAATCCAGCATAACTGTTTGGCACTGGATGACGGACAGGCAGCCTGCCTTTGATGAGCTGGCCAGAAGATATCAAGATAAGACCGGTATAAAAGTAAATTTTGAGCTCTACGCTCCTTCGGACGCCTATTCTCAGAAGGTGCGCGCCGCTGCCCAGGGCGCTAACCTGCCGGATATCTTCGGGTTACTGGGTGAAAAAAAGGACTTTGCCTCTTTTATTAAAGCCGGATTCGTCCTGGATTTGACTGCCTACATGGAAGTCAACAACTCGCAGTGGAAGAATAAATTTTTTACCAAGGCTTTAGCCGTGAATGAATTTAGAGAAGGCAACAGTTATGGAGTTAATCCCGGCCTCTACGGCGTGCCGATAGACATTATGACCATTCAGATGCTCTATAATAAGGACTTATTTAAGCAAATGGGCCTGGACCCGGATAAGCCGCCGGCGAGTTTCCAGGAATTATTAGAGATCGGCAAAAAGATTAAAGCCGCGAATCTTCAAGGACTGGTTTCAGGTTGGGGTGAAACCTGGATGATTGATTGCCTGGCGAATAACTACGCCTTTAATATTATGGGCCAGGACAAGGTCTTGGCTACCATCAAGGGTGAAGTCAGCTATACTGACCCGGACTGGATCAGGGTTTTAAGCCTTTTTAAAGAGATGCAGGATTCCGGAGTTTTGGCCTCAGGGCTAGTCACTATGGTGAATAAAAATGCGGAGCAACTCTTTGCCAATGGTAATGCCGTGTTTGCCTTTAACGGCTCCTGGTGTATGAATGTCTATAAGTCTATGAATCCGGGCTTAAATTATGCCGCGATGTTGCCGCCGCCGGCTTCGGATAAATATCCTATGCGCATCTGGGGCGGGGCAGGTTCGTCTTTTCTGGTGAACGCCCAGTCCAAGAACAAAGAAGAGGCGGTCAAATTCTTAGAGTGGCTTACGGACAATGAACAGCAGGCCTATCTCTCAGAGATGACCTTGAATTTACCGGCTAATCGCGACAGCCTGAATAAGATCCCCGGTATTTTATCCCAGTTTGCCGACGATATGGAGGCGACGACGCATCCGAATACCTGGGGTGTTTCCGAATTCTCAACCGTGATCGAGGCCTTTGATAAAGGGATACAATCAATTATTATCGGAGAAAAAACTCCCGAACAGGTAGCCCGAGAGGTGCAGAAGGTCAAGCAGCGGGAGTTAGCCCGGAAACGTTAAGCGCATGAAACTTAAGTCTACGTTAGAAAATTATTTATTTGTCCTGCCTGCCGTAACTATATTTACCATATTCTATATCGTTCCTTTTATCTGGGTCTTTCAGCTGGGGATGCACGAATGGGACGGGATATTGCCTACCAAGACCTTTGTCGGCCTGGATAATTTCAAAGAGATATTTTTACAGGATAAGATCTGGTGGGATTCCATGCTTAATGCCGGCTACATCACCTTGATTGCCCTGACCCTGCAGAACGCCCTGGCATTTTTACTGGCCTGGTCGTGCGACCGGGAGATCCGCATGAAAAACTGGTTCCGGGTGATCTTTTTTATCCCGCCGGTTTTATCCGAGGTGGTGGTGGGCTTGGTATGGCAGTGGATTTTAAACGGCAATTATGGCCTCTTTAATTATTGGCTGGGAAAGTTAGGCTTTGCGCATTTGGCCAGAAACTGGTTGTCTGACCCTAATACCGCTTTGACTACGGTAGCCGTTATCCATTCCTGGAAAGGTTTTGGCTGGGGCTTCTTGATCTTTCTGGCAGGATTGCAGACTATCCCCCGCGAACTTTACGAAGCTGCCCGGGTTGACGGGGCAAATGCCTGGCACTCCTTCAGGAATATTACCGTACCTTTGATGATCCCGGTAGTTGTGCTGGTTGCCATCCTGACTATTTTAGGCACGATGCAGGCTTTTGTTTTGATCATTGCCATGACCGGAGGAGGCCCAGCCTATCATACTCAGGTGCCGGTATTAAGAATCCTGGCTTCGATGCGCGGCTCATCGCGTTTTGGCTATGCCTGCGCCCAAGGTATTACCTTCGGAGTAGTTTTGGTGCTGATTTCTTTTATTCAATACCGTTTTTCTAAGCGCTCCAGGGCTTAAACCCCGTTAGAAACTATATTCTAGCGGGGGTGATTGGTGATTAAGGAGGTTTCTAACGGGGTGAAAAACAGCGTATATTATAAAAGCAAAAATATTCTGATCAACTTCGTGATTTATATTTTCTTAATTTCCGTAGCCCTGACCTGTTTATTCCCTCTGGTATGGATGGTCTCCTCAAGCCTGAAAACCCAGGAAACGGTTTTTAAAGATATGTCTTTAATACCCAAAGAGCCCCACTTTGAGAATTATTATCTGGCCATCAAGGAG
Organism: uncultured Planctomycetales bacterium; assembly: GCA_964358115.1. GTDB lineage: Bacteria > Omnitrophota > Gorgyraeia > Gygaellales > Profunditerraquicolaceae > CAYHNY01. The sequence continues at coordinate 22,420 of CAYHNY010000005.1, read as the reverse complement.
GGGGATTTCGGGCGTTATTTTCTCAACAGCATAGTCTATACCGTTTGCGTCGTGGTAGGTATCATCATCGTATCTTCCCTGGCGGCGTATGCCTTTTCGCGTTTTCAATTTCCCGGGAGGAACTTTCTGTTTTACATCTTTATGGCCGCGATGATGATCCCCATACCGGGCAGCTTCGTTGCCCTCTACGTTTTATTAAATAAACTGCATTTAAGAAACACAGGCCTAGGTTATATTTTGTGTATGATCAATGTAGGCTTATCCACCAGCATATTCCTTTTAAAGACATTTTTTGATAAGATGCCCAAAGAATTGGAAGACGCCGCACGCATTGACGGCTGTTCAAAATTAGGCATCTGGCGGCATGTGGCCCTGCCTTTGGCCAAGCCGGTGTTAGCGGTGGTGGTGGTCTTTAACGCGCTTAATGTCTGGAATGAATTTATTCTGGCGTTGATTATTTTTGACTCCAAGCATTTAATGCCGCTTCAGGTAGCTTTGCAGCAGAATTTTCAGGGTGAATTTATTACCCGTTATCCGCTTTTGATGGCAGGCCTGACCATTACCGCCTTGCCTATTATCATCGTCTATTTGCTGATGCAGAAATATATCGTCAAAGGGGTGACCCAGGGAGCGGTCGTAGGATGAAACCAAGAGCCACAAGTGTTTTTATTTTAGCGTTAACTTGCGTACTAGTGACTTTGTGCCCTGGCGACCTGGTGTCCGCTCAAGAGCCAGCCGCTCCTTCCTCAGGCGAGTTAACCAACAAGGCTTGGGCAGTCCACGGAAAAAGAGACATAGACGCTACCTTTAAAGTTACCCAGCAATGCATTGATTTATATAAAGAGCAGGCCGACAAACTGCAGGCATCTTTATCCGCTTTGCCTAAAAATAAAGATGAGATTGAGGCGGTGCAGGTTTTAAATGACGTAGCCACGGCTTATTTTATCCAGGCAGAAAGCCTGATGCGCCAGCAAAGAATAGAAGAGGCCAAGAAGATATTTCAGTTGATCATCGATAAATATTCGTATGCCCAGGCCTGGGATCCCCGCGGATGGTATTGGCAGATTGCCGAGGCCTCGCGGCAGAGCATCAAGAAATTAGAAACAGGCTCAATTGAGGTGGAAAAAGAAAAAAAGAAGGTCAGCCAGCGGGTGACCAAAATAACCCTGTATGACCCGGGCAAAGAAGACGTAGTAAATTACGCGCGTTACGGAGAATTTAAGAACGTAGGCACCAAAGATTATCAGTATGTAGTCAAAGACCAGGAGGGTTTAATCCTGGCAGTAGGCGAGGGGATCTATCCGAATACCTCTTCGGTAAGATGGGATCCGGCATATAAGAAGGCATTAAGCGAAAAAAGGCTGGAAGGCAGCCACTGGGATTTTATCCATGCCCCGGATTTAGAAGCGGCGTTTTTAAAATGGGCCACAGCACCCGAGCCGCAGGGGGTGAAGTTATTCTATGAAGCCTTGATTTTAGAAAAGGCAGGCCTGATCAAGCATGCGATTAAATGTTATTACGCGATTGTGGTGCATTATCCTAGCAGCTACGGCATCACCTATTTTAAGACCCCCTGGTATGTGGGCCAGGCGGCGATTGCCAAGATAATCTTTCTTTTACGCCGCCATCCGGAACTAGGCTATAAGCTGGAGGGCGCCGACATAAAAATCATCAATGGTTTTGACAAAGAAGTAGCTAATGATATTGTGATTACCAACCCGGGCAAACTTATCAAAGTAAACCTGCTGGATAAATTAAAACCCAAGCCTTCCAGCGACCTGCTAAGCATTAAAAAGCGCCTGGGAAAAGGCAAGGTGCATTTAGTGCAATATGAGACCGGGGACTGGCAGTTGATCGTGGATAATAAACCTTTTGTGATCAAGGCGATTACCTATGCGCCGACTAAGGTAGGCCAATCTCCCGACGACGGCACGCTCGGGGATTGGATGTACGAAGATTTTAACAAAAACAACAAAATCGACGGCCCCTATGATAGTTTTGTGGATAAAAACAAAAATAACAAGCAAGACCCCGATGAGCCGGTAGTAGGCGATTTCCAGCTAATGAAAGAGCTGGGGGTCAACGCCATCAGGCTTTATCATCATCCGCTGAAAGTAAATAAAGAACTCTTGCGCGACCTCTATAATCGTTTTGGCATCAGGGTGATTATGGGCGACTTTTTAGGTAAATATGCTTTAGGCTCGGGAGCTGCCTGGAATCCCGGCACGGATTATAAGAACGAAGAGCACCGGCGCAATATGATGGAATCAGTGGCCAGTATGGTCATGGAATATAAGGATGAGCCGTTTGTGCTCTTTTGGTTGTTGGGCAATGAGAATGTTTACGGTTATGCCTGCAACGCGGATAAGGACCCGGAGACATTTTTTAAATTTGCCAGCGATGTGGCCAAGCAGATTAAGGCCATAGACCCCGAACATCCGGTGGCAATTTGCAGCGGAGATGTGCTATACTTAGATAAGTTCGGCAAAAATGCCCCGGAGATAGACATATTCGGCGCCAATGCCTATCGCGGAGATTATGGGTTTGGATTTTTGTGGCGGCAGGTAAAAGAGGAGACAGACCGGCCCGCATTTATTACCGAGTTTGGCTGCTCGGCTTATTCGGAAGATAAGACCGCGGATGAGGGTGAATTTTTGCAAGCCGAATATCTGCGCGGAGACTGGGAAGATATCCAGGCAAACATGGCTTTTGGCGAAGGCTCCGGCAATGCCTTGGGCGCAGTAGTCTTTGAATGGCTGGATGAATGGTGGAAGGGTTATGAGCCGGCGATCCATGATAAAAAAGGATTATGGATCGGGCCTTTTCCCGACGGCGCCATGCACGAGGAGTGGCTGGGGCTTTGCGGCCAGGGCGACGGGGCTTTAAGCCCATTTTTAAGGCAGCTGCGTAAATCTTATTACATGTATAAAAAGATATGGAAGTAAAGTAGAAAGGAGGCAGCGCAGAAATTAAAATTAAAATAGAAATTCAGAAAGATAAAATATTTAAAACTAGAAAGAGGAGGTGTTTGGTATGAAGAGAGTAGGTGTTTTAGCTTTAGCGAGTTTTTGCGTTTTGGCTTTTGCAGGCCTGGCCTTGGCCGCAGAGCCGGTGAAGATGAAGGCATTTGGCGTTTACGCGGATAAGAACGCGCCCGATAACCACTATATACCTTCAGGATGGATGGGTGATTACGGCGACATTAAACTTAATGATGAATCTAAGGATAATGTTCATTCCGGAAAAACCTGTCTGCAGTTTAGTTATAACGCCAAGAAATCTCAAGGCCAAGGTTGGGCAGGCGTTTATTGGCAGAATCCCCCGAATAACTGGGGTTCAAAAAAAGGCGGTTTTGATTTGACCGGCATGACTAAGTTGACCTTCTGGGCCCGCGGCGCAAAGGGCGGGGAAGTAATCCAGAAATTTGTCATCGGCGGTATCAAGGGCGCCTATTCGGATTCTGCGAGCGTAGAGATGGGCCCGATAGAGCTTACCGATATCTGGAAACAATACACGATCAACCTGGCAGGCAAGGACCTTTCTTACATCAGCGGCGGTTTTGGCTGGGTGATTACCAGCGATTTGAATCCTCAGGGTGCCACTTTCTACATTGATGACATCAAATTTGAGGCTGACCCGGCAATGAAGCCGGAAGGCAAAAAACAGGAAGGCGTTCCTTTCTATGTGTTTGCCGATAAAAGGTCAATCAATAACCATTTTATCCCCTCGGGATGGATGGGTGATTACGGGGATCTAAGGCTTGATGCTGCTTCTACCGAAGACCCTTATTTAGGCGATACCTGCATTAAGATTATCTACACCGGGAAAGCCACTAACGGTGCACGTTGGGCAGGTATCTATTGGCAAAATCCCCCGAATAACTGGGGAAGCGTTGATGCCGGATACGACCTTTCCAAGGCCACCAAGCTTACTTTCTGGGCCCGGGGCGCTAAGGGCGGGGAAAGAATCGAAGAGTTTAAGGTAGGCGGGATTATGGGCGAGTATTCGGATTCAGATACCTCGGCCATCGGGCCGGTTATCCTGAACAAGAACTGGACCCAATACACCGTTGATCTCAAGGGCAAAGATATGTCCTATATCATCGGTGGTTTTTGCTGGGCGACTAACGTGGATGTAAACCCTGACGGAGCAACTTTCTATCTGGATGAAATCAAGTTTGAATAAAATCAGGGCGGTTAAACCAAGAGTCACAGGCTACAGGCTTATTCTGCTTGTAGCCTGTGGCTTGTTTTTTGGGTTTGGCTGCGGTAATCTACTGGCTGCCAGCCCCAAGGTGTATATCAAAAAGCTTGCCAATGACCGTTACCAACTGATCGTTTCGGGTAAACCCTATATCATTAAGGGGGTTTGCTACAATCCCGTAGGGATTGGTATGAATCATGAATATGACTGGTGGCGCGATCCGCGTAAGCCCTGGATGATTGACGGCAGCCTGATGCAGAAAATGGGCATAAACACGGTGAGGATCTATCAGACCGGCGAAGACCCGGAAAGTGTCAGGCAGGTCATCCGGGATTTATACAATAATTACGGCATAAGAGTAATCTTGGGGCACTGGCTGGGTTTTTGGGAGTACCCTTGCCCTTTTTACGGGGATAAGAAATTCCAATATAAAATCAGAAAAGAAGTTTTAGATATGGTCAGTCTTTATAAAGATGAACCCGGCGTATTATTCTGGATCTTAGGCAATGAAAATAATTATTCCTGCCTGGGGACAGTCGCCCCCTGGTTTTCGGAAGAGATAGAGAAAGAACCCGATTTGCAGAAACAAAAAATCATGCGCGCGAAAGTATATTATTCTTTTGTCAATAGCCTAGCTAAAGAGATACATAAATTTGACCCCGGCCATCCGGTGGCTCTGGGTAACGGAGAACTCTTAGGGTTAGATATAGCCAATCAGGTTTGCCCGGATATCGACCTGGTTGCCTGCATTATCTACCGGGGCAAGCGCTTTGGCAACCTATTTAAATCCTTAAAGTCAGCTTTCAACCGGCCGGTGATGCTTTCTGAATTCGGCGCGGATAGCTATGACGCCTACCTGAAAAAAGAGGACCAGAATATTCAGGCGTATTTCCTTGAGTCGCAGTGGCGGCAGATCTACGATAATTTAGCCGGGAACAAGGAGGGCGAAGGAAACTGCCTGGGCGGCACCATGTTTGAATGGACGGATGAGTGGTGGAAGCATGAGCAGGACAATCGCGAAGGCTGGATAGTGCACGATACCGTATCTAACTGGTCTAACGGCAGCTACTATTTTGATATCAAGGCACCGCGGAACATGAATATGAACGAGGAGTGGTTTGGGATTGTGGCTTTATCAGCGCAGCTTGAAGGCGGGCTGAACAAGCGCACGCCTAAGAAGGCCTACTATGTAGTTAAAGAATTCTGGAAGAATCCAAAATTAAAATTAAAAGGGAAGAAGCCAAAATGGATCTATTCAAACTGAAAAAAAACACGGCAATTTTTCTGGCGAGCATTTTATTTTTGGGGACACCCGTTAAAGCTTTTGTCTGGGCGCAAGCCGGCGATAGCTGCCCGGATTTAAAAAAGCAGATTCTTTCCGCCAAACAATGCCCGGACTACCCCTATTTTGAAGCGCTAAAAGACTGTTATTTCAAAGACAACAATTATAACGCGTTTGTCGAATTTCTGAAATCTTTGGGAAAGAAAAATTGCGCCTGTTTTATAAGTTACTATATTGCGCAAGGCCGTTACCGGCAGCTTAAATATTTAGAGGAGGCTCAATCCTGGGATGAGTATTTTACAAAAGGCAATGACTACCGGGATGAAATAGCCGATGGTTGCCAAAAGGCAATCGGTTGCGCCGGCACAAAATCGCCCTTAGCGGTTTACGCGCGCCTGGTTTTGTGGCAATTTCATAAGGACCAGCAGGATGTCTTTGCCGAGAATGCCATGGCCGACCTTATCCAATCTGTTTATGTGTATGCCAAAGAAGTAAAAGACCCGGAGCCGATAAAAAAAGTCGCGGATACCCTTTTGGCATATCAAGAAAAATCCAGGTCCAGGGAATTGTACCGGCTCTATATGGATAGGTTTGTGAGCGTTGCCAGCTCAGACGAACAGTTGCTTACCATAGCCGGCGGGTTTCTAAAAGACGGCAATCTGGATTTGGCAGAAGCCGTATACGACATTTATGCGGAGAAAATAAGCAAGGATTCCAGCCTGCCAAAAGATAAGCTAATCGCAAACTTGATAGAACTGGCTAAACAGTTTGCCTATAAAGACCATGGCCAGAAAGACCCGGCCTATGCCGAAAAGATCTTCCAGAAAATAGAGGAAATAGGCGGTAAGGCAGCTTTTGGCCAGGAATTAATCTATTTGCGCGGATTTAACTTAGAGAAAATGAAAGAATATATAAAGGCCGGGGATGTGTATCTTGATTTAATGCAATCCTATCCCGGCAATAGCCATGCCGATGAGATTAATTTTAAACTAGGCATTATCTATGCCTACGTATTGCGGGATATACAAAAGGCCCAAAGTTACTTTGAGGGGTTAACCCAGGGACAAACCGCCAACCCCGCCGTGATTTCCAGCTTATATCAACTGGGCTTGATTAATCAGTGGCAGGATGATTTGGCAAAAGCCAAGGATTATTATAACCGGATTCTTGAAAGGGCGGGCAATGAATTTTCCCAAATTACCGCCTTGGCCGGAGCGCGCCTGCAAGAAATAGACCAAAATAAGCCCATTGAAGATAATCTAAAAAATTTTCTTGATTCTTCTTTCAAAAACGATTACCCTCTTTTTAACCCCACGCGAGTAGAATTAAAATCATCCGCGTATCAGCCGAGCTACGGCCAGGAGGTGGGAATTAGTTCTGCAGTTTATGCAGAGGCCGCAGGCTGCCTGCAACCGCAGCTTACCTATCTTTGGTCGGGCGATCTGGGGGAGGCTTCGCCTAAAAGTGATGAAGCAAATTTTTCCACCAAATATACCCAGTCCGGCAGCAAAATCATCAATCTTTTAGTGGTTTCCTCAACCGGTATTGTAGACCGCAGCCTGGATATACTTGATATAGTGGATGCGCATTAGATTTACGCATAAAAACCGGTAGCCATTTTTCAAAAACCCGCCTGTTTTTTAAAATAAAATCTAAAATCCTTAATTTTCCATTACTTCTTAAAAATACTTGACTTATATGACCTTTGGTAGTATAAATAAAAGTTAAATAAAGTTATTATTTATCCATTTTTCTTTAAATGCCACGGGGAAAGGCGCCTTTATTCTTATGCGCAGCATTGATTTTCAGAAAGAGGAATTAACCGATAAAGAAAGACGCAATATCAATATTCTGGATATTTTAAGAAGAAGCGGACCGATCAGCCGTCCCGATATCGCCAAAGAGATGGGCATAAATGTAGTGACCATCTCTAATTATGTAGACGAATTCATAAAAAATAACCTGGTTTACGAAAAAGAGCTGGATGTCTCCGAAGGCGGCAGGAGGCCTACGCTTTTAGATTTAAATCCTCAGGCCGGATATGCTATCGGCGTGGGGTTGAACCTGATGAATATGGTCGGGCTTTTGATCGACCTTAAAGGAAACATCATTACTAAAACTCAAATCTCCCGGCCCAATTCTTCGGTTAAAGAAGTTACCGAATGCGTATTGGAGGTTATCCGCGAGATCCTGCGCCGCTCCAAGGATTATGTGCCGAATATCAAAGGCGTAGGCGTGGGGATCGCAGGCTTAGTGAATAAAAAAGACGGTTCCATCCATTGGCCGCAGAAGATGGACCATTATTATACTTATGCCTCAGTGGATTTGCCTCTGCGGGATTTCATTGAGAAAGAATTTAATCTGCCGGCGCTAATTGAGAATGACGCCACCGCTGCCTGTTTCGGCGAGCACTGGCTGGATTTGGAGCGTGACCTTAAAAACGTCATCTATATGTTTTCCGGGGTAGGCTGCGGGATAATGATTAACGGCGAGGTCTATACCGGCACCAACGGTTATGCCGGAGAGGTCTCCATTTACAATTTTAAAGAACAAGACCAATTTAACTGCGCAGCCGGTAATAGCTGTTTCTTAAAACGCTGGGAGATAGATTTGGGGATGGCCGACCACGTAAGATCGATGCTGGCTCAGGATAAAGAAGCGGCAATAAGATTTTTTAATTTAACCTCATCAAGCTACGAAACCCTGGATTTAAAAAGCGTCTTTATCGCCGGAAGGGCCAAAGACCCGACGGCGGCAGCAGCACTTGAGGCGGCCTCCAAAAGGCTGGGGGTTAAAATTGCGCAGCTGGTTAACCTCTTTAATCCGCAGGTGGTGATCATCGGCGGAGGCCTGGAGGAAGCCGGGGATGGATTTTTGAATAAAGTAAATTCCACCGTCAAAGAGTGGGCATTCAGGGAGGTCACCGAAGATTTGAAGATTGCCTATTCCCAATTGCGGGAGAACGCAGTGGCTTTGGGTGCGGGTAGCCTGGTAATGCAGAAGACATTCGCCCGATTATAAAGGAGGGACGATGGAGCAAAAAGTAAAGATCCTGATCATAGCGCTCATCGCTATATTGGTGGCCAGTTTTTTCCTGACCTATCAGGCTTACAATGCCAAGCAGGCTGCGGAAAGAGAAGTCGATGCCTTAAAGGTTGACAACAGCTCTCTTGCCAAAAAGGCCAATGATGTCTTGGCGCAGAACCAGCAGATGCAAAACCGCATCAGCGTCTTAAGCGCAGACGTCGAGCGCTTCACCAAGGAAAAAGAAAGCATCCAGAATAAGCTGGAGTTATTAAATAAAGAAAAAACAGAACTGGTTGAGCAGGTCAAGTCTTTAAAGTCCCAAAAAAGCGAAGCCGCTTCCGCATCCTCCCCCCTTGTCTCTTATAAACAAAACTTATCCGAACCCGCGGATGCCTACTGGGCAGGGATCTTAAAACAAAAAACCGATTTAGAGATACAGATCCGGGCTATCCGTCAGGATTTAAAATCGCTGCAGATAGCCAACGAGCAAATACAAAAAGAAAACAATTCCCTGCTTTTGGAGGTCAACAGCATAAACCGCGAGAAGATGGATATGAAGCGCCAGCTGGAATTCAGCCAGAAGGAAATGGACGGCAAGCTCGCCTATAACCAGACTATATTAGACAGCCTGGCCGCGGAGTTAGTGCGGGAGAAAAATGATAAATTCCAGATTCAGGAAGGCTCAAAGCCCGTCAAGGATGAAAATACATACCTGCGCAGGCAGCTTAAGGGCTTGTATAACCGCAATATCAGCCTGCAGAGAAAATTAGCGGAGCTGCAGAATAAAAATGCTACTTTAGATAGCCGGCTTTATGAAATGGAAACTATGTTAAAAGATAAGATGCTGCAGGCCGATACCTTGAAGAAAAATTTAGAGACAAGGCAGGCTCAAGGTAGCGCTGCCGCCGTTACCGCGAGCAAGAAAGAATCGGTAGAGCTGCCTCCTATCGTGGTGCGCCCTAAGGAGGCAGGGGGGACATCTGGCGAAAAAGAAGCAGCACCCCTGGTGGGCAGGGTCCTGGCGGTCAACCGCGAGAATAATTTTATCATCATGAACCTGGGCGAAGACTCCGGCATCAAAGTCGGCAATATTTTTAGCGTATATAGGCAGGACCAGCCTATTGCTGACGTCGAGATTATCAAAATCCATAAGAATATTTCCGCCTGCGACATAAAAAAAGAAGACGCGACGATAAAAGTAGGCGATATAGTTAAATAGTTTTTTTGTCCTCATCTAATTACATGGTACGCATCAGAAAAGGCCCCTCCCGGAATATCTCCATTGAAGACGTTGCCCGTCTTGCCGGCGTTTCTATTACTACTGTCTCGCGCGTAATCAACAAATTCGGCTCGGTCAAAGAAAAAAACCGCCTCAAGGTGCTCGACGCCGTAAGGCAGCTTAAATTCCAGCCTTCGGTTTTTGCCCAAAGGCTGGCTACCGGAAGAAGCAATGTTATTGCCCTGGTTATCCCAAGCTATGAAGGCATATTTTATTCTTTTTATGCGCTGGAGTTGATCCGCGGCATAGGCACCCTATGCGCAGTCTTAAAGCTGGATATGCTCTTACATCTTACCGATAGCCGCAGCTCCCTTAATCTAAGAGGGGCGGGCGGGGTAATCTTTGCGGATATTATTATCAACCGCATTCAGCTGGAAGAGGCCTTAAGCGCGCGTATACCCTGTGTCGTAATCAATCACTACGTTCAGGATTTAGAAGTAAGCTGTATCGCGGTGGATAATGCGGGGGGCGCGGAGCTGGCAGTGAATTATTTAGTCAGCCTCGGCCATAAAAAAATAGCGCATATCACCGGCGATGTAGTGACCCAGGCCGCTATGCAGCGGCTGGAAGGGTTTCAAAGGGCCTTAAAGAAAAATAAGGTTTCTTTACCCGGCGATGACTATATTATCAAGACGGATTATTCGCGCGGCCAGGCAAGGGGGGCTGCGGAAAAATTATTCAAGATGGATAATCCTCCCACGGCGGTATTCGTCGCTTCCGATTCCATGGCTTTAGAGGTGATGGCTGTGGCCAAAGAATTAGGAAAAGAGGTCCCGCGGGATTTATCTATCGTTGGTTTTGATGATAACCCCTCCGGGCTTTACGGCCCGGTGGCCTTGACTACGGTGAGGCAACCTTTGGTGAAAATGGCGCAGGATAGCGTCAAAGAACTGATCCTTTTGATGGAGCCTAAGCGCAAGGCCCCGGTTAAGAAAATTGTTTTGCCGACCGAACTAGTCATCCGGGAATCCTGTCGGCAACTCTAGAGGATAAAATACAACTTATTGTATAATTTAATTATACCTATACTATATATTGTATTTTTTTATTGACAAAAGAATTAGAAGGTATATACTTTTGACCTGGCGATTAAATCCGCAATCTTTTTAAACTAAGAGGTGTAGAATGCCTTTAGAGTTATCCGATAACGCGCGCAAAGTTTTAGAGAGGAGGTACCTTAAAAAGGATGAGAACGGCAAGGTGGTTGAAACTCCGCCAGAGTTGTTTGAACGAGTAGCCGGGGCGATAGCCGCAGCGGAAAAATTTTACGGTAAAAAAGAAAATGAAATCTTAAATTTAAAAGAGGCATTTTTCCGGATGATGACGGCGTTGGAATTTGTCCCTAATTCTCCCTGCCTGATGAACGCCGGCAAAGAGCTGGGCCAGCTTTCCGCCTGTTTTACCCTGCCGATTAACGATTCCATGGAATCTATTTTTGAAACTTTAAAGGCCACCGCCATTATCCACAAATCCGGAGGCGGCACGGGATTTTCCTTTTCCCGGCTGCGCCCGAAAAATTCGGTGGTCAAGACCACCGGCGGCGTTGCCTCGGGCCCGGTTTCTTTTATGCGGGTGTATGATTCCGCCACCGAAGCGGTAAAACAGGGGGGTACCCGTCGGGGTGCGAATATGGGCATCCTGCGCGTGGACCATCCGGATATATTGGAGTTTATTACCTGCAAAGAAAAGAATGACGTGATCAATAATTTTAATATTTCGGTGGCGATCACCGACGATTTTATGCAGCGGTTAAACAAGTCCGAAGAGTGCGAGTTGATCGACCCGCATTCCCAGAAACTGGTGCAGCGGCTCAATACTAAAGATGTCTTTGATCTGATCGTCAGGCAGGCGCATAAGAACGGCGAGCCCGGGATTATTTTTATCGATAGGGTAAACCAGCATAACCCTACGCCAAAGCTAGGCAAGATTGAAAGCACCAACCCTTGCGTTGTAGGCGACACGTTTATACCTACCGAAAAAGGCTTGATGAGGATGGTGGATTTAGTCAGAAGGCATGGTGCCGGCGGCATAGCCATATTTACCGACGACAGGGTTGAAGATATTCTCTGTGGGCAAAAAGAGGATGGAGCCGTAGCTACAGAGATACGGTTGGCCATTTCGCGAAATGCTATCTCCGCGGCTTTTAAAACAGGCGTTAAGCCTGTTTTTAGGGTTACGACTAAAGCAGGGTTTGAATTAATTGCTACCCGAGACCACAAGCTAATGACGCCGCATGGTTGGGTCGAGGTTCAAGATTTAACGCCGCATAAAGACAGGGTTATTATTCAGCCGCAGGGTATTCCTTTTAACCCGGACAATGCCCTGCCATTTGAAGTGGAGAATGAATATCAGGGGGCAAACGGCAGGTCTTATACATTGAATTTGCCTAAAACATGGTCTGGGGAACTCGGTCAGGTATTAGGCCTGCTTGTCGGCGATGGCTGGTTAAGAGACGGGGACGAAAATTGCCGCGTAGGCTTTACGTTTAGCCAGCAAGACAAGGCCATTCTCGAATACATTAAGCCCGTTATTAATGGGTTTTACGGATGCGACATTAAGGAGGTAGTAAGAGAAAATGACGTGTATCATCTTTCCTACCATAGTAAATATTTTGTAGAATTTTTCAAACGGTTGGGGATAAAAGCCTGTGAGGCCGAAGAGAAAGAAGTTCCGGAGTTAATTTATACCGCCACCCAAGAAGCGGTAATCGGGTTTTTGCAAGGTTTATTTACTGCCGATGGTACAGTAGGAGTGTATGCGCCGAACGGTACGGTTTATGTGCGTTTAACCTCTAAATCCCGTCTTTTACTTAAAGGTGTGCAGCTTCTTCTTCTGAATCTCGGTATATTTTCAAGAATTTACGACAGGAGCCGCGCAGAGCGGGAAGGGTTCCCGTATACTAATTCGCAAGGCCAGACAAAGAAGTATCTATTGGACGGGTTGTGTTATGAGCTGCAGATAAGCAAAGATAATATAAAGAAGTTTATTGAGAGAGTCGGCTTCGTGGGTCAGAAGCACGCAGATAAGTTAAAAATCCTTTCGGAACGCGCTTTTTACCGTTCTGAATTCGAAGATACGATAGAGAAGGTCGACTACCTCGATGAGCAGGAAGTATATGACCTTACTGAGCCGGCAACCTTGACCTTTATCAGCAATGGTTTTGTCTCATTAGACTGCGGAGAACAGCCTCTCCTGCCTTATGAAAGCTGCGATTTAGGTTCAATAAACTTAGACCGGATGTGTAAGGATGTAGGAGGGGGCCGTCAGGAAATTGATTGGGAGAGGTTGCGGGAAGTAACTAAGCTTGCGGTGCATTTTCTGGATAATCTTATTGATGTGAATAAATTTCCCTTGCCTGAGATAGAGAAGGCCACCAAGGCCACGCGCAAGATCGGGCTGGGTGTAATGGGCTGGGCCAGCCTCTTGATACGTTTAGGCATTGCCTATAATTCAGAAGAGGCAGTAGCCCTTGCTGAGAAGGTGATGTCTTTTATTTTGCAGGAGGCGACTAAAAAATCCCAGGAACTTGCGCAGGCAAAAGGGGTATTTCCCGCATTTAAGGGCAGCGTATACGATAAAAAAGAAGGCGGCCTGAAATTACGCAATGCCACCTTGACTACCATTGCCCCTACCGGCACCATCAGTATTATCGCCGGGCCCTGCTCTTCGGGGATTGAGCCTTTGTTTGCCGTGGTCTATTATCGTAACGTCATGGATAACGATAAATTAGTCGAGGTCGACCCTTTATTTGAAGAGATTGCCAAGAGCCGCGGCTTTTACAGCCGTGGCCTTATGGAGCGGATCGCCGAGAGCGCCTCCATCCAGAATATTGACGGTATCCCCGAAGATGTAAAGAAAATATTTGTCACCGCTCACGATATTTCTCCGGAGTGGCACGTGCGCATGCAGGCAGCTTTTCAGAAATACGTGCATAACGCCACTTCCAAAACCATAAATTTCCCCCACGATGCGACAGTGGAAGATGTGCGCAAGGCATACCTCTTGGCTTATGAATTAAACTGTAAGGGTATCACTATTTACCGCGACCAGAGCCGTGAAGAGCAGGTTTTAAACGTCAAGCAAAAAGAAAAGAGCCCCGAGAAGAAGGCGGTAGATATTGAACCGGGCAAGATCGCCCCGCGCCCCCGCCCGGAGGTGATTATCGGCACTACCACCAAAGTGGCTACGGGTTGCGGTAATCTCTATGTGACCATAAATATCGATGAGCAAGGCCGGGCATTTGAGCTGTTTACCCAGATGGGCAAGGCCGGCGGCTGTGCCGCCAGCCAGCTTGAGGCATTGGGGCGGCTGGTCTCTTTAGGTTTTCGTTCCGGTATTGAAGTAAAATCCATTATTGAACAGTTGCGTAACATCCGCTGTCCCAGCCCTTCCTGGGAAAAAGGCCAGCGCATATTTTCCTGCGCCGATGCCATTGCCCGCGTGGTTGAGAAAAGATTGGCTAACGGCCAGCTAAAACTGTCTAGCGTTGAAGCAACTCTAGTGGCGATGAAGCATTCCTATAGCGACGAAATTTCCGCCTCGGATTTCGCTCCTCACGGGGATATCGCAGGTGTCTGCCCTGATTGCGGCGGGACGCTGCGGCACGAAGAGGGCTGCCTTAAGTGCCAGGGCTGCGGTTATTCTAAATGTTAAGTTAGGTTGCAAGAGGTTGCTTTCGTAGTTTCCCGCAACTTCTTGCAACCTGTTATAGCCTCCCCTAACCTCCTTATATTCCCTTATGAAAAAAATATTATACATTGTTCTTGATGGCTTGTCGGATCTGCCGATAAAAGAGCTGGGCAATAAAACTCCGCTTGAGGCAGCGCTGGCTCCCAATTTAGACCGGCTGGCCCAGAAAGGTAAGACCGGCTTGGTGTATCCGGTAGAAAAAGGGATTGCCCCGGAATCTGATATCGCGGTGATTAGCCTCTTAGGTTACGATGCCTATGAGTATTATACCGGGCGTGGGCCCTTGGAATCTTTTGCCGCGGGCCTTGCAGTTAATGACGGCGATATTGCCCTGCGCGTAAATTTTGCCACGGCCAACGCAGACGGTAAAACTATCCAAGACCGCCGGGTGGGCCGGAGTTTAGATACTGATGAGGCTTGCGCCTTAGCCAAAGAGATAAATACAAAAGTAACGCTTTCTTCCGCCACCTTTGAATTTAAAAATACTATTGCCCATCGCGGGGTTTTAATAATCAAAGGCATGCGCTCTAGATTATCCGGCTGGATCACCAATACTGACCCGGCCTATGACCGGCAAGGAGTTTTTGGAGTAGCCAAAGATAAATTTGAAGATACGCTGCAGGAATCTCAGGCCATGCCGGGATACCAGGATTCTCCCGAAGCCGGGGAGGCAGCCAGCCTGCTGAATGAATTCACCCAAAAATCCCATAAAGTGCTTAAAGAGTCTTGGATAAATAAAAAGAGGGTTTCCGAAAATAAGCTTGCGGCAAACATTATTCTTTCGCGCGATGCCGGCGACCACTTGCCTAAATTCCCTTCTATCGAAAGTATCTATAACTTAAAATTCGGATGTTTTGTGCAGATGCCCGTAGAAAGAGGAATAGCTTTATTGACCGGCATGGAGATGGTGGAGGTGCCTTCTTCTACCGGTCATCTTGATGTGGATTATCCGGTCTGGGCCAAAATCGCCCTGGATGCTATCACTAGATATGACGGTATCTATGTGCATATTAAAGGCCCGGATGAGCCGGGCCATGACGGAGATTGTAAGGCTAAAGAAAAGATTATTGCCGCAATCGATAAATGTTTTTTTGGCAGCCTTTTGCCTGCGCTTGATATCGCTAATACCGTGATTGCGGTGACTGCCGACCATACTACGGTTTGCCGGATAAAATCCCATTCTGCGGATCCGGTGCCCCTGTTAATCTCCGGAGGCAATATAAAAGCCGACGGCTCAATGAGCTTCTCGGAAAAAACAGCAAGACTAGGTTCTTTAGGCGAGATTTACGGTAAAGATATCCTGCCCCTGCTTATCAAGGCCTCCAGAGAATAATATAATAAGAAAAATGCATAATTACGATGTCATAGTTATTGGCGCAGGACACGCCGGTATTGAGGCTGCTTTGGCTGCGGCCCGCATGGGCGCTAAAACTATTCTACTTACCTTAAGCCTTGATACTATCGGGCATATGAGCTGTAACCCCGCCATAGGCGGGGTGGGCAAGGGACAGCTGGTTAAAGAAATTGATGCCTTAGGTGGTGAAATGGGCAAGGCTGCCGATAGCTGCGGCATGCAATTCAGGATTCTCAATGCCTCTAAGGGCGCGGCAGTGCAGTCGTCCCGCGCGCAGATAGACCGCAAACTCTATAAAGAATATATGCAGAGAGTGATCAGAGTCCAAGATAACCTGATAGTCAAAGAAGCGCAGGCCGAGAGGTTGCTTATTCAAGATGGCCGCGTGGCCGGAGTGCTCACTAAGCAAAAAGAGGAAATTCTAGCTACAACTGTCATAATTGCCGCGGGAACTTTTTTAAACGGGCTGATCCACATCGGATTAAAACATTTCAGCGGCGGAAGGATCGGCGAGCCCGCAGCGATAGCTTTAGATAATAACTTGAAAGATCTAGGTTTTCAGCTTTTACGTTTTAAAACCGGGACCTGCCCGCGGCTGGATAGAAAAAGCATTGATTTTTCTCAGTTAATTATTCAAACGGGAGATGATCCCCCTAAGCCTTTTTCTTTTTCGACTAAAAAGTTATCCCGGAGACAGATCCCCTGTTATATTACCCATACTAATAAAGATACCCATAAGATTATTTTTAATAATTTGGACCGCTCGCCGCTTTATGCCGGGATCATCAAGGCTACCGGTGTCCGGTATTGCCCTTCGGTTGAAGATAAAATTGTGAAGTTTAAAGATAGAGAAAGGCACCAGATATTTTTAGAGCCGGAAGGCTACGATATAGATGATATTTATCCCAATGGCCTGTCAACAAGCCTGCCTGAAGATGTACAGCTGGATTTACTGCATTCTATCAAAGGCCTGGAAGAGGCTAAAATTATTCATTTTGGTTACGGTATTGAGCATACGGTAGTTGAGCCCACCCAGATCTATCCGACCCTGGAAACAAAATTAATTAAAAATTTATATCTTGCCGGCCAAATCAACGGAACCACCGGATACGAAGAAGCAGCTGCGCAAGGTTTAATCGCCGGGATAAATGCCAGTTTTCGTGCGCAAGACAAGGAAGTCCTGGTTTTAGACCGCGCTTCCGGTTATATCGGCGTATTAATTGACGATTTGACCACCAAAGGCACTAACGAGCCCTACCGCATGTTTACTTCGCGGGTAGAATACCGCTTAATCTTACGCGAGGATAACGCGGATTTACGTTTAAGCAAAATAGGCCACGATATAGGCCTGGTGGGCAAAAAAGAATATAAGCAAACCCAGGCAAAAGTCGAAGGCATTAAAAGGGGGTTAGCCTATTTGCGATCAAAGCGAATAAAGCCTTCCGCTGAGATCAACGCCGCACTGGAGGATCTAAAAACTGCTGCGATTAAGAAAGTAGTAAGTTTAGAGGAACTTCTCAAAAGGCCTCAGGTAAGTTGGCAGGACTTAAGAAGGCTAGGGGCTATCGGCATAGATATAGATAAAAATGTTGGCAAACAGCTGGAAATTGAAGTAAAATATGCAGGGTTTATCCAGAGGCAGTTAACGGAGGTTGGGCGCTTTAAAAATTTAGAAAAAATAAGGCTGCCGTTGGATTTGGATTACAATGCGATCTCTGGACTATCGCGCGAGATATGCGAAAAATTAAGCCGCTTTAAACCGATTAATTTAGGCCAGGCCTCGCGTATTTCCGGGGTTACGCCTGCGGCAGTATCAATACTCATGGTTTATTTAAAAAAGCTCAATGGATAA
>CAYHNY010000005.1:0-4634 GCA_964358115.1 uncultured Planctomycetales bacterium | reverse complement strand
ACAAGGCTTTCTCAGGCTATATTAGAAGAAATCGAAACCCATCCCACCAAACTTTATTTTCACCATTACCGCACTCTAAATAACTTTCTGGACCAAGCAGCTTTACGTTTAGCCAATATCATCCAGAATAAAGGTTTTGTTGTCTTGCCTATACCTGCTTCTCAGATTTTAGACTGGGAGAGTCAAAAGGCGCACCTTTCGCATAAGCAACTTGGGTTTTACGCCGGTATAGGCTGGTTGGGCAGAAATAATTTATTAGTGAATAAAAAGTTGGGCAGCCAATTTCGCCTGGTGACTATTCTTACCGATATGCCGTTAAAGTTAGACAAACCTGTTAAAGACGGCTGTGGCAGCTGCCGGCTCTGTATTGCGGTCTGTCCGGCCCAGGCCATAAAAAATAGCCCGGAAGAGTTCGACCATATAAAGTGTTTTGAGAAACTAAAGGAATTCCAGAAATTACGCCTGGTGGATCAGTATATCTGCGGGGTATGTGTTAAGGCCTGCAAAGGAGGAAAGAGATGTTGAGGGTTATATTTTTTGTTTTAAGCTTAGGGCTATTTTTAAATCCGGTATTTGCTGCTCAGAATAAAAATAATATTCAGGTTAAGGGTTCTGATACAATGGTAAATCTGGCTCAAGCCTGGGCGGAGAAATATATGGAGAAAAATCAGGATTTTGTCGCGGTGACTGGCGGCGGATCCGGCACCGGGTTTTCAAGCCTGATCAGCGGCACCTGTGATATTGCCATGAGCTCAAGAAACATTAAAGATAAGGAGATAGCCTTAGCTAAACAAAAGGGCATCGACCCTTTTGAAATTAAGGTAGCTTTGGATGGTTTGGCAGTAGTGGTTAACCCTAAAAATCCCGTGGATAAATTAACAATAGATCAGCTAGCCGGTATCTTTACCGCTAAAATAAAAAACTGGAAAGAAGTGGGAGGGGCAGATGCAAAAATCGTGATTTTATCCCGCGAGGTAAATTCCGGCACCCATGTTTATTTTAAAGAACATGTTTTAAGAAAGTTAGATCCCAATTCAAAAGAAGAATTTGCTCCTGATGCGCTGATGTTGTCTTCATCTCAGGCTATTGCTGAT
Source organism: uncultured Planctomycetales bacterium (assembly GCA_964358115.1). Classification (GTDB taxonomy): domain Bacteria; phylum Omnitrophota; class Gorgyraeia; order Gygaellales; family Profunditerraquicolaceae; genus CAYHNY01. The sequence continues at coordinate 3,540 of CAYHNY010000005.1, read as the reverse complement.
GAAGTAGCCGGCAACTCCGCAGCAATAGGTTATTACGGCATGGGTTATATCTCGCCTAAACAAAAAGCCATTGCGGTGGCTAAGGACGAAAAATCAGAATACGTGACCCCGACAATAGAAAATGTGTTAAATGATACATATCCTATATCCAGGCCTTTGTTTCTCTATACCAATGGCCAACCCCAGGGCTTGGTTAAGAAATTTGTGGATTTTATGCTTTCAAAAGTTGGGCAAGACATCGTTTTAAAGACGGATTTTGTCCCGGTTAAAAACTAAGATGCCCGCTCGTAAGATCAAAGAATTCTTCATTGAGAAACTCATCCTGATCTGCGGGCTGCTTTCCATTTTCTTTGTGGTATTGATATTTATCTTCCTGCTTAAAGAAGGCCTGGCGTTATTAAAAACGATCAGGCCTTTTGATTTTATGCTGGGGAAAAAATGGTACCCTATTTCTGAGCCCCCGCAGTTAGGAATTCTGCCTTTAATCCTCGGCTCATTGTTAGTTACTCTGGGAGCTGCGCTTATCTCGGTTCCCATCGGTATTGCCTGCGCGGTGTATATTGCAGAGATTGCCCCTTTAAAAATAAAAGAGGTCCTTAAGGCAGGGATTGAATTACTGGCGGCAATACCTAGCGTAGTTTTAGGGTTCATCGGCATGGTTACTCTTGTGCCTTTAGTGAAAAATATATTTCACCTGCCCACGGGGTTAACCGCTCTTTCCGGTTCGATTATGCTGGCTTTTATGGCCATGCCAACGATAGTTTCGATTGCCGAAGATGCGCTTTATTCCGTGCCAAAATCATATAAAGAAGGAGCGCTCGCATTGGGAGCCACACATTGGCAGACGATTTATAGGGTTATGCTTCCTGCGGCCGCATCGGGTATTTTAGCGGCAGTGATGTTAGGTATTGGCCGGGTTATTGGCGAGACCATGGCGGTGATGATGATTACCGGCAATGCCGCCCTGATGCCCCATAGTATCCTGCAGCCGGTGCGCACTTTAACTGCTACTATTGCCGCAGAGATGGGAGAGGCAGTGGTAGGCAGCGAACATTATTTTGCCCTTTTTGCGGTCGGTATAGTTTTATTTGTGATTAGTTTTATCATTAATGTAAGCGCAGATTTATTTCTCCACCGCAAGCGAATATGAAAAACTCTCAAAGAACGCAAAAAATAGCTTTTTTCTTTTTATTTCTAGCTGTGCTTTTAGTCATCGTGCCCGTTGGTTTAATCGTGCTCGTTATTATCAAGAAAGGTTTGCCAGCGATGACCTGGCAGTTTTTAAGTGATATTCCGCGCCAGGGGATGAGAAGCGGGGGGATTTTTCCGGCTTTAATCGGTACGGTATATTTGGTGTCGGGGGCAATTATATTTGCTTTGCCAATCGGACTTTTAGCTGCGATTTACTTAAGTGAATATTCAAGAGATAATTTTTTGACCCGGATGATAAAGCTGGCCATAGTCAACCTTGCGGGTGTTCCTTCCGTGGTCTACGGCTTGTTTGGTTTGGCTTTGTTTGTGGTATTTTTAAAATTCGGCGCATCCATACTTTCGGGTTCGCTAACGTTAGGGATTATGATCTTGCCGATAATTATTACTACTTCCCGGGAGGCACTGGAAAGCGTGCCTTATGCCTTCCGCGAGGTCAGCCGTTCCCTGGGTGCTAGTAAATGGCAGACAATAAGACATGTGGTTTTGCCTAATGCCATACCCGGAATATTAACCGGGACGATATTAGGTTTAGGCCGGGCCGCAGGCGAAACAGCGCCCATTCTTTTTACCGTTGCGGCCTTTTATCTGCCACGATTACCCAAATCAATTTTTGATCAGGCTATGGCTTTGCCATACCATCTTTATGTTATTTCTACGCAGGTGCCTAACGTAGATGAAAAGATAAGATATGGCACGGCGTTGGTTCTGTTGATCATGGTGTTATTTATGAATTTGGTTGCAGTGATTATCCGGTATCATTTTAGAAAGAAAAAGAAATGGTAAAATTTAATATCAACAATCTTAATATCTGGTTTGGCGCGATCCAGGCGCTTAAAGATGTGACTTTAGAAATTCAGGCCAACGAGATTTTAAGCGTAATCGGCCCGGCAAATAGCGGAAAGACCACTTTCTTAAGGATGCTGGATAGGCTTAACGAATTACAGCTAAGTTTTAAGATGTCAGGCCGGGTAGAGTTGGGGGGAGAAGATATTCTCACAATGGATGCCGAGCTTCTGCGTAAAAATGTAGGCATGGTTTTCGCCATGCCTCTGCCGCTGCCCTTATCTATATTTGATAATATAGCCTATGGCGCCAGGATGCATGGTATTAAAAACAAAAAAAGATTACAGGAAATTGTGGAAGTGGCTTTAAAAAAAGCGTATCTTTGGGAGGAAGTCAAGGATAGGTTGAATACATCGGCTTTTAAAATATCGGGCGGCCAACAGCAACGCCTTTGTATTGCCAGGACCCTTGCCGTTGAGCCGGAAGTGATTCTATTTGATGAGCCTTGCTCCGGGCTTGACCCTGTCTCAACAGCAAAAGTTGAGGAAGCCATGCTTAAATTGAAAGAGGATTATACCTTGGTTTTAGTCACTAATAACGTAAAGCAGGCCGCGCGCGTAGGAGATAAGACAGCCTTCTTTTTAAGCGGCGAACTTATTGAGCTGGATAAAACCGAGAAGATATTTACTGCCCCATCTGATCAACGGACGGACGGCTATATACGGGGGAAGTTTGGTTAATGAAGATTAAAGTTACTAATCTAAATCTCTGGTACGGTGATTTTCATGCGCTCAAAGATAATAATGTTGCCTTTGGAGAGAAACGTATCACGGCGATTATCGGCCCTTCGGGATGCGGAAAATCAACTCTGCTTCGCGTTTTTAACCGCATGAATGATTTAATTGAGGGGGTACGCACAACGGGCGAGGTATTAATTGACAGTGAGAGCATCCTCGATTCCTCAACTGATTTAGTTGCTTTACGAAAAAAAGTAGGCATGGTTTTCCAAAGGCCAAATCCTTTTCCGCTTTCCATTTACGAGAACATTGTCTTTGGCCCCAAGGTCCACGATTCCGTAAATAAGCATACCCTGGATGAAATTGTGCAGGAGAGTTTGGAGGCGGTGCTCTTGTGGGATGAATTAAAAGATAAGCTTAATCAATCGGCACTGGGTTTATCTTTGGAGCAAAGACAAAGGCTTTGCATTGCCAGGCTTATAGCCGTAAAACCCGATATATTGCTTATGGATGAACCCTGCTCTGCCTTGGACCCGCAGGCAACGCAGAGAATCGAGGAATTAATGCGTGAACTTAAAAATAACTATACTATAATAATAGTCACCCATAATATGCAGCAGGCAGCGCGGGTTTCCGATGATGCCGGTTTTATGCTATTAGGGGAATTAATAGAATTCAGCAAGACCGAAGATATCTTTACCCGGCCAAAGGACAAGCGTACGGAAGATTATATCACCGGAAGGTACGGTTAATGGAGCCCACCCGGGCTAAAACCCGTGGTACCCAAGGGCGGAATACTAAAGCCGCC
>CAYHNY010000004.1:4321-26103 GCA_964358115.1 uncultured Planctomycetales bacterium | reverse complement strand
CCTGCAAACAATCAGCCAGCTGCAGTTTTATCTGTTGTTGCTGGTGCGGAGGAAAAACATCAATAATTCTTTCTATGGTCTGGGGGGCGTCAGGGGTATGCAAAGTAGCTAAAACCAAGTGCCCGGTTTCCGCGGCAGTCAATGCCGTAGAGATGGTCTCCAGATCGCGCATCTCGCCTACGATAATAACATTGGGGTCCTGGCGCAGGGCCCGTTTTAATGAATCGGCAAAAGAATGGCTGTCGGCGTAAATCTCCCTTTGTTTAATGATAGACTTTTTGTTGCTGAAGATAAATTCAATCGGGTCTTCTATGGTAATAATCAGGCATTCCCGCTCTCTATTGATCAAATCTACCATCGCTGCCAAGGTCGTGGTTTTGCCCATACCGGTGGGTCCGGTGACTAAAACCAGCCCGTTGGATTTGCGCGCCAAATCCCTAATCACCGTTGATAACCCTAAACTTTCCAAAGAGGGAATCTCTAACGGAACGCGCCGGAATGCTGCCTCTACCGAACCTTTTTGAATATGCACATTAACCCGGAACCTGTCCATGCCGGGCAGGGCAAGCGAAAAATCCAACTCCAAATCCCGCTCAAACATCTCTTTCTGGGTATTGGACAGGACGCTATAGATCATTTTCTTCAGGTCTTCTCTTAATAAAACCGGAAAATCCGTACGGCAAAGCTTGCCGTCAACGCGTAATATCGGTGGCTCTTTTTCCGTAAGATGCAGATCCGACGCGCCTTTTTCAATACATGATAAAAGTAAATCACGTATTTCCATGTTTTGCCTCCCTCTTATAAATATTTCCTGGGATCACAGATTTTGCCTTCGATGGCAGAGGCACACGCTGTGGCCGGTGAACCCAGATAGATAAAAGCGTTAGGGTTGCCCATCCTGCCCTTAAAATTCCTGTTCGCGGTTGAAATCACGACTTCCCCGTCAGCCGGAACACCGTTGTGCGTACCCACGCATGGCCCGCATCCGGGGGCAACCACCACGGCGCCGGCTTTTACAAACGTATCTATTATGCCTAATTTTAGCGCCTCCAGGAATATCAACCGGGAGGCAGGGGCAACAATTAATTTTACCTGCGCAGAGACTTTTTTTGATTTTAATATCCCGGCGGCTATTTTAAAATCTTCAAGCCTTCCATTGGTGCAGGTGCCTAAAAAAACCTGATTGATCTTTACATTTTTCAGCGCATCAACGCTGGATACGGTATCCACATTATGCGGGAGGCTGACCTGAGGTTTCAACCCGGAGATATCATACTCTAAAACCTTGGTATACGTAGCCCCTTTATCCGCGCTGATTTTATTTATCTTTCTGCCTTTGGGGACCCTTGGCTTTAACCAGGCTAATGTTTTCTTGTCTACCGGCATAAAGCCAACCTTGGCCCCCATCTCTACCACCATATTACAAATAGTAAAACGCCCATCCATATCCAACTGATCAATCACCGGACCGTAGAACTCAATAGCTTTATAGGTAGCCCCGTCGGCTTTAACCTGCCCGATGAGATAAAGAATTATGTCCTTTGCATATATCCCTTTAGGAATCTTGCCGGTTAAAATTACCTTAATCGTTTCCGGAACCTTAAACCAGTTTTTACCGGTAGATAACGCGATGGCTAAATCCGTCGAGCCTACGCCGGTTGAAAAAGCCGAAAGCGCCCCATATGTACAGGTATGCGAATCCGCGCCCAATACCAAATCTCCGGGCAGGATCTGGCCGGATTCAGGTATAACCTGATGACAAACCCCGCAACCGATGTCATAAAACCCGGTATTGTAATCCTGGGCAAACTGCCGCATCTTTTTATGCACCCTAGACACCCCTTCACTGGGCGAGGGGGCGCTATGGTCTATGACCATGCAAAATCTGGTTTTCAGTTTAGTGGTTTCCAGCTCTTTTATCCTGTCGATGATAATCGAGGATGTCCCGTCCTGGCCAAAAGTAAAATCAATTTTGCATATGGCAAAATCCCCTGCCTTTAAAATCTTGCCGGCATGAGCGCTTAGTATTTTTTCGGCAACGGTTTTAGGGGTCATATTTTCACCAGCCATTCCTCTAACCTGTCCATAGCTTTTTGGAGCTGCTCAATACTGGTAGCAAAACTTAAACGCACGTAATCGTCTTTGCCGAAACCATCTCCCGGTATAGCCACTACCCCGGCTTCCTCAAGCAGGCGATTGGTAAAAGTCAAGGAATCCAGTTTGGTCTTGGAAATATTGCAGAAAATATAAAATGCGCCTTTAGGCAAAACAAAGCCTATCTTTTTAATCTTGCTTAACCTATCGACGAGATAATCCCTTCTTTTCTGAAATTCCTGGCACATATTTCTGGCAAATTCATCCGGGGCCGATAATGCGCAGGTAGTTGCCTTCTGGCTGATGGAAGACGGGCAGGACGTAGAATGATCCTGCAACCTAGATATAGCCTCGGCTATATCTTTTGGAGCGCCCAAATATCCGATACGCCAGCCGGTCATAGAGTAGCTTTTAGAAACACCGTTAACCGTAGTGGTTAAGTCATATATATCCGGATTAAGCGAGGCTATAGATACGTGCCTTTGATTATCAAAGATAATTTTTTCATATATCTCGTCGCTGATCACAAAAATCTTTTTTTCCACGCATACCGCCGCTATATCCTTTAATTCCTCGACAGTGTATACGCATCCGCAGGGATTAGACGGGCTGTTTAATATAAGCACCTTGGCCTTAACCCCCGCATATTTTTCCAGGTCTTTAGCGGTTATTTTAAAATTGTTTTCAAGCGAGGTTTTGATAAACCGGGGGGTTCCTTCGCAAAGATTTACCATCTCCGGGTAGCTGACCCAGTAAGGGCAAGGTATGAGCACCTCATCGCCCTTGCCGACTAAAACCATGAGGATATTAAATATACTATGTTTTGCCCCGCAGGAAACGACTATCTGCTCCGGGGCATAATCAATCGCATTATCCTTCTTGAATTTTTCCGAAATGAGTTTTTTTAAATCTGGCGTACCGGTGGTGGGGGTATATTTGGTGAATCCGGACCGTATCGCCTGGATTGCGGCTTCCTTGATAAAATCCGGCGTGTCAAAGTCCGGCTCGCCGGCAGCAAGGCTAACGATATCTTTGCCTTCAGCTTTAAGCTTCTTGGCTTTGGAGGTAATGGCTAATGTCGAAGAAGGATTTATCTTTTGTAGTCGCGCAGCCAAACGGGTTTCTACTCGCATAAAGATATTCTGTGATTACAAAGAGTCTCGTTCTTTTTTAAATATCTTTCTTAAACCGCCGAGAAATTGCTTTGTGGGCTTCTTGGGCACAGTCGGCTTTTCTTGTTTGGGCGGTGCCGCTTCCGTAGTCTTGGCCTTCTTTTCCTCTGAGGGCGGCTGCTCAGCAACGGGTGTGATATGCTGCTCATTTTTGGGGCTGGCCGCTTTTTCTTTTTTGGCTTTCTTGATTTCCTTCTTTTTGATTTCCGTAAGCTCTAACACCACTAGCCTCGCGCCATCCCCGCGCCTTAAACCCAGATTAAGCACCCGGGTAAATCCGCTGGAACGCTCTTTAAAACGCGGACCGATCTCATTAAAAAGCTTGGCCACTAAATCATGTTCCCCGAGAACCCGGTAGGCTCGTCTTTTGGCAGCCAGTGAATTTTCTTTTGCCAGGCCGATAATCTTATCAACCAACGGCTGGACAGAAGAGGCCCTGACTTTGGTGGTTTTAATACTTTGATGAATCAACAGGTTCTTAAGCAGGCTGATTAACGTGGCTTTACGCCAGCTGGTAAAACGATTATTCAATGATCTTGCTTTCCGATGTCTCATGTTTTATGCTTTCTTCAGTTTTTTAGGATCGATTGACATCCCTAAGGTTAAACCCATGCCGGCAAGCAGCTCTTTGATTTCAGTCAATGATTTTTTCCCGAAATTCTTAAAACCGAGCATCTCATCTTCGCTTTTCTTTACCAGGTCGGCGATTATTTTAATATTGGCTTCGCGCAGACAGTTAGAGCTCCTAACTGAAAGCTCCAATTCCGAAATGGGAAGCCTCAGTTTCTCGTAAAGAGTGGTCTCTTCTTTGCTCATTTCCAGCTCTTCCTCTTCTACCTCATCCGGAAGCTGGCCAAAGTTGACGAATATGTCTAGATGCCTCTGCAGTATATTGGAGGCGTAAAGCAGGGCATCCTTAGGGCTGATCGCTGCATTAGTCCAGACCTCAAGGTTCAACTTGTCATAATCGGTGCGCTGTCCGACGCGGGTGTTTTCAATAAAGAAGTTAACTTTTCTTACCGGGCTGAATATCGAATCTATCGGGATCACCCCTAAGGCCTGATCCTCTCTTTTATTCAGCTCAGCCGGAACATAACCCCTGCCTTTGGATACCTCCATTTCCAGATGGAATTTAGTATCCTTGGTAAGTGTAGCAATATGCAAATCAGGATTAATTATCTCGATAGTCTCATCCGCCTCGATATCCTTAGCCTTTATTTCTCCCTTGGTATTCTTTTTGATGTAAATGGTCTTGGGGATCTTGGAATGCGAATTAAGAATAAGGCTCTTTATGTTCAGGATGATCTCGGTGATATCCTCAAGCACGCCCGGGATAGTGGCAAACTCATGCTGCACCCCTGTGAATTTAACGGAAGTAACGGCGCTTCCTTCTATCGACGACAGAAGGACCCTTCTTAAAGAATTACCCAGAGTTACGCCATAGCCGCGCTCAAAAGGAGCGGCAGAAAATTTTCCATAGTCAGCGGTGTAGGTGGCTTCGTCGCATTCCAGTCTCTTGGGTAATTGAAAATCTCTCCATTTTATGCCCATCTTTTTTTTACTCCTTTTTATATGTTAAAGGCCTAAAACCTATCCTTGTTATTTAGAATACAACTCGACGATCAACTGCTCCTGGATAACGCCGGGTATATCTTCTTTTTCCGGCAAACGCAAGACTTTCGCCTTTAGATGGCCTGAGTCAAATTCCAGCCACGCAGGCACGCTTCTGTCTTTGCTCAACTCCAGGTTTTCCTTAAGTTTAGCTAAGGCCTTTTCCTTAGGCCTTGCTTCCAGCAGATCATCTTTATCGATAAGATATGAAGGGATATTTACCCTTTTGGAATTAACGTAGATAAAATTATGCCGCACTACCTGGCGCGCCTGGGCATGCGAAACCCCCAAACCCAGCCTGAACACAACGTTATCTAATCTTCTTTCCAAAAGTTGCAAGAGGACCTTGCCCGTAACGCCCTTGGATTTCGAGGCAATTTTAAAATACCTGCGGAATTGCTTCTCCAAAACCCCGTACATTCTTTTTACTTTCTGTTTTTCTTTCATCTGCAGGCCATAGTTGGAGATCTTCTGCCTTTTTTTGGTCTCTCCTTGCTGTCCCGGAGGAAACGGGCGCTTGGCCATAGCGCATTTAGGGCTATTGCACCGCGGCCCTTTTAAAAATAACTTTTCTCCCTGCCGGCGACAGAGCCGGCAAACTGCATCAGTATATCGGCCCATCTATTATATTCTCCTTTTCTTTTTCGGACGACAGCCATTGTGCGGGATAGGAGTAACATCCTTTATGGAAAGTATGGTAATCCCTGCTGCCTGAAGCGCCCTTATCGCTGATTCCCTTCCAAACCCCGGGCCTTTGACGCAGACATCCAATTCCTTGATGCCGATTTCCTTGGCTTTTCTGCCGGCATCCGCGGCTGCTACCTGCGCGGCAAAGGGAGTGGATTTCTTCGAACCCCCGTAACCGACCACGCCCGGCGTAGACCAGATTAAAACATTGCCCTGCTTATCGGTTATGGAAATTATGGTATTATTAAAACTCGCCTGGATATGGGCTATCCCGGAAGTAACACCCTTGGCTATCTTTTTCTTCTTCGCTTTATCCTTAGTGGCCATTAAGCTTATTGCCTCCTTTTACCTCCACACCAATACATTGGTGTGGGGGTTTACTTTCCGGCAGCGGGCTTGGCAGCCGGTGCCGGCTTTTTGGTTTCAGTGCCGGCCTTCTTGATTGCCATGCTTCCTCTACGCGGGCCTTTTCTGGTCCTGGCGTTGGTCCGGGTGCGCTGGCCTCTTACCGGAAGCCCTTTTTTATGCCGCATGCCGCGCCATGAACCTATATCTACCAATCTTTTAATGTTCTGAGAAATATCCCGGCGCAAGTCTCCCTCAACCCTGTATCCGCCCTTCTGTATAGTATTGGTGATGCGCGACACTTCCTCTTCGGTTAAATCCTTGGCGCGCTTGTTGGGGTCAATGTTGACCTCCTTAAGCAGCTTGTTGGATAAAGACCTGCCTACGCCATACAGATACATAAGTGCGATCTCGATCCTTTTTTCTTTAGGAATATCTACACCTAAAATTCTGGGCATATTCTATTCGCTCCTTCTACTTTTTAAGTTTTCTAGCTAACCCTGCCTCTGTTTATGCTTAGGGGTAGAGCAGATTACCCGTAGAACGCCTCTTCTTTTGATGATCTTGCATTTACCGCAAATTTTCCGTATCGATGCTTTGACTTTCATATTATCTCACCCTAAATGTTATCCTGCCCCGAGTTAAATCGTAAGGAGAAAGCTCGAGTTTTACCTTATCGCCCGGCAGTATGCGGATAAAATTCATGCGCATCTTCCCGGAGACATGAGCAAGCACAATGTGCTCGTTTTCAAGCTTCACGCGAAACATGGCATTGGGCAATGCCTCAGCCACCACCCCTTCGGTCTCAATGAGTTCTTCTTTCGGCATATTAAAGAGTTAGTATCTCTTGCCCCTTATCGGTAACCGCTATCGTGTGCTCAAAATGCGCAGAAGGCAGGGAGTCTGCGGTAACCGCAGTCCAGTGGTTATCCAAAAACTTTGACCTCCAAGTCCCGGCATTCACCATCGGCTCAATAGCAAACACCATCCCGCTTTTTATCGTCGGGCCTCGATGCGGCAGCCCGAAATTCGGGATCTCCGGCTCCTCATGCAAAGATTTGCCTATGCCGTGCCCGACAAATTCCCTCACTACTGAAAAACCTTTACGCTCTACGTAGTTTTGAACAGCGTAAGAGATATCGGAGAGGAAATTCCCCGGCCTTGCTTTCTTTATGCCTTCAGCTAAAGCCTTTTTAGTAACGTCAATGAGCTTTTGTTTACGCGAATCTATTATCCCTATGCCCTGGGTGATTGCCGCATCGGTAAAATAACCCTGATAATTTATCCCGATATCCAGGCTGATGATGTCGCCTTCAACAAGTACCCGCTCCGATGGTATGCCGTGCACGATCTCTTCATTAATAGAGGTGCAAATATTCGCCGGATACCCGTTATAACCCTTGAACGCAGGCTGGGCATTTTCTTTCTTGATCAACTCCGCCGCTATTCCGTCAATCTCCAGCGTCGATATGCCCGCCTTTAAAACCTGCCGCAGCTCAGGCATTATTCTGGCCAAGATCGCCCCCGATGCCCTAAGCAATTCAAGGTCTTTCTCAGACTTTAAGGGAATCATTGCGGTTTTCTACCAGCGCAACTATTCTTTCCAAAACCAGCTGCGCATCTTCATCCGCACAGATAGAGTATAGTTTTTTCTTGGCTTGATAATGTTCAATTAATTCCGAAGATTCATTCACATAGACCGCCAGGCGTTTCCTGATGGTCTCTTCCTTGTCATCGCTTCTCTGATAAAGCTGGCCCTGGCAATGATCGCAGATCATTGCTTTTTTAGGCGGCATGTTTTTAACATGAAAATTAAAACCGCAAGCGCCGCAGACCAACCTGCCGGAAAGCCTCTGGATAATCACTGCCTCGGATGTCTTTAAATCAATCACGAAATCTATACCCATTTTTAACCGGGCGAGCATCTCCTCCAGGGTCTTGGCCTGACGCAGATTCCGCGGATAACCGTCAAGGATGAATCCGGCGGAAATATCCGGTTGGGCAAACCGTTGCAAAAGCATCTCTTTGATCAACTCATCCGGGACAAGCAGCCCTTTATTCATAAAATCTTTAGCCTGTTTTCCTAACTCTGAGCCCTGCGAAACATTCTGCCTCAGCAGGTCTCCGGTTGAGATATGCGGCAAACGCAGCTTCCCAGCTAATATTTTTGCCTGCGTGCCTTTTCCTGCTCCGGGAGGGCCCAATAATATTATTCTCATGCCTTTCTGCCTTTAATGCGCCCGGTTTTTAAGAAACCTTCGTAGTGATGCATCATCAAATGCGATTCGATCTGCTTGATGGTATCCAGCATCACGCCCACGATAATCAAGACTCCTGTGCCTCCGAAGAAAGAAGCCACCAGGTACGGAACCTTAAGCCAGGCCATGAGAAAATCGGGAAATATGGCGATAAAAGCAATGAATACTGCCCCGGCCAGGGTGATCCTGGTCATCACATAATCTAAAAATTCGGTGGTAGAATTTCCCGGACGCACGCCCGGGATAAAACCGCCGTATTTTTTCATATTCTCGGAAAGGTCATTGGGATTAAAAACTATAGCCGTATAAAAATAGCAGAAAAAGATAATCAGCAGCGCATAGACCACAGAATAAAGCCAGTGCCCCCTGACTAAAGCCTGGGCAAAACGCTGGAATCCCGGGTTAGGGATAAAAGTAGCCATCGTAGCCGGAAATAAAATTATAGATTGGGCAAAGATAATCGCGATCACCCCTGCGGTATCTACCTTTAAAGGTATATAGGTACTTTGTCCGCCGAATATTTTCCTGCCAACAATCCTGCGCGCATACTGCACCGGTATTTTTCTTTGCCCTTGAGTGATCATGATTACGGCAAAAACTACCCCCACCAGAAGCACAGCCATGATCAACAGCGTAAAAGGCTGGATCTGCCGGCGCGCGGGAGAAAACGGCGAGATCAAAACGAACAGCTGGTTTAACGCCACCGGTATTCTTGAAATAATGCCTGCGGTGATCACCAGGGAAATGCCGTTACCGATGCCTCTCTCTTGTATCTGCTCGCCCAGCCACATAATAAATATGGTACCCGTAGAAAGCGTAAGCATGGTCAGTATCCTGAAGCCCCAGCCTGTAAAAAGAACTATTCTGGCACCCTCAAAATGCGCGGGGTTTTCCAGCCACAGAGAGATGAAAAAAGACTGGACCAGCGATAGTAAAACCGTTCCATAACGGGTATATTGGTTGATCTTTTCGTATCCGGCTTTGCCTTCTTTAGAGAGTTTCTCTAAGGCCGGGATAACCGCGGTAAGCAGCTGCATGATAATGGAAGCTGAAATATAAGGCATGATCCCCAAAGCAAAGATGGTTAAACGCTCCATAGCGCCTCCGGAAAACATATTGATTATTCCAAAGAGCGCCCCGCCTTGAGTCTTACCGATCTTTTCAAAGAACCGTGCCAGCTCCCCTCCGTCAATGCCGGGGGTGGGGATATAACAGCCGATGCGGTAAATCGTGATGAGTACGGCGGTAATGATTAAGCGCCTTTTTAAATCCGGGATCTTAAAAGAATTTACTAACGCGCTAAACACTCACAACCTCTGGCTCACCGCCTGCTGCCTTTATCTTATCCTGCGCCTTCTTAGAAAAAGCGTGGGCCTGTATGGTAACCGCCTGTTTAAGCTCGCCGTCGCCTAATATCTTGACCGGGATATCCCTATTTTTAATCAGGCCTTTCTTTCTTAACAACTCAAGGGTAATCGCGGTGTCTTTGATATTATTTAAATCCCTGAGATTCAAAACCTGAAATTCTTTTTTAAATATGCTGGTGAACCCGCGTTTAGGAAACCTACGGATGATCGGAGTCTGGCCGCCCTCAAACCCAAGATACATATCACGTCCGGCGCGCGAGGTCTGCCCCTTGCTGCCGCGAGTAGAAGTCTTGCCGTGCCCGGAACTGGGGCCGCGGCCTAGTATTTTTTTATGCTTATGCGAGCCCCTGGCTGGCTTTAAGTTATGCAACCCGATTCTTTCCTCAAGCGCCGGCTTTGCGGCGACAATAGCTGCCTTTCTGGTAAGCAATACCTTCTTCTTAACTATCAGCTTTGGTTTCATCTTTGCTTTCTTTCGTTTCTGCTTTTAAGTTTAGTAATCCATCCATTGTGGCCTTTATAACATTAACCGGATTATTGGATTTGAGGCACTTGGTAAGAATATTCTTTATTCCCGCGGCTTCGCATATCGCCCTTACAGGACCTGCGGCAATGACCCCCGTACCTTCTGATGCCGGCTTAAGCATGACTTTTGCCGCTCCGAAATGCCCTATTATCTCATGGGGTATGGTTGAGCCTTCTACCGCCACGCGCGTCAAGTCTCTTTTTGCCCGGGCCAGACTTTTGCGGATGGCATCGGCCACTTCGTTGGCTTTGCCTAATGCAAAACCCACGCGGCCGCGCGTATCGCCCACTACGACCAAGGCGCTAAAATGGATCTTTTTCCCGCCCTTAGTCACTTTGCATACGCGGTTAATGCTGATTACTCTCTCGATAAAATCTGACGGCTGTTCGATCTTTAATTCACGCATATTAGAACTTTAATCCCCCTTTTCTTAAAGCCTCGGCAAAGACTTTTACTCTGCCGTGGTAAAGATAACCGGCGCGGTCAAACATAATTGCGCTAATGCCCTTCTCCAGCGCCTTTTTAGCAAACATCTGCCCAAGCGCCTCGGATGCCTTGATGTTGCCGGCGGATTTAAATTGCGGCCTTATCTGCTTATCCAGCGTAGAAGCAGAAAGCAAAACCTTATCCTGCGTATCGTCGATAATCTGGGCTTGAAAATTCTTCAGGCTGCGGAAAACCACCAAACGCGGCTTTTCCGCGGTCCCTTGCATGCGCATCTTGATTCTTTTATGCCTTTTTGCCCTTAGTAACTCTTTTTTATTTTTCATATGCTTTATTTGATTATTTAGTGGTAGCCTGGGCCTTACCCACTTTCTTCTTTATATATTCACCGGCATAACGTATGCCCTTGCCCTTATATGGCTCGGGAGGATAGGCGCTGCGGATCTCAGCCGCTACTTTGCCGACTTTTTCTTTATCAATACCGCGGATAAATATCTGCGTGGGTTTGGGAGTCTCTATCTTGATACCCTCCGGAATCGCATAGTTTACCGGGTGAGAAAAACCTAACTGCATATTAAGCTTGTTGCCCTGCACCTGGGCTTTAAACCCTACCCCGATAATTTCCAGGTCTTTACCGTAACCGTCGGTAACGCCTTTAATCATATTGGCAATCAATGCCCGGGCAAGCCCGTGCAGCGATTTATCCAGCTTGCTGTCTCCGGCGCGCTTTACTAAAAGTTGAACCTCATTCACTTCGACGTTAATACGGTTAGGCAGATCATAATTCAGCTTGCCTTTTGGGCCTTCTACTAAAACTTTATTATCATTGACCGTGATCTTGACGTCCTTAGGGACACTCAATGGTTTTTTGCCGAGTCTTGACATATTATATTCCTTTACCCCGTTAGAAAACCCCGCTGCTTGCAGAGGGCGTAAGCCTGCCCGTTGGAAAGTCGAATACTTTCTAACGGGGTTTACCAAATATAACCGATAACTTCGCCGCCTAAGCCTTGCTCCTTGGCCTCTTTACCGGTAACGATTCCTTTGGAGGTAGAGATAACCGCCAAGCCCCTGCCCCTTAAGACCGAAGGAATCTTGTCGTGTTTTACGTAAATGCGCAGCCCCGGACGGGACACGCGCCTGATATTCTTGATCGCAGATTTGCCCAAAAGATATTTTAAATATACGCGGATCGACCCCTGCTTTTTATCCTCGAGAGGCTTAAAGGTATCAATGTAATTTTCTTTTTTCAGGATTTCCAGGATGGCCTTGACCGTGCCCGAGGCAGGGACATCCAGGGTATCCTTTTTGACCATGACGGCATTGCGGATCATGGTAAACGTATCGGCTATTAAATCATTCCTTGACATCTCTTTAGTCTCCTATCAATTACCAGCTTGCTTTTTTTACCCCGGGGATCATTCCCTGCCAGGCTAATTCTCGAAAGCATATGCGGCAAACATTAAATCTTCGCAAGTAACCGCCGGACCTACCGCAGAGATGACAACGGTTATATTTACGGCTTGAGAATTTAGGGGCCCTTTTCCATCTTGCTATTTGCGAATTTTTAGCCATTCTTTATTTACGCTCCGTTTTAATTAATCCGTGCTAAACGGCATACCGAAAAGTTTAAGAAACTCCTTTGCCTCTTCCTGGGTCCTGGCATTTTTGATCACGAACGTAATGTCCATACCCTGAGAACGGATCAATTTGTCGTAATCTATCTCGGGGAATATCCCTTGATCGTTCATGCCTAAGGTGTAATTTCCGGCCTTATCGAACGAATCATTACGTACGCCGCGGAAGTCGCGGATACGCGGCATAGCCACATTGACCAATTTATCCATAAACTCATACATGATCGCCTTTCTCAAGGTAACTTTGCAGCCGATGGGCTGGCCCTGTTTAATCTTGAAATTAGAGATGGCCTTTTTGGCGCGGCGCATGATCGGTTTCTGGCCGGTGATGGTCGCCAGGTCCTCCATGGCCTTTTCCAATATCTTGATATCCTGCAGCGCTTCTCCGACGCCCATGTTGATTACTATTTTTTCCAGGCGCGGCACTGCCAGCTTATTCTTTAAGGAAAACCGCTCCATCATCTTCGGAACTATTTCGTTGCGATAATATTCTAATAGTCTCGGGGTCATTTTTACACCGGCTCTTTACAAGCTTTGCAGAATCTGTTTTTGGCATGGTCTTTGCCAATGACAAATCCTACGCGAGACGCGCGGTTGCAGTGCTTGCATAAAAATGCGATGTTGGCTATACCAATCGGCGACTCGATGCTCACTATCCCGCCCTGCTGGTCCTGGCGGGTCTGGCGCTTGTGCTTCTTTAATAAATTAACGCCTTCCACTAAGGCCCTTTTTTCCTGAGCGAATATTTTTAATACCTTGCCCTTTTTGCCCTTATCCCTGCCTTTTGTTACCTGTATGATATCGCCGCGTTTTATCTTAAACATTTTAGATTACCTCTGGGGCTAACGATATGATTTTGCTAAAATTCTTCTCTCTTAATTCCCTGGCCACCGGGCCGAAGACGCGGGTGCCCCTGGGGTTAAGCTGGGGGTCAACAAATACGATGGCGTTGCGGTCAAATCTCAAAACCGAACCGTCAGGCCGCCTGATGGCTTCCCTGGTCCTGACTATAACTGCCTTAGCCACCTCCCCCTTTTTAATGGTTGCCCCGGGGGCAGACTCTTTAATATTCACATTAATAATATCCCCCAGCTGGGCGTGCTGGCAGTTTTTTTTGCCTAAGACTCCGATAAAAGATGCCTTTTTGGCTCCGGTATTATCTGCAACGTCTAAAATCGACCTTAGCTGAATCATATTGCCTCTTCCTTAATTTCAATGTGCGGGATCTGGGATTTTTTGACTATTTTCACTAAACGGAAATGCTTATCTTTAGATATTGGCCGGCACTCCTGTATGCGCACCAGATCATCGACCTTGGCCTCTGACTTTTCATCATGCACCTTGAATTTATTGTATTGCCGCATAATCTTTGAGTATTTGGCATGTTTATATGTCTGCTCAACCTTGACCACCGCAGTTTTTTGCATCTTATTGCTTATCACCGTGCCGGTATATTCTTTTCGTTTACCCATTTTTATTCTCTTTCTTTTCGTTTAAAATAGTAGCAATGCGCGCGATATCCCTTTTGACAGAAGAAAATAGATGCGGTTTTTCCACGCTGCCGCTATAACGCTGCGCATTTAATTTAAACAATTCCTCCTTGAGGTTTTTCACCTTCTGGAGCAATTCTTCTCTTGAGAGGTTCTTTAATACCTGGATTTTCATAGTCACCTACTTATGTATACGGCTGACGAATTTTGTCCGCATGGGCAATTTATACGCTGCGAGCCTGAAGCACTGCCGGGCGTATTCTTCGAGCACCCCGCCCAATTCAAAAATAATCCGGCCGCGTTTTACCACTGTCACCCAGTGGTCGATCTCGCCCTTGCCTTTTCCCATGCGCACTTCCGCGGGTTTCTTGGTAATCGACTTATCCGTAAATACCCTGATCCAGAGCTTTCCGCCTTTATGCAGCTGCCGGGCCAAGACTACCCTGACCGCCTCAATTTGGCTGTTTTTTATCCAGCCGTTTTCCAATGATTTTAAGCCGAATTCGCCAAAGGCTATATTGGCACCCGTAGTCGCAATGCCTTTTCTGCCGCCCTTCTGCAATTTACGATATTTTACCCTTTTGGGCATCATTACCATGGTAACTGACCTTCCTATTTAGAAAAGCTTTAAGCTACTGGCTGCTCCTGGGGCAATTCCTGCGACTCTTTGGATACTTTAACTTTATCTAATATATCACCCTTGTACATCCAAACCTTAATTCCGATAAGGCCATAGGTAGTTAGACTCTCGGCAAAACCGTAATCAATATCTGCACGAAAAGTCTGCAAAGGGATCTTGCCCTGTTTAAATTTTTCGGTGCGCGACATTTCAGCTCCGCCTAACCTGCCCGCGCAACTGATCTTCACCCCTTTTGCGCCGGCGTTCATAGTCTGTTCTATGGCGCGTTTTGCTGCCCGGCGAAAAGCCACTCTTTTTTCTATCTGTAAAGCTATATTCTCGGCTAAAAGCTGGGCATCCAGCATCGGGTTCTTGATCTCTTCGATATCTATGGATATCTCTTTCTTGATCATCACGTTTAAATCTTCCCTTAAATGCTCGATATCCGCGCCATGACGGCCGATGATGATGCCGGGGCGCGCGCTAAATATCCGGATTTTGATGCGCTCCGCCAATCTTTCAATAATGATCTTAGAGATGGCCGCCTGTTTAAATTTCTTTTTGATAAACCTGCGTATCTTATAATCTTCCTCGATATAGGTGCCGTAATCTTTTGCCTTGGCATACCAACGGCTGTGCCATATCCTCATAAAACCTAATCTCATTACAAACGGATGAACTTTATGCCCCATACATTAATCTCCCGATTTAAGGTCTAATTCCAGGTGAATATGCGCGGTCCTTTTTAAAATTGGCGCTGCCCGGCCGAATGCCGCCGCCTTAAACCTCTTCCAGGACGGCCCGACATCGCATATCGCCTTCGATATATACAACTGTTCAGGCTTAAAGCCTTTCACCTTGGCGTTGGCAATCGCGCTGCGCAACACCTTGACTAGATATTCTTTTGCGCGCTTATTCAAAGAAACAAGGATGGCCTCGGCAGCCAAGACATCCTTCTCGCGGATCAACGCCAATACCTGCCTTATTTTTGTCGCAGACATCCTTACGTGTTTTAATTCTGATTTTGCAATCATTTAAACGCTCTCTATCTTTATGTCTTCTCCAGCGCCTTCTTAGCCTTTACGCCGCCGTGTTTCCTGAATATCCTGCTGGGGGAAAACTCGCCCAACTTATGCCCGACCATATTCTCGGTGACAAACACCGGGATATGCTTGTGCCCGTCATGTACCGCAAAGGTAAAGCCCACAAAATCCGGAATGATCGTGGAACGCCGCGACCAGGTTTTTATCGCCTGGCGGCTGCCGGAACGGCCCGCCCTCTCTACTTTTTTTATTAATTTTTCTTCTACGTAAGGACCTTTTTTTAATGAACGTGGCATATTTATTTCCTTCTCTTGATAATAAACTTATTCGAGTACTTGCCGTGTTTCCTGGTTTTATAGCCTTTTGTGGGAACGCCCCACGGTGTGACCGGATGAGGGTTACCCTGGCCGGATTTTCCTTCGCCTCCGCCGTGCGGATGGTCTACCGGATTCATCGCCAAACCCCTGACCGTCGGCCTGATCCCCAGCCATCTGCTTCTGCCGGCTTTACCGACGGTGATTGCGCCATGCTCGACATTGCTCACCTGGCCGATAGTGGCATGGCAATCTAAATTAACTAACCTTACTTCTCCGGAAGGAAGCCGCAGGTGGGCAAAATCGCCCTCCTTGGCCATAATCAAAGCATAGCTACCTGCGCTTCTGACGATCTGTCCGCCTTTGCCCTTAAACAATTCAACGTTGTAAATCATGGTTCCCGAGGGAATATACCTGAGAGGCATACAATTTCCGGTTTTGATTTCCGTATCTTTCTGGTCCGAAGCGATAATCTCGTCTCCCACCTTCAATCCCAAAGGTGCCAGGATATATTTTTTCTTTTTGTCCGGGTATTCGACCAAGGCCAGCCGGGATGAGCGGTTAGGGTCATATTCGATTGCCAATACCGTTACCGGAATATCTAATATATTTCTTTTAAAATCAATGATGCGCAACATCCTCTTGTGCCCGCCGCCGTGGTGCCTCACCGTAATACGGCCAAAGGCATTCCTGCCGCCGGACTTTTTAAGCGGTGCGATTAAAGATTTTTCCGGCTTTGTCTTGGTAATCTCGGAGAAATCGCTTCCGGTCATCCAGCGCCGGGAAGCGGTTGTAGGATTAAATTTTTTTATGCCCATTTTAGTCCCAGGTTTAAGCTAAAGTTATTTTCTGTCCTTTTTTTAATGTCACTATCGCGCGTTTAAAATCCGGGGTCTTGCCTAATTGATACCTGACACTTTTTAACTTGCCGGGATATATAACGGTATTTACGTCTTTGACTTTAACCTTGTAAATCTCCTCCACTGCCCGGCGGATCTGTATCTTATTCGCATGCTTAACTACGAGAAATAAATATTTACCCTGCGGTTCATAAAGAGCCGCTTTTTCGGTCCTTACCAAGCTCTTGATGATGTCGTGCGCTACAATCATTTCTTCAACCTTCCGGTGAGCTGGGCGAGCCCATCTTTTGTAATAATTAACCTGTCGTGCGCTAATACTTCATATACGTTGGTATCTTTAGCTATGTTAACCTTTAAGAAGCTAAGGTTGCCTAAAGCGCGATCTAAATTGTCCCCTTTTTTAGCCAATAAGAGCAAAACAGAGGGATTTTTTTTGTTTGATTTTACTTTGAGATTTAAAAACAACTTGGCTGCGTCTTTAGTCTTAGGCGTATCCAACACAAAATCATCCAGGATAATAAATTTATTTTCTTTAAGCTTCGCATTCAGGCTGGACTTAAGGGCCAGGTTCTTTAATTTATCGGGCAGGGAGTAAGAAAAATCTCTGGGGTGCGGGCCAAAGACGACACCTCCATGGCGCCATAATGGCGAACGGATAGAGCCAACCCTGGCCCGTCCGGTCCCCTTCTGTTTCCATGGCTTTTTTCCGCCGCCGGATACCTCGCCGCGCGTCTTGGTAGCGGCTAAACCTTTTCTTTGATTCGCCAGATACGCGTTTACTGCCTGATGCATGGCGTCAGTATTTATCTTACCGTCAAAAACGAGATGGTCCAGCTTGGCCTGCTCGACTTCCTTGCCTTCGATATTATATATAGGTAAATTAATCGCTTCCATTTTTTAAAGTTTATTTTTCTTTTTTGCCTTCTTGATGAGCAGATATCCGTTCTTATGCCCGGGAACCGCGCCCTCAATTAATAAAATATTATTCTCTAAATCTACTTTGGCTACTTTTAAATTCTGCACCGTAGCTGCGCACGCACCCATGTGCCCGGGCATGTGGTGGCCTTTCCAAACCCTCCCCGGCGTAGTGGAGGAACCCAGGGAACCGACGCGGCGGTGCGAGGTCGAACCATGGGTCATCGGCCCGCCTTGCCAATGCCAGCGCTTCATACCCCCCTGGAAACCTTTACCTACGGAGGTACCGCTGACATCCACAAAATCACCGGCCTTGAACAGGTCAACCTTAAGTTCCTGGCCCACTGTATATTCTATCGAAACATCCCTGGAAAGCTCATGGATCACCTTGCGAATAGGAATATTTAATTTTTTGAAATACCCGGCTATAGGTTTTTTAAGGTTCTTTTCTTTTGCCAAATCAAAACCCAGCTGGATATTCTTTTCTTTTACGGCCAATACCGGGCATGGCCCGGCCTCAATTGCGGTAACGCTGACACGCCTGCCATCGTCCGTAAAGATCTGAGTCATCCCTAATTTTTTTCCTATTAATCCTGTCATGTGTTAATGAGCCCATAATCCAGCACATAAATTATGTGTCAGATTACCTGGGCGAATTACCCCCCCACTTATTTTATCTCCACGTCCACGCCTGCCGGCAAGTTAAGCTTGCGCAAAGAATCTATCGTTTTGGACGTAGGCTCGTAGAGATCGATAAGCCGCTTATGAGTGTGCAGCCCAAATTGCTCGCGCGACTTCTTATCGATCACCGGAGAACGCAGCACCGTGTAGATCTCTTTCTTGGTCGGCAGAGGCACCGGGCCGGAAATCTTAGCACCGGTACGCTTTACCGTCTCTACGATCTCTTTTACGGCCTGATCCAGCAGGCGATGATCATAGGCCTTTAATTTTATGCGTATCTTTTGTGTCATCTGATTAAGCAATAATCTCCGTAACCACACCTGCGCCTACAGTATGGCCGCCTTCGCGGATAGCAAAACGGGATTCTTTTTCCATAGCAATAGGTATGATCAACTCTACTTCCAAGTTCACGTTGTCCCCGGGCATAACCATTTCCACGCCCTGCGGAAGTTTCGATGATCCGGTAACGTCCGTGGTGCGAAAATAAAACTGCGGCCGGTATCCGGTAAAGAACGGTGTGTGCCTTCCGCCTTCCTCTTTGTTCAATATGTAAACTTGGGCTTTGAACTTGGTATGCGGGGTAATAGACTTAGGGGCCGCGATAACCATGCCGCGCTCGATATCGTTCTTGTCCACGCCGCGCAACAACAAACCTACGTTGTCGCCTGCCACGCCTTCGTCAAGAAGCTTACGGAACATTTCGATACCGGTAACCACTGTCTTTTTCGGCTCCGGCCTTAATCCTACTAATTCTACTTCATCATTGATCTTGACCTTACCGCGCTCGATTCTTCCAGTGCCTACCGTGCCTCTTCCTTCAATGCTAAAGACATCTTCTACAGCCATCAATAACGGCTTATCCGTATCTCTAACCGGCAGAGGGATAAATTCATCTACTGCCTTCATTAATTCAAGTATGCACTGACAGTCAGGACTCTTAGGATCGCCTTGCGCCTGCATCACCTTGAGAGCGCTGCCTTTAATGATCGGTGTTTTGTCGCCGGGATAACCGTATTTGTTCAATAAATCGCGGATCTCCATCTCAACCAATTCAATAAGCTCTTTATCCTGGACCGTATCGATTTTATTCAGAAAAACCACCATCGCCGGAACGTTGACCTGCTTGGCCAAAAGGATGTGTTCGCGGGTCTGAGGCATGGGGCCGTCTCCGGCAGAAACTACCAGGATTGCGCCGTCCATCTGGGCTGCGCCGGTAATCATGTTTTTGATATAATCGGCGTGTCCCGGACAGTCTATGTGCGCATAATGGCGGGCATCTGTCTCATATTCAACGTGCGCGACGGAAATAGTCACAATCTTAGTTTCATCGCGGACAGTCCCACCCTTTGCGATATCAGCATAATCACGGTATGTGGACTTGCCCATCTTTGATAATACGAGGGTAATAGCCGCAGTCAAACTGGTCTTTCCGTGATCGATGTGCCCGATGGTCCCGATGTTGACATGGGGTTTACTTCTTATAAATTTTTCTTTAGCCATTACTTCACCTCCTTGAGTTTTTAGAAACCTTTCCTGGAACTTACCGATGTAGAACCGGCAATAATCTTTTCCGCTATATGTGAAGGCACTTCATGATACGATGAAGGCTCCATTGTATAGGACGCTCTCCCTTGCGTAAGCGAGCGTATAACCGTGGCGTAATTAAAAATTTCCGCCAAAGGTATGTAAGTCTTGATGATCCTGACGTTCGCGCGAGAGTTGATTGCCGCGATTTTGGCGCGCCGGGAACTTAAATCTCCGATGACCGTACCCATAAATTCTTCCGGAGTAATAATCTCCATATCCATGATCGGCTCAAGCAAGATCGCCCCTGCCTTTCTGATGCCGTCGCTTAAGGCTATGCCTGCCGCCATTTTAAAAGCCAGCTCCGATGAATCTACATCATGGAATGAACCGTCTACCAGCGTTACTTTAATATCGGTAATAGGATATCCTGCCAATATGCCGCTCTTGGAATACTGCATAACGCCTTGTTTTACCGATGGAATATACTCCTGCGGAATCGCGCCGCCTTTAATCTTATTCTCAAAGGTAATGCCGGTTCCCGGTATCTCTTGCGGCTCAAGTTCAATCACCACATGGCCGTACTGGCCGCGCCCGCCGCTCTGCTGAATAAACTTACCCGAGGCATTCACCTTCTTGGTGATTGTCTCGCGGTAGGCTACCTGAGGGATACCTACCTGGACCTTCACGTTAAATTCTCTAAAGATCCTGTCCGTGATTATCTCAAGGTGCAACTGGCCCATGCCGGCAATAATGGTCTGGCCGGTTTCATGATTATAGATGACGCGGAAAGAGGGGTCTTCTTCAAGCAATTTGCCTAAAGCCAACCCTAATTTTTCCTGGTCATCTTTAATACTGGTCTCAATGGACTGTTGTATGACCGGCTCAGGAAAACGCATGGCCTCGATAAGAATCAGCGAATCTTCTTCGCAAAGCGTATCCCCGGTTTTAGTTTCTCTTAAGCCCACCACCGCGGCGATGTCACCGGTCGAGATGCTCTCTACGATCTCCTGGCGGTTAGCATGCATGCGCACCAGTTTAGCTACGCGCTCTTTTACCCTTTTGGCCGCATTATAAACATAGGTGCCTGAGTCCAAGACTCCCGAATAGACCCGGACATAATTAAGCTTGCCCACATAAGGGTCGGTGGCGATCTTAAAACATAATGCCGAAAAAGGCGCATCGTCGGAACCGATGATCTCTTCGAAATCTCCGGTATCGGGATTTGTGCCTTTAATCGGCGGCAGGTCTGCCGGAGAAGGCAGATAATCGCAAACGGCATCCAGCAATAGCTGGGTGCCTTTATTTCTCACTGATGAGCCGCACAAAACCGGAATGAATTTATTGTCCAATACCGCCCGGCGGATGGCTTCTTTTATTTCCTTTGCGCTAATTTCCTGATTATGTATATATTTATCCAAGATGTTGTGATCCGCTTCGGCTAGCCTCTCAATTAAAATATGGTAGTATTTTTCTGCCTGTTCTTTTAATTCCGCGGGTATATCTAAAATGTCAAAATCCTTGCCCGAATCGTCTTTATAGGAGATCAATTTCTTTCCAATCAAATCCACGATGCCGCGGAAATCTTCTTCTTTCCCGCAGGGTATCTGTATGGCTGCGGCATTGGCAGCCAGCTTGGTATGCATCTGGTCAATAGTCTCAAAAAAATCGCTGCCGGTCCTATCAAGTTTATTCACGTAGGCAATCCTGGGCACGGAATAACGGTCTGCCTGGCGCCAGACTGTCTCTGACTGCGGCTCTACGCCGCCGACGCCGCAAAATATGACTACTGCGCCATCCAAAACTTTCAGCGACCTTTCCACCTCAACGGTAAAATCAACATGGCCGGGGGTATCGATCAAATTAATATAATAGTCTTTCCACTGGCAGGTAGTAGCGGCTGCCGTAATGGTAATGCCCCTTTCCTGCTCCTGGATCATCCAGTCCATGGTGGCCGTGCCTTCGTCGACCTCGCCGATACGATGCGTCTTGCCGGTGTAAAAAAGCATACGCTCGCTGGTCGTAGTTTTTCCGGCGTCAATATGAGCAATAATGCCGATGTTCCTTAATTTTTCTAAGGGTATTTTCCTGGCCATAGCTAATCTGCTTGTAATCCTTGACATTTTCAATGTCAAGGATAAGTTCGCACATATAAGTTACGCCGCATACCTTTAATAGAAGGCTCCCTGTCTGCC
>CAYHNY010000004.1:0-4221 GCA_964358115.1 uncultured Planctomycetales bacterium | reverse complement strand
CCATACTTAGAGCGGGATTTCTTGCGCTGATTGACTCCAGAGGCATCAAGGGTACCCCTGACTATATGATACCTGACACCGGGCAAATCTTTGACCCTGCCACCCCTGACTAAAACGATCGAATGCTCCTGCAGATTATGCCCTTCCCCCGGTATATACGAGGTGACTTCGATGCCGGTGGTCAGCCTGACCCTGGCGATTTTACGCAAGGCTGAATTGGGCTTTTTGGGCGTCATGGTGCGCACCTGCAAACACACGCCGCGCCTCTGCGGACATCCCTTTAAAGCCGGAGATTTTGTCTTCTTTTTCTTGGATATCCTGCCTAATCTAATCAATTGGGAAATAGTGGGCATATTCTTTATTCCTTTTTCTTTTCCTTAAGCTCTGGGCGCTCTTTTTTATCTCCTCTTAAATCCTGGGCAAGTTTAACGATATCGATTTCCCGATGTGAACGGAACCCCGTACCGGCGGGGACTAGATGCCCCACGATAACATTTTCTTTCAAGCCAAACAGCTCGTCATTTTTTCCGGAAGCAGCAGCATCGGTGAGTACGCGGGTAGTCTCCTGGAAACTGGCTGCCGAAATAAAACTCTCGGTAGTCAAAGAAGCCTTGGTGATACCTAATAGCAACGGCGTAGCTAAAGCAGGCTTGCCGCCTTTTTTAATCACCCGGCTGTTTTCTTTATGAAACACCCATTTATCTACCTGCTGCGTAGCTAAAAAGTCAGTATCGCCCTGGTCTTCGATCCTGATTTTCTTTAACATCTGCCGGATGATCAACTCAATGTGCTTATCGTTGATGCGCACGCCCTGCAGGCGGTAGACTTCCTGGACTTCATTGACCAGATATTCCTGCAGTATCTTATCGCCGCAGACCCTTAATATGTCCTGTAAGACCACCGGCCCATCGGTCAGCTGCTGTCCGGCCGTGACCCTGTCGCCTTTGTAAACATTAGGATGTTTGCCGTGAGGAATAACGTATTCTCTCTGCATACCCGTAGGAGACCTGACAACAATCAGCCGCTGCCCTTTCTTGGACTCGCCGAATTCCACGAAGCCGTCGATTTCGCTGATGATCGCCGGGTCTTTGGGGCGCCTGGCTTCAAACAATTCTGCGACCCGGGGCAAACCTCCGGTGATATCTCTGGTCTTGCCTACCAACCGCGGTATCTTGGCTAAAAGGTCGCCGGCGGTAATCTTCTGGCCGTCTTTTGCCATTATATGCGCGCCTATCGAAATAGGATAAATACCCAAAACTTCATCTTTATCATCCAGGATCAGTATCTGGGGATGATAATCCTGTTTATGTTCTACAACTACACGCTCGGTTAACTTGGTCACCGGGTTTAGCTCTTCGGTAAGCGTGATTTCTTCTTTTAAATCCTCGTATTTTACACGCCCTGAAACTTCCGTAAGGATCGGCGAGGTGTATGGGTCCCAGCGCATAAAAGCGACACCCTTCGCCGCTTCTTCACCGTCCGCAGGGCCAATCAACGCTCCGTGGGGAACGGTATAACGCTCAAGTTCACGGCCCTGTTTATCATTAATACTGATAGAACCATTACGGTTCAAAACAATAAATTCTTTATTTCTAGCTACTACCCTTAAATTATGGTATTTGGCATTACCTTTATTCTTGGATTTAACAAAAGATTGCTCAACGGTCCGGGATGCGGTACCGCCGATGTGAAAAGTCCTCATGGTCAACTGCGTGCCCGGTTCGCCGATACTCTGGGCGGCAATAACCCCTACCGCCTCACCTAACTCGACCATCCTTCCGGTGGCTAAGTTCCTGCCATAGCATTTAGTACAAACGCCTCGCGGGCATTCGCAGGTAAGGGCACTGCGGATACGGATCTTCTCAATACCCAGCTGGTCGATCATCTCGGATTTTTCTTCGGTTATTTCTGATCCGGCCTCAACAATAACGGTATCGGTAATAATATCCACGATGTTATCTAAAGCTACCCTGCCTACGATGCGGTCTTTTAAGCTGACCACCACTTCATCGCCTTCGATAATGGCGGCGACGGTAATGCCATTAAGCGTGCCGCAATCAATTTCGTTTACGATTACTTCCTGCGCCACATCTACGAGCCTGCGGGTAAGATAACCGGCGTCGGCGGTTTTGAGCGCCGTATCCGCCAGGCCCTTGCGCGCGCCATGAGTCGAGATAAAATATTCCAAAACGGTTAAACCTTCTCTAAAGTTAGCGGTAATCGGGTTTTCGATAATCTCGCCCGAAGGCTTAGCCATTAGCCCGCGCATACCGGCAAGCTGCCTTACCTGTAAACGCGAACCCCTGGCACCAGAATCAGCCATCATAAATATGGGATTAAACGGCTCCATGCCCTTAAATAATAAATCCGAAACCCGGTCTGTGGTATGAGTCCAGATATCTATAACTTTATTATAACGCTCCCTGTCGGTGATGATCCCTTTGCGATACTGATCCTCAACCTTGGCCACCTCTTCTTTGGCCTCTTTTAAAACCTCGATTTTTTCGTGAGGTACGGTTAAGTCATCAATGCCGATAGAAATACCGCCTAAAGTGGCGTGTTCAAATCCCAGCCTTTTGAGGTCATCAAGCAAAACAATGGTAGCGGCATGGCCAAACCTCTTGTAACAATTAGTGACTACCTCGCCCACATTCATTTTATTCAACTCGGAATTGACAAAACCAAAACTTGGGGGTAAGGCCTGGTTAAATATCGTCCTGCCTACGGTGGTAGAAATAATCTGTTTGCCTTCAATGGCTTTCTTTTCGTTAAGATCGTAAAGCTTGTCCACTCTTAATTTTATCTTGGCATGCAAATCCACTTCCCTGTCGTTATAAGCGACGATAACTTCATCGGCATTGGCGAATACCTTATTTTCGCCTTTCACGCCCGGCTTTTCCTTGGAGAGGTAAGAAACGCCCAAAATAATATCTTGGGTAGGAGTGATAACCGGCCTGCCGTCGGCAGGAGAAAAGACGTTATTCACCGCCAGCATCAGGATCTTGGCTTCCAGTTGTGATTCCAAAGACAAAGGCACATGCACAGCCATCTGGTCGCCGTCAAAATCAGCATTAAAGGCGGTACAGACTAAAGGATGGATTTTTATGGCTTTACCTTCGATGAGGACCGGCTGGAATGCCTGAATACCTAAACGGTGCAGTGTGGGCGCTCGGTTTAAGAGGACCGGATGGTCTTTGATCACCTCATCTAAAATATCCCAGACTTCAATCTTACCGCGCTCTACCATTCTCCGGGCGCCTTTTATAGTATGCACAAAACCTTTTTCTCTCAATCTTTTAATAATGAACGGCTCAAACAACTCCAGCGCCATTTGCTTAGGCAGCCCGCATTCATGCAGTTTCAGGTCCGGCCCCACCACAATTACGGAACGCCCGGAATAATCTACGCGCTTACCCAGCAGGTTCTGGCGGAAACGCCCCTGCTTGCCTTTGAGCATATCCGAGAGCGATTTTAAAGGCCGATTATTCGCCCCCATCACCGGACGGCCGTGCCTTCCGTTATCCATAAGCGCATCTACCGACTCCTGCAGCATGCGTTTTTCATTGCGGATGATGATCTCAGGCGCGTTAAGCACGATCAATTTCTTCAGGCGGTTGTTACGATTGATCACCCGGCGGTATAGATCGTTCAAATCCGAAGTGGCAAACCTGCCGCCATCCAGAGGGACTAACGGCCTTAAATCCGGCGGTATGACCGGAAGAATTTCTAAGATCATCCACTCCGGCTTATTCCCGGACTTCTTAAAATCTTCGACGATCCGCAAAACTTTCAGGCTCTTGCGGTTTGAAAGCATGTCTTTGGATTTCTCAAGGTCCAGGCGTAATTTACGGCAAAAGGCATCAAGGTCTAACTCCTTTAATAAATCCCGCACTGCCTCAGCGCCGATCTTAGCCTTAAATGCCTGGCCATATTTATTTAATGCCTCCTGATATTTTTCTTCGCTCAAAAGCGCGTTTTTCTTCAGGGGCGTATTGCCGGGGTTGACCACTAAATACTCTTCATAATAAATAACTTTTTCCAGGTCGCGCAGGGTGATATCTAAAAGCGCGGAAAGCCGTGAAGGCACGGCTTTAAAAAACCAGATATGCGTAACCGGCGCTGCCAGCTCTATATGGCCCATGCGCTCGCGCCTTACGGAGGAGCGGTCAACGGTTACTCCGCAGCGGTCGCAGGTAATCCCCTTGAATTTAATACCTTTAT
>CAYHNY010000003.1:0-29428 GCA_964358115.1 uncultured Planctomycetales bacterium | reverse complement strand
TGCAGGTAGCTGAGATTGTGCTGGAAAAAGCCAAGAGGCTGGTCGAGCACAAAATAGATGTGGTCGTTCTTTTAGACAGCATTACCCGCTTAGCCCGCGCCTATAACTCGGTTGTCCCGCACAGCGGCAAGGTGCTATCAGGCGGCATTGATTCCAATGCCCTTCAGAAGCCCAAGAGATTCTTTGGCGCGGCGCGCGCCATCGAAGAAGGCGGCAGCCTTACGATTATTGCCACAGCGCTAGTGGATACCGGCAGCCGCATGGATGAAGTCATCTTTGAAGAGTTTAAAGGTACCGGCAATATGGAATTACAGCTTGACCGTAACCTCTTCCAGCGCAGGATCTATCCGGCTATTGATATCAAGCGTTCCAACACCAGGCATGAAGAGCTGCTCTTGAAGCCAGATATACTGCAGCGCTCCTGGATATTGCGCAAAGTATTAAATGAGCTCAATAACGTGGAAGCGATGGAACTTTTAATTGAAAAGCTGGCCAAGACTAAAAATAACGAAGAGTTTTTAAAAAGCATGAACCAATAAAAAGAAAGGCAAAGAAAATGAAAGACAAGATCCACCCCAAGTATCAGGAAGCCGTGATTATCTGCGCCTGCGGCAACACTATTCATACCCGCTCCACCAAGCCCAACATCAGGGTTGAGGTCTGCTCAAAATGCCATCCTTTTTTTACCGGTAAGCAAAAGTTTTTAGATTCAGCAGGCCGAGTAGATAAATTCATGAAGAAATACGGCAAAAAGGCCGCTTAATTTTTTTGAACATGTTTAAACAGCTGGAAAAATTGGAGCAGCGCTATAATGAATTGGAGTATATCCTGGCTTCCCAGGAGGTTGCCTCTGACCATGAGCAGTATAGTAAATACGCCAAGGAGCTATCCGGCCTGCAGGAGGCAGTATCATTATACCGTCAGCACACCAAGGTTTGCCGCGAGATAAAAGAGTTGGAGGAGGCGACAGGAGAAAAACACGATAAAGATTTTCTGGAATTGGCAAAAAAAGAGCTCGAGGACTTAAGCCAGAAAAGAGCCGCGCTTGAGGAAAAAATCGCCTGCGCCCTGAGGCCGGAGGATAAAGACCTGAATAAGGATATCATTGTTGAAATCCGCCCGGGCACCGGAGGCATGGAGGCAGGATTGTTTGCCGCGGATTTGTACCGGATGTATGTTAAATATGCCGCGCGCAAAGGCTGGGCCGTTGAGTCGATGTCGGTTCAGGATACGGAATTAGGCGGTTTAAAAGAGGTGACTTTTAGCGTTAAAGGCAAGGATGCCTATAAACGGCTTAAATTCGAAAGCGGGGTGCACCGGGTGCAGCGGGTCCCTACGACCGAAGCCCAAGGCAGGATCCATACCTCGACGGCCACAGTGGTGGTGTTAGTTGAGCCGGAAGAAGTAGAGTTTGTAGTTGAGCCCAAGGATTTAAGAATTGATACTTATAGGTCTTCCGGGCCGGGAGGCCAGCATATGCAAAAGACTGATTCCGCGGTGAGAATCACCCATATACCTACGGGGGCGGCAGTGGCCTGCCAGGATGAGCGTTCGCAGCTGAAGAATAAGAATAAGGCGATGAGAATCCTGCGCGCCAAGCTTCTGGATATGAAGAGGGAGGCGGAATCGAAAAAGATTACCGAAGCCAGAAGAATCCAGGTTGGTACGGGCGACCGCAGCGAGAAGATACGCACCTATAATTTTCCGGACCGCAGGGTTACCGACCACCGCATTAATTTTACCCTGCATCAGTTGGAGGCCATGCTTGATGGGGATTTAGACGAAATGTCCGATGCTTTAATTAAGGCAGCGCAGGCAAAAGCTGCTTAAGGCCAAAGACCATGAATGAGGCAGAATTATTATTCACCGAGATTTTTAATTGCGACCGCCTGTCTTTATACCTGAATAAAGATTCAATTTTAGAAAAAGATAAATCTGACCTAGTCTGTTCGGTTTTAAAGAAAAGAATATCCGGTGTACCCCTGCATTATCTCTTGGGTAAAATAGAATTTATGGGCTTGGATTTTAAAGTAACCCCGGATGTTTTAATTCCCCGGCCGGAAACAGAGATATTGGTGGAGAATGTGATACGCCTGGCGCGTAATTCAGGTTATTCCCCGGCTGATATTCTAGATATGGGCACAGGCTCAGGCTGCATCGCCGTGTCTTTAGCCAAGGGCCTTAGCGGCATAAAAATCTGGGCAGCGGATATATCTTTACCGGCGTTGGATGTGGCGCGCGCCAATGCCGCAAATCACAAATTAGAAATTAATTTTGTGCAAAGCGATCTATTTAACGCGGATGCCTTGAAAAAAACACGCTATGACATTATCGTGAGTAACCTACCGTATATCGCCCGCAATGAATTAAAGAGGCTATCTGCGGAAATACAGTATGAACCTGCGCTTGCCTTAGACGCAGGAGAGGACGGGCTTGATTTTTACCGCAGGATGGCCTTCGAGTCTCCGGAATATTTAAAGGAAGGCGGATTTTTACTGATGGAGATAGGGTTTAATCAGCTAGAGCCGGTAAAAAATATTTTTCTAAAGTCGCCAAGCCTTAAAATTATACAGGTAATTAAAGATTATAGCGGTATAGATAGAGTGGTAGTAGCCAGAAAAGAGAAAGAGCAGATATGGATAAATTAGTTATTGAGGGCGGGGTAAGGTTAAAGGGTGAAGTGGTTATCTCGGGATCAAAGAATGCGGTCTTGCCGATATTGGCAGCGACATTGATGACTGATGAGTCCTGCGTAATCAAGGGTGCCCCTAATTTGCGTGATACGGCGACCATGCTAAAGATATTGCGCAGCTTAGGCAAATCCGCTGATTTTGATAAAGGCACGGTCACAGTGGGCTCTACCGGTGTGGAAAATTTCATCGCGGATTACAGGCTTGTTTCAACTATGCGCGCTTCTTTTTGTGTTTTAGGCCCGCTCTTGGGTAAATTTAAAAAAGCCAAGGTCTCCCTGCCCGGAGGCTGCGCCATCGGCTTGCGGCCGGTGGATTTGCATATCAAAGGGATTAAGGCGCTGGGCGCGGATATAGCTATTGAATCCGGTTATGTGGTGGCTCAAGCCCGCAATCTTAAAGGCTGCCATGTCTACCTGGGCGGAGAATACGGCTCTTCGGTTTTGGCTACGGATAATTTAATGATGGCAGCTGTCTTGGCAAAGGGAAAGACTATAATTGAGGCTGCAGCCTGCGAGCCGGAGGTGGTAGATTTAGCGGAATTCCTGATTAAGATGGGCGCTAAAATAAAAGGCCACGGCACGCCGATCATAGAAATAGAAGGGGTTAAATATCTGGGTGGGGCAACCCATCATATTATACCGGACCGCATAGAGGCCGGGACATTTATGCTGGCCTCCTTGATTACCAAGGGTGATATCGTTATAAAAAATGTTTTGCATCAACATCTGGGGGCCTTGATTGATAAATTAGAGGAATCCGGCGCCTATGTCCAGAAAGGCCTGAATTCTATTCGGGTAGGGGCCAGGAGGAAACTTAAACCGGTAAATATCACCACACTTGCCTATCCCGGCTTTCCTACGGATATGCAGGCCCAGATTATGAGCCTGATGGCAGTTACTCCCGGGGTCAGCGTGATTACGGAAAAAATTTATCCGGACAGGTTCATGCATGTGGCTGAGCTTAACCGTATGGGTACGCATATCCAGAAGGAAGGCCCGCATGCGATCGTGGAAGGGGTAAAATCTTTATCCGGAGCTCCGGTGATGGCTTCTGACTTGCGCGCTTCGGCATGTTTAGTTTTGGCCGGGTTGGTGGCGAAAGGTAAAACCTCGATCTCCAGGATTTATCATCTGGAGCGGGGTTATGAAAACTTAGAATATAAGCTCAGTAAACTTGGCGCTAAGGTATGGAGAGAAAAAGAATGATCCTGATGATCGATAACTACGATTCCTTTACCTATAATTTGGTGCAATATCTAGAAGAGCTAGGCCAGGCAGTTAAGGTATTCAGAAATGACAAGATTACGCTGCAACAAATAAAAGCATTAAGGCCGGCCAAAATAGTTATTTCACCCGGTCCGGGCCGCCCGGAAGATGCCGGAATTTCCTGCGAGGTAATTAAAGAGCTGGGCGGTAAATTGCCGATTTTAGGGGTTTGCCTTGGGCATCAGGCTTTGGGTTATGTCTTTGGCGGCAGGGTTGTCTTAGCTAAGAATCTTATGCACGGCAAGACTTCCATGATCTATCATAATAGCCGGGATATTTTTAAAGGTATCCCGAATCCGTTTGAGGCCACGCGTTATCATTCTTTAATTATAGAAGGTAAAAGCCTGCCCACTTGCCTGGAAATAACTGCCTGGACTAAAGAAAAAGAGATTATGGGTTTAAAACATAAAAAATATCCTTTATGGGGAGTGCAGTTCCATCCTGAATCCGTGTTGACCAAAGCCGGCAAGGGAATCCTCGCTAACTTTTTAAAATTATGATTAAAGAAGCAATAGCCAGGTTAACGGAAAATAAAGATTTGACTTCCGAGCAGATGCGCCAGAGCATGCTGGAGATTTTAAGCGGCACAACCGAGACCGCGGATATCATTGCTTTTTTAGCTTCTTTAAATACAAAAGGCGAGACAGTTGAAGAGTTGACTGCGGCGGTTTCGGTAATGATCAAATACATTGATGCTATTGTGGTAGATAAACCGAATATCCTGGATACCTGCGGCACCGGAGGGGATAAAAAGGGTACTTTTAATATTTCCACGGTAGTTGCTTTTGTGGCCAGCGGCGCAGGTATTACCGTAGCCAAGCACGGCAACCGTTCGGTCTCCAGCAAATGCGGCAGCGCTGATATATTAGAGGCTTTAGGGGTAAATATAAATATGGATAAGAATAAAATCAAGAAATGTTTGGAAGAGATCGGTATTGCCTTTCTTTTTGCCCCGAACCTGCATCCGGCGATGAAACATGTCATGCCGGCGCGCAGGCAGATCGCCAGCAAAACCATGTTTAATATCTTAGGCCCCCTGATTAATCCTGCCCGGGCGACCAATCAGCTAATCGGTGTGTACAGCCCGCGCTGGACCAGTATCTTATCCAGGGTTCTATATAATCTAGGCAGTCTACATGTTATGGTAGTGCACGGCAAAGACGGCCTGGATGAGATTACTACTACCGATACCACGGCTGTTTCGGAGAGTTACAAAGGAAAATTCCGCGATTATGAGATTGCCCCGGAAGATTTCGGGTTTAAGCGCTCAAGCCTTCAGGATTTAACCGGAGGCAGCCTCCAGGAGAATGCGCGTATAGTGTTGGATATTTTAAACGGCAAAAAAGGCCCGCAGCGCGATATCGTATTGCTTAATGCCGGCAGCGCGATATATGTTGCCGATAAAGCCGTTAACATACAGCAAGGGATAGAGCTGGCGGCTAAATCCATAGATTCGAAAGAGGCCCTGCAAAAATTAGAATTATTAAAAGGATATTCAAATGCCCAAAGTTGATACCTTAAAAGAGATTGTGCAGAAGAAAAAAGAAAAAATTATTTTAGCCAAGCAGGCCCTGCCCGAAGAGCAGCTAAAAGCGCAGATTAATGGCTTAGCCCCGGCCCGCCCTTTTATCGAAGCAATTAACAAACCGCGCACTATCAGCCTGATCGCGGAAATCAAAAAATATTCTCCCTCCGCAGGCCTATTGCGCCAGGAATTTGACCCCAAAACAATCGCCGGGATATATCAGGAGGCCGGCGTTCAGGCGATATCGGTTTTGACCGAAGAGGATTATTTCCAAGGTGGGCTCTCCTATATAAATGAGATCAAATCTTTGGTCAGTGTTCCTATCCTGCGCAAGGATTTTATCCTCGAGCCTTATCAGGTTTACGAATCCCGGGCTTTCGGAGCCGATGCCGTACTTTTGATTGCCGAGCTTTTGACCAAAGAAAATTTAATTCAGATCATGCAGATAGCGGATAGCTTAGGCCTAGATTATTTGGTGGAAGTCCATGATGAAAGGCAGCTGAAGAAGATTTTGACCCTTAAAGAAGTAAATCTGATCGGTATCAATAACCGCAATCTGCACAATCTAGAGGTTGACTCTCAGATCACCGAAAAACTTTTTCCTTTAATCCCCAAGAACAAGGCCGTGGTCGTAGAAAGCGGGATCAAGACTTCTCAGGACGTATTATTCTTGAAGATCCTCGGGGTAAACGCGATATTGGTGGGCACGGCCTTTATGCAGGCAGAAAATATCCAAAGAAAAGTCGAAGAGCTGATGGGATGGTAAGGCTTAAGGTTGAAGGCCATGAGGTCAAGGTTAAGATTTGCGGTATCACTAATCTGGAAGACGCCCTTGCGGCTGTGCGTTCAGGCTGCGATGCCGTAGGGTTCGTTTTCTATAAGAAAAGTCCGCGATACCTCAGCCCATCCCGGGCCAAGGAAATCATCCGGCAGTTGCCCGGAGAGGCTATCAAAATCGGCGTATTTGTGAATGCGGCTGAGAAAACCATAAAGCGGATTGCCGGATTATGCAAATTAGATATACTGCAGTTTCACGGGGATGAGACCTGGCGATTTTGCGAAAAATTCAAAGGCCGCAAGATTATCAAGGCCTTTAGGGTAAAAGATAAGCTGGATATGGCAAATATATTAGAATATAAGACCTTTGCCTATCTTTTTGATACTTTAGTCAAAACTAAATTAGGGGGCAGCGGAAGAAAATTTGATTGGAGGATTTTAAAACACCTCTCTGAAATAAAGCAGCCCATATTTTTATCCGGAGGCCTCAACGAAAATAATGTCTTGGAGGCGATCAAATCTGCGCATCCCGACTGGGTGGATGCTTCTAGTTGTCTGGAGTCTAGCATCGGAAAAAAGGATTATTCTAAAGTTAAAAATTTCATTCAAGCGGCTAAGTCAAAAAGTAAATTTAAAATATGAAAAAATACCCACTAAACTTTTCAGAGCGTATAATTTGACACTATTACCTTTTACCTTTATAATAACCCGCATAATAACAAAAGGATTATTCAAGTTTAAAGGTTTTTAATATGCTGCCCGACAAAAAAGGATATTACGGAGATTTTGGCGGAAGGTTTGTGCCTGAGACGCTTATCTATGCCCTGGATGAATTAGAGAAAGAGTATAATAAGGCTAAGCAAGATAAGAATTTTAAACGTCAGCTTGATTATTACCTGAAGGAGTATGCCGGACGGCCGACGCCGTTATTTCTGGCAAAAAACTTAAGCGCATATTTAGGCATAAATAAAATATATCTTAAAAGAGAAGATCTGCTGCATACCGGAGCGCATAAAATCAACAATACTTTAGGCCAGGGCTTATTGGCGTTACGTATGAAGAAAAAGCGCGTGATTGCCGAAACCGGCGCAGGCCAGCATGGCGTTGCTACGGCGACTGTCGCCGCTCTATTCGGGCTTAAATGCGATATTTATATGGGCGTAGAAGACATCGAAAGGCAAAAGCTGAATGTCTTCAGGATGAGGCTTTTGGGTGCCAGGGTAATCCCGGTTGAAAGCGGCACCAAGACCCTGAAGGACGCGATGACGCAGGCTCTTAGAGACTGGGTAACCAATGTGCGCAACACATATTATGTTATCGGAACCGTAGCCGGCCCGCATCCGTATCCTGCGTTGGTCAGGGATTTTCAAGCCATAATCGGACAGGAGTCCAGGCGGCAGATCCTAAAGAAAGAAAAAAGCTTGCCGGATTATTTAGTCGCCTGTGTCGGCGGCGGCAGCAATGCCATGGGTTTGTTCCATCCTTTTTTTAATGATAAAAAAGTAAAATTTATCGGCGTGGAGGCAGCAGGCAAAGGACTCTTATCCGGTAAACACGCAGCCACTTTAGTTACTGGCGATATCGGGGTCTTACACGGCTCTAAATCCGGGCTTTTAGAAGACCGCTTTGGGCAGGTAAAGGCCACCCATTCTATATCCGCCGGGCTGGATTATCCCGGGGTAGGGCCGGAGCACGCGTTTTATAAGAAAACCGGACGCTCCAGCTATGTTGCCGTGACTGATACCCAGGCTTTGGGAGGGTTTAAATTATTGTCCGAGACTGAAGGCATAATCCCGGCCCTGGAATCCGCGCATGCCATCGCTTATTTAAAACAGACAAGGCGGTCTTTAAAGAAGAATGCCGTTGTGATCGCCTGTCTTTCCGGCAGGGGAGATAAAGATATGGGCATCGTTACCCAGAAATTAAAACCATGAACAGGATAGAAAAGAAATTTAAAGAATTAGGGCAGGCCCGCAAAAAAGCATTCATTGCTTTTATTACTGCCGGATACCCGAGCCTTCAAACTACTTTCAGGCTAGTGAAGGAGTTCTCTAAAATTGGCGTAGATATTATCGAATTGGGCGTGCCTTTTTCTGACCCCATGGCAGACGGAGCGGTGATCCAGGAGGCATCACAGGCAGCTTTAAAAAAAGGAGTCAATCTTGGGCAGATACTGGATCTGGTAAAGCGCCTGCGCAAAGAGGTAGATACCCCCATATGCCTGATGACTTACTACAATCCGATATTCTGTTTTGGAGAAGAAAAATTTGTCAGGCGCGCTTCATCGGCAGGAGTTGACGGGGTAATTATACCGGACCTGCCTCTGGAAGAGGCAAAAGGTTTTATGAAATCAATGCGGGATTTTCATTTAGACACCATTCTTTTTGTCGCCCCTACCACTACCCCCCGGCGCATAAAAGCAATCGCCGCAGCTGCCCGGGGTTTTATTTATTATGTTTCGCTTACCGGGGTTACCGGCCAGCGCAAGAATCTGCCGTTAGGTTTGCTGGCCAGGCTTAAACAGATTAAAAAAATTACGGCCAAGCCGGTCTGTGTGGGTTTTGGAATATCCAGTTCCAGGCAGCTTCGGCAGATCTATAAGGTAGGCGATGGCGCAATTATAGGGAGTGCCATCGTTAAGCAAATCAAAAAAAATCTGAATAATAAAAATCTAGTTAAGAATGTGGCCAGATTTGTGGCCGATTTAAAAGATGTATAAAAAAACAAGCTTGAACAACGGATTAAGGATCGTAACCCATTCTATGCCCGGGATGTGCTCCGTGGCATTGGGCATCTGGATAAAAGTCGGCGGCCGCCATGAATCCGCAGATTTTAAGGGGATCTCGCATTTTCTGGAACACCTGCTTTTTAAGGGCACGCAAAAATATTCCTGCCGTAAGATCAAGGAGTCTATCGAAGGCGCGGGGGGCTCTTTGAATGCTTTTACCTCCGAAGAATTCACCTGTTATCTGGCGAAGGTCCCGGCAGCGCACCTGGATTTAACCCTTAGCGTGTTATCCGAGATGGTTATCCATCCGTTATTGCCCGAGGTTGAAGTTAAAAAGGAAAGGGGAGTCATCCTGGAAGAAATAAAGATGTATAAAGATTTGCCGCAGAGCTATGTCTATGACCTGCTGGATGAACTTTTATGGCCTGATCAACCTCTGGGAATGAGCGTTATCGGTTCTGTGGAATCCGTAAACCGTATTCAAAGAAATGATTTAATGGCGTATCAAAAACGCACCTATACGCCTTTGAATATTGTGGTCGCATCTGCGGGCGCTATCTCGCATGAGAAATTTGCAGAAAAGGTAGAAAGGAATTTCTTCGGGCTTAAAGATAGAAATATAAATACTTTTCTTCAAGCCAAAGATTGTCAAGGTAAACCTCAAATTAATATATTGTCCAAAAATACCGAACAAACCCATCTGGCGCTGGGGTTTCATAGTTTTAAAAGAGCTCATCCTTTGAGGCAGGCCTTGAACCTTTTGCATATTATCATGGGTGCCAATATGTCCAGCCGTTTATTTGAGGCCGTGCGGGAAAGCAAAGGGTTGGCTTATGAAATCGGCACGCAAATTAAGCGCTTTCAGGATACCGGCTCATTTATCGTGCATGCCGGTATTGATAATCACAAAGTAAATGCAGCCATTGAAGTCATCTTTAAAGAATTAGAAAAAGTAAAACACAGGCTGGTATCGGTTGGTGAGTTTAAACGGGCCAAAGAATTTTATTTAGGCCAGCTGGCGTTAGCCCTTGAGGACACCATGGATCATATGCTCTGGATCGGCGAGTCCACTGTCTCGTTGGATAAAACACATTCTTTAAACCAGATAATCAAAGAGGCCGGCAAGATAAAAAGAGAAGACTTGCGCTGTGTAGCGCAAGGCATATTTAAAAAGGAGAATATTAACCTTGCCCTTATCGGCCCGCTTGAGGATAAGAGGGATGCGATTTTTAACCAGCTGCATATAAACTAAATAATATGGATACAATCATATCTATACCTTTAATCACAATTTTTATGCTGCTTTTGGCGGTGTTCTCGTTTTTATTCTCCGCCTCCGAAACCTCGGTGATCGGGTTAAGCAAGATACGCTTAAGGCATATGGTCGCCCAGGGCATCAAGCATGCGCAGAGTGTACAGCGGCTGGTTTTAAAACTGGATAAGCTGATTGCCGCGATTTTAATCGGAAATAATTTTGTCAATATTGCCATGTCGGCTATTGTCACCGGCGTGTTTGTGCGTATATTCGGCTATAACTGGGGCATAGTCATCTCGACATTTGTATCCACTATTTTTGTGCTGGTATTTCTGGAGATCACCCCGAAGCTTTTAGCCACTAAGCATCCGGAAAAGACGGCGCTTTTGACCGCGCCGCTTATGGAAAAAATCATCAAAATCTTCGACCCCCTGATTAACGTGCTGATTGCGATCAGTAATCTTATCCTGAAGATTCTAAGAGTGGGCCCGGCTAAAAGGTCTCCGCTGATCACCGAAGAAGAGCTGCGTATGATGATCGAGATCGGCAAAGAAGAAGGGGTCTTAAGCGAAGAAGAAAAGAAGATGCTGCACCGTATCTTTGAATTCGGCGATACCCGGGTAAGCACAGTGATGGTGCCGAAGGAAAAAATGGTGGCGGTCAATATTAACTCTACATCGGAAAAAGTCCTGGATATATTCGTCGAAGAAGGCCATGCCCGGCTGCCGGTTTACCGGGATTCTTTGGACAATATCACGGGGATAATCTATGCCCACGACTTGCTTTACATATTGAGGGATAAGGGGTTGTTTTTATTGCAGGATTTAGTGCACAAGGCTTATTATGTGCCTGCCCAG
Organism: uncultured Planctomycetales bacterium; assembly: GCA_964358115.1. Taxonomy (GTDB): domain Bacteria; phylum Omnitrophota; class Gorgyraeia; order Gygaellales; family Profunditerraquicolaceae; genus CAYHNY01. The sequence goes on along the minus strand of CAYHNY010000003.1, from coordinate 18,328 downwards.
ATGCGGGTGAATGAACTTTTAAGGAAGTTTCAGGCTGACAAGGTGCAGATTGCCATCGTGGTCGACGAGAAGAACAAGGCCTTAGGGCTTTTGACCCTTGAGGATTTGGTTGAAGAGATAGTCGGCGAGATCGAAGAGACCGCGCACCGGCACGCCCTGAATAATCATAAGCCTTAAGGCAAAGGCTTAAGGCAAGCGCAAATTGTTGACACCGCAGGGCGCTTGTGGTAATATAAAAAATTATTAAGGTCTTTTAAAAAGAGATTTGCACTGATAGTCCCACATACAAATATTTTGTATCCGGGATGATGTGCGCTCAACAGAAGGAGGATAAGAAATGGCAGAAAAGGGATATTGCGTCAAATGTAAAACCAGCAGGGAAATGAAAGACGAGCAAAAAGTGACCATGAAAAATCAGCGCCTGGCCATGAAAGGCAAATGCCCCACATGCGGCACAGGTATGTATAAGATTTTGGGTAATAAATGAAGCTCCGCGGGCAAAGTCTATAGCTTCTTGGAGCGAAATACTAAAGCGGCCATTTTTTATCAGTGTCTTCCAGGATAATATTTTCTGGCCGCGAATGTATAAAATCTTCTAAGGGGGTAGATACCGATAGAAGCTAAAAAGCTAGCATTACGCATTGCCGCAGTCGCCAAGTCTAAGAAGGCGGAAAAGATAGTTATTCTGGATATGCGGCAGGTTTCCAGTTTTTGCGACTATTTTGTCATATCAAGCGGCAGTTCCTTACGGCAGGTCCAGGCGGTTACGCAGGCGATAGAAGAAGACTTAAGTCTAGATAAAATAAAGTCGCTCTCCAGGGTTCCTTATCAAGACGAATCCGGATGGTTGGTCCTGGATTTTTCAAGCGTTGTGGCGCACACTTTTTATAAGCCGCTAAGAGAATTTTATTCCCTGGAGCGCCTCTGGTCAGATGCTAAGAGGGTCAGGGCCACTAGAAGCACGGTGAAATAAGTTTCTTTTAAGATAAACCCCGCCTTTTTTAGCAAGAATAGTAAAAGGCGGGGTTGTTGCTTTTTAAGCCGGACAAATACAATGATTCAAGAATTTCTAATTAAGATTATCAAGCTTTCCCTTAAGGATTTAGGCCCGCCTGTTTTAAAAGAGGAGTGGCTATATCTGGATTTTCCTGCTGATAGCCGCTTTGGCGACCTCTCCACCAATATTGCCCTGCGGTTAAGCAAGGTACTTAAAAGCCCGCCGAATTCAATCGCCGCCAGTTTAGCCGAAAGTATAAAAAAATATTTAGCTAGGCATCCCCAAGCCGCCTACATTAAGGAGGTCAAAGTCGAGGGGGCCGGATTTATTAATTTTTATTTAAGCGATGGCTATTTATATGAACAACTGAAAAACATAATCATTAAACAGGAGGATTTTGCCAGGCAAAATATAGGCAAGGGCAAGCGCGTGCTTGTTGAGTTCGTCAGCGCCAATCCCACCGGGCCGTTGTCAGTGGCACACGCCCGCCAGGCCGCAGTGGGCGATAGCCTGGCAAATATATTGGCTTTTCTGAATTTCAAGGTTAAAAAAGAATATTATCTCAATGATGAGGGAAACCAGATAAATATTTTAGGCAGGTCCATTGAGTTGAGGTTTAAGGAACTTTCAGGCGAAAATATAGCGTTTCCCGAAGACCATTATCAGGGAGATTACATCTGCGATATCGCCCGCGAGATCAAAGAAAATAATTTAAAAATCACTGATTTTGCGGAATACGGCACGGGTTACATTTTAAATATCATTAAAAAAGAACTGTCGGATTTTGGAGTCAGGTTTGATTGCTGGTATAGCCAGAAAAGTTTGAGGAAAAGCGGTAAGATTGATAAGGTATTCGGCGTTTTGAAGAAAAACGGCTTTTTGTATGAACAAGACGGGGCCCTGTGGTTTAAATCCACTGCCTTTGGCGACGATAAAGACAGGGTGGTGATTAAAAGCGACGGTTCCTATACCTATCTTGCCCCGGATATCGCCTACCATCAGGATAAGTATAAGCGCGGATTCCGCTGGTTAATCAATCTCTGGGGGCCGGACCACCACGGTTATATTAACCGGCTTAAAGCTTCAGTGCAGGCATTAGGGCAAGACGCAGATTCGTTTTCCGTGATTATCGTGCAGTTAGCTTCTATATTCAGGGATGGTAAGCCTGTGCAGATGTCTACGCGCCGCGGCCAGTACATCACCTTAAGAGAAGTGCTGGACGAAGTAGGTATTGATGCCGGCAGGTTTTTCTTTATGATGCGCCGCACCTCTAGCCACCTGGATTTTGATTTGACAGTAGCTAAAAGCCAGACCTCCGAGAACCCGGTTTATTACGTGCAGTATGCCCATGCCCGTATTTGCAGCATCTTAAATACAAGCTCCCTGAAAATTAATCCGCGCAAGGCTGACTTAAGCCTGCTTAAAGAGAAGGAAGAGCTGGGATTGGCCAAGAAGCTATGCCAATTCCCCTCGACCTTAAATATTTGCCTTCAGACTTGCGATCCTTACATGTTAACGGTTTATCTGCAGCAGGCCGCGGAGGCCTTTCATAAATTTTACGACCTGCACCGGGTATTAAGCCAGGATGAGGGGCTCACTCAAAGCCGTCTGGCGCTTATTCAAGCTACCAGGATTATCCTGGCCACCGGCCTTAAGCTGCTAGGCATAAAAGCTCCCCTCAAGATGTAAACATGCACGCCCATAAAATATTAAATATCCCTTCCCCGGACCTTTCCTTACAGAAAATAATCAGTCAAAGCGCGGGCGTATCAGGGATCATGGCCCAGCTTTTGATTAACCGCGGCATTAAAAACGCGCAAGAGGCCAAGGAGTTTTTAAATCCGCATTTAGCGCAGGCCTTAGACCCCTTTACTTTTTTGGACATGCATAAAGCGGTTACGCTGGTTAAACAGGCAATCAGAGATAAAAGGAAAATCATGGTCTTCGGCGATTATGACGTAGACGGCATAACCTCGCTGGTGCTGATTAAAAATACGCTTTCTAAGATAGGCGCGGATGCCTTATGCTTACTGCCGCACCGGATCAAGGAAGGATATGGCTTAAGTAAAAATATTTTAGCGACGGCCTTGGAAAATCAGGTTAAACTTTTGATTACCGCTGACTGCGGGACCAGCAGCCACCAGCAGATAAAAGAATTAAGGGGCCATGGCATAGAAGTGATTGTGACTGACCATCATGAGCCGGCAAGCCCGGATTCTGCGCCGGCTTCGGCAATGATTAACCCGAAAATCAAAGAAACAAATTATAAGTATAGGGATTTAGCCGGGGTAGGGGTGGCGTATAAGCTCTGCCAGGCTATAACCGGCGAGAATCTTGCTGAAGATTTAGACTTAGTTGCCCTGGGGACAATAGCCGACGTGGTCCCCTTAACCGGAGAGAACCGTATTTTTGTCAAAGAGGGCTTAGAGCGGCTTATGCAGACTAAGCGCCCGGGGATCAGGGCATTAATCCAGAGCAGCGGCATAAAAGATAAAAAAATCACTCCCGGATTCGTCAGCTATATACTCGGGCCGCGCATCAACGCCAGCGGCAGAATGGCTACTGCCGATATTTCCCTGGAGCTGCTATTAAGCGATAAAAAAGAAGTTGCCGAAGAGCTGGCCAGATCCCTTGAGGTCTATAATCGCCAGCGTCAAAAAATAGAAAGCCAGATATTAGAAGAAGCGCAGGGAATTATTGACCGGGAGATAAATTTTAAGGAGCACAAAATCGTGGTGGTTGCCAAAGAAGGCTGGCACGAAGGAGTTTTAGGGATTGTCGCCTCCAAGCTTGCCGACAGGCTTTACCGGCCGACCATTCTTATCTCCATAAACGACGGTCCATGCAAAGGCTCCGGGCGCTCGATTAAAAGCTTTCATTTATTCCAGGCGCTCTTAGAATGCCGGGAATTTTTAAGCAGTTTTGGCGGGCATGCCCATGCCGTGGGCCTGACGATCGCCAGGGATAATATCGCCGAATTTAAAAACAAGATTAACCACTTTGCCAAAAATAAACTTCGCCTGGAAGATCTCCTGCCTGCTTTGGATATAGACGCGGAGGTTAAATTTGCGGATTTAAGCCGGGAGGTTATCGAAGAGCTGGGAGCCTTGGAGCCGTTTGGCACCGCCAACCCAGGGCCTTTATTTTATACCCGCAGGCTTAAATTAAAAGGCCAGCCTCAAGGCCTAGGCAGGGAGACATTAAAATTCTGGGCCAGCGACGGTTTGGCTACGTATCCGGCAATAGGATTCGGGATGAGTTATTTTATGGAAAGCCTTATAAGCGCGGAATATTTCGATTTGGTCTATTGCCCAAAAATAGACAGCTGGCAGGGGGATGGCTCAATAATACTGGAAGTCAAAGATATTTTTCTGGGAAGATAGGTTAGGCTTTCTGGAGGTCGCCTTTTTTAATGCATTTGGTGCAGACGTAGGCTTTCCGGATGCGGCCAGCCATAATAATGCGTATTTTTTGGAGATTAGGCAGGAATTTACGCATGCTCACGCGCGCGATCTTGCTGCCGGTGCCGCCTTTTTTCTTAAGCATACCTTTTCTTACGACTAATTTTCCCGCAAGCGGGTCTTTGCCGCATAATGCGCATATTTTAAGCATTCTTTCACCTCGCAAGAATAGTTTATGGATAAAACATTAAGCTCTAAGTATACTTGAAAATACCGCCTTGTCAAGGTAAAATAAGAAGCAATGTCCAAAGATATATTAGAAGAGCTGAATAAGGAGCAGTTGGAAGCGGTGACCCATCGGCAGGGGCCGCTTTTGATTATTGCCGGCGCAGGCACGGGTAAAACCAGAGTGATCACGCGCAGGATCGCCTGGCTCTTATCCGAGGGGCTGTGTAAAACCAACGAGATCCTGGCTCTTACCTTTACGGATAAAGCGGCGCAAGAGATGTTGGAGCGCGTGGATGTCCTGGTTCCTTACGGATATACAGACATCTGGGTTTCTACTTTCCATGCCTTTGGCGACAGGCTGCTGCGGGAAAACGCCTTGATCGCGGGTTTAGATGCTGATTTTAAGGTGCTTAGCCAGCCGGAATCCGCGGTATTCTTGCGCGAGCATCTTTTTGAGCTTGACCTTTCCTATTACCGGCCATTATCTGACCCCACGCGTTTTATCGAGGCTTTAATATCGCTGTTTAGCCGGGCAAAAGACGAAGATGTTTCCGCTCAAGAATATCTCAGGTTTGCTCAAGAGTTGGCCTTAAAGGCAAAGAATGATCCGCAAGACTTAGCCGCCCAGGAAGAGGCTTTGCAACAGGAAGAAATTGCCCGCGCCTATCTTACCTACCAGGGGCTTTTAGCCAAAAATGGACTGCTTGATTTCGGCAATCAGTTTTATTTGGCCTTACAGCTTCTGCGGCAACACCCGTTGATCTTAAAAAAATACCAGCAGCAGTTTAAATATATACTGGTTGATGAATTTCAGGATACCAATTTCGCCCAATTTCAACTGGTAACACTATTGGCGGGCGAAAAAAATATCACCGTTGTTGCCGACGATGACCAGTGTATCTATAGGTGGAGAGGCGCGGCATACAGCAATGTGTTGAATTTTATAAGCAAATACCCCGAGGCAAAAAAAATCAGCCTGATCAAGAATTACCGCTCCACGCAGCCGATATTAGATAGCGCTTACCAGCTTATCCAGCATAACAACCCTGAGCGCTTTGAAGTCAAGGCCAACATTGACAAACACCTTGTTGCTTTAAATAAAGACGGGTCAGCCCCTGAGCACTTGCATTTTGATACCTATTCTACCGAAGCGGATAATGTCGCCAGAATTATTAAGCAAAAAGTAACCAGCGGCGATTTTAAATACCGGGACTTTGCGCTTTTGGTGCGCTCTAATTCTGATGCTAAGGGTTTCCTGCAGGCCTTGAATATGCAGGAGATCCCCTGGCAATTTAGCGGAAACCAGGGCCTTTATAGCCGCCAGGAAGTTAAATTGTGCATAAATTTTCTGCGCGTGATAGCCAACCTTTCCGATTCTTTAAGCTTATATTATTTGTCAAGCGCACAGGTCTATGGATTAGCCCTTGGCGATTTAAGCCTGTGTAACCATTATGCCAAACGCAGAAACAAATCTCTTTATTCGGTTTTTAGCGGTATTGATAATATAGAGGAAGTAAAAGATATTAGCGAAGAGTCCAAGGGCAAGATTAGGCATATTCTATCAGATTTAGATAAATTTCTTAACTTTTCCCGCCAGGAAACTACCGGAAGGCTGTTGTATAGCTTTTTAACCGGGACGGGTTATTTAAAAGGGCTTACGCATAATCCGGATTTGGAAAATGAGGCCAAGATTCAAAACCTGGCTAAGTTTTTTAATATCGTGCAGAATTTTGAATTGGTAGCAAAAGAAGACCGCGTGGTCAGCTTTGTTAATTATTTAGAGCTTTTAATTGAAGCCGGGGATGACCCTTCGACCGCGCAGGCGGATTTGGACTCCGACGCGGTAAACGTCCTGACTATCCATAAAGCCAAAGGCTTGGAATTCCGGGTGGTATTTTTGGTCAGCTTGGTGCAGGGCCGATTCCCCTGGCCGCGGCGGGCTCAACCCCTTGAGCTGCCCGACGCCCTTATCCGGGAAATATTGCCTGTGGGTGATTTTCATATTCAGGAAGAGCGCCGGCTTTTTTACGTGGGCATGACCCGGGCCAAAGAGGAATTATATTTTACCAGCGCTTTGGATTATGGAGGCAGCCGCCTGCGCCGGGTAAGCCAATTTGTGGCAGAGACGCTGGGCACCCAGGCTAAAGAAACCGAGAAAAAGAAGTCCAGCGCAATAGAGTCAATTGAGCGCTTCGCTCCCAAAAAAGATTCTCCCGCTGCCTGCAATACGCAGATGCCCGAAGATAGGCTGATCAAATTAAGTTATTACCATATAGACGATTACCTGACCTGCCCATTAAAATATAAATACGTCAATATCCTGCGCGTACCCATCATGGAACATCATACCGTTATCTACGGCCGGGCCATGCATGAAGTAGTAAGTAAATATTTCCAGTTTAAGATGGCGGGGAAAAAGATGGCGCTTGCGGATTTGCTGGAGGCCTTTCGCATAAGCTTTGACCCCCAGGGTTTTTTAGATGAGAAACATCAGCAGGAACGTTTCCGCATCGGCAATCAGGCGCTGGTCCGTTTTTACAATGAAGAAGAAAGGTGCCATGCAAAACCCGCCTTTATCGAAAAAGAATTTTCTTTCGTCTTTGAAGATAATAAGATCACCGGCCGCTTTGACCGCATCGATCAGGAAAAAGACGGTGTAGCGATCATAGATTTTAAAACCTCGGAGATCAAGACCCAGAAGGATGCCGATAAAAGAGTAAAAGAAAGCATGCAGCTTCTTTTGTATGCGTTTGCCTATCAGAATATATTTGGGGTGCTTCCGATGCGCGTAAGCCTTTATTTCTTGGAATCGGGGATTGTTGGCAGCCAGGAAATAGAAGAAGGCGATTTGGAAAAAATAAAGGCTGCGATCAGGAAGGTTTCTGCGGGCATCCGCAAAATGAATTTTAGCCCTAACCCTGCCTACATGGCGTGCAGATATTGCGCCTATAATCAAATTTGCCCGGCAGCGATTATGCGTTAGGAAAAGTCGAAAAGGCGAAAATGGGTCAGATTTATTTATTCAAAAAATAACTTTGATCCTTTTCTCGGTATATGATTTTGTAATCTAATGACTCCTGTTAATCAAGAGGGTTTTCAAGTTAGAACCGGCTCTTTGTTATTATTCCTAATTGGGAAAATTTATCCTTGGAATACATTGACTTATAAAATAAAGTATCGTATAATAACACCCTAACTATATAAAGGAGGTGGATAAGTTGGTTCTGATTAAAGAGAACAAGACAAAGATCATCGATAATTTTAAGATCCATACCAGGGATACGGGCTCAGCAGAAGTGCAGATTGCGCTTTTGACCGAGCGGATCAATAATCTGGGCGGCCATTTCAAGGCGCACAAGAAAGACCACCATTCTCGGCGCGGGCTTTTAGGCCTTGTAGGAAGACGTCGCCGGCTGCTTACCTATATAAAAAAGAATGACGTCAAGAAGTACGAAGAGCTCTTGGATAAGTTAAGTTTAAGAAAATAGGGCTTTTCTAATTCAAAGAAAGTGACAGGTTTTATGCAAGACTGCACGATTAAATCTAAATTCGGCCAGAATGAACTCATTCTAGAAACCGGTAAGGTCGCCCGCCAGGCAAATGGCTCGGTTACTCTTACATACGGCGGCACCGTAGTTTTAGTCACTGCCTGCATGTCCAAAGAGCCCAAGGAGGGCCGGGACTTTTTTCCCTTGACCGTGGAGTACCAGGAAAAGACTTATGCGGCAGGCAGGATCCCCGGAGGATTCTTTAAAAGGGAAGGCAGGCCATCGGAAAGTGAAATTCTTGCTGCCCGTTTGGTTGACCGGCCGATCAGGCCGCTTTTCCCAAAAGGCCTTTTTAACGAAGTGCAGGTAATGGCGATTGTTTTATCCAGCGATGGAGAAAATGACCCGGACATATTGGCAGTAACCGGGGCGTCAGCGGCTTTATCCATATCCGATATACCTTTTGCCGGGCCACTGGCCTGTTGCCGGGTCGGCCGCCTGGAGAATAAGTTCATTATCAATCCTACCTATGCCGAATCCGAAAAATCAGATTTAGAAGTGATCGTGGTAGCGAATTACAAAGGGATTATGATGTTGGAATCCAAAGTCAAAGAGCTGCCCGAAGAATTATTCATTGAGGCAGTTAAATTCGGGCACGAACATCTTAAGGATATCCTGCGTTTACAGGATGATTTTGTTAAGCTATGCGGTAAGCCTAAGGCTAAAGTCGAATATAAAAAAATAGACCCGGTTTTGGAAAAAAAGGTTGAGGAATTATCCGTAGAGCGTTTAAAAGAAGTTTATAAGCTTGCCCGTAAAGAAGAGCGGGAAGAGGCAGTGCATATATTATCCAAGGAGTTGGAGGGCAAGCTTACCGAAGAAGGCCACGCTGCGGCGGATATTAAGATGGCGCTGGTGGAAGTTGAAAAGGAGCAGGTCAGAAAAAAGATACTTGATGAGAATGTCCGCATAGACGGCAGAGGTTTTAAAGACATTCGTGCGATTACCTGCGAAGTCCCGGCCCTGCCGCGTACGCATGGCTCGAGCATCTTTACCCGCGGGCAAACCCAGAGCCTGGCAGTGACTACCTTAGGCACCGGTGATGATGAGCAGATGGTCGAGGCCCTGGAGGGAGAAAAATATAAATCTTTTATGCTGCATTATAGCTTTCCGCCTTTTAGCGTGGGGGAGACCGGTCCGGTGCGCGGCCCGGGCAGAAGGGAAATCGGCCATGGCGCCCTGGCAGAGAGGTCGCTTCTGGCAGTGATGCCTTCCAAAGACGATTTTCCGTATACTATCCGCGTAGTTTCTGAGATCCTGGAATCCAATGGTTCTTCGAGCATGGCTACGGTGTGCGCGGCTACGCTTTCCTTAATGGATGCCGGAGTCCCGATCAAGGAGGCCGTGGGAGGTGTGGCCCTGGGTTTAATCAAAGAGGGCAACAAGACGCTGATACTCACTGATATTTCGGGGTTGGAAGATCATTTCGGGGATATGGATTTTAAGGTTGCCGGCACGCGCAATGGCGTTACGGCAGTGCAAATGGATTTAAAAATCGATGGTATAGATCTGGATTTACTCAACCGCTGCCTTGAGCAGGCTAAAGAAGCGCGGTTTATTATACTTGATAAAATCACCGCAGCGCTGCCTAAGCCGCGCCAGCAGATTTCCTCTTATGCCCCGCGCATCGAGAGGATCAAGATCAGGCAGGAAAAAATCGGCGAGCTCATCGGGCCCAGCGGCAAGACAATCAAAAAGATTATTGCCCAGACGGGCGCCACTATAGATATTCAGGATGACGGAACGGTCCTGGTGGCCTCAAACGACGTGGCTAAATCCGACGAGGCCATAAGGTTGATCAAAGCGATTACCGATGATGTGGAAGTTGGCCGCATCTATCCGGCCAAGGTCAAGCGTATTATGAACTTCGGGGCTTTTTGCGAGATCGCTCCCGGAAAAGAAGGTTTGGTTCATGTCTCGGAGCTATCTGGCAGTTTTGTCAAGAACGTGGAAGAAGTGGTAAAGCTCGGGGATGAATTCAAGGTTAAGGTTATCGGTATAGATGAGCTGGGCCGGATCAATTTAAGCCGTAAGCAGGTTGAAGAAAATAATTCCAAGTGAGAGAGAAAAGGCTAAATGAGATCAAGGGCGTTATCCTTATCGCGGCAAGCCTGATTATTCTGGCGAGCTTAGTTTCATTTACCCCCTTTGACCTTTCTTTTTACACCTCGCATCCTAATATCCCGCCTAAAAATCTAATTCGCACATTCGGGGCATATTTAGCCGGAGGATTATTGTTTCTTTTTGGCTGGGCAAGCTATGTTATACCGTTGTCCATATTTTTTCTAGGGTTTAGGTGGTTTAAAAATGAAGCCTTGGATTTGCGCCTGCCTAAGATCATCGCAGTGTTGGTGTTGTTGTTTTCCGTCGGCTCAATTACGGCGCTCAGTTTAAATAACGAATATATAGCTTTTTCCCGCGGCGGTTCTTTGGGATTTTTGATCTCAAATTTTGTGAGTAATTACTTTGGCCGCCTGGGAGGCTACATTGTTTTTATTACCCTGGTTACTCTATCCCTGGCTTTAATTACCGAAGCCTTGATCTCCGCATTTTTTTCGCAGTTATTTGACCGGATGAAATCGGCTTTTAAACCGGTATTAAAATTAAAAATAAAACCAAGGCCTGCTGCATTTAAGAAGCAGGATTTAGAAAGCCAACGCCAGCCTCAATCCTTGGCTTTGGGAGCTAAGCCAAATATAGTTATTCCGAAAGGCCCGCCTTCTCAAGAGGCAGCGCAAGCCAAGCCTAAAATTCAGATCAAAACCAAAGCTCCGGAGACGCCTGAGCCAAAAATCGAGCGCCGGGAATTAAAAATAGGCGATTACCATCTGCCGTCTTTGGATTTGTTGGAGGCTCCTCCTCCGGTTGAGGCCAGGCAAATCAAGGAGGACTTGGCCAACAACGCTAAGATCCTTGAGGAGACTCTGGGGGACTTTGGTATCGCGGTTAAAGTCACTGATATTGAGCGCGGCCCGGTGATTACCCGTTATGAGCTTGAGCCTGCCCCGGGAGTCAAGCTTAACCGTATTGTCGCCCTTGGCGATGATATAGCGTTAGCGATGAAGGCGCAATCCGTCCGTATTGTGGCACCCATCCCGGGTAAGGCCAGGGTGGGGGTGGAGATCCCCAATATTCAAAGCAGCCTGGTTTATTTGCAGGAGGTCCTTACCTCCAAAGAATTCCAGGAATCGAATTCAAAATTAGCCTTGGCTTTAGGCAAAGATATTGCCGGGCATCCGGTAGTCACAGACCTGGGGGACATGCCGCATCTTTTGATCGCCGGCACTACCGGTTCAGGCAAGACCGTATGCGTCAACAGCCTGATTTTATCTTTACTTTTTAAATTTTCCCCCCAGGATTTAAAACTTTTAATGATTGACCCTAAAATGGTGGAATTGATGCCCTTTAACGGCCTGCCGCATCTTTTATGCCCGGTAGTTACCGATGCCAAGAAGGCATCCGTGGCCTTGGGCTGGGTGGTGATAGAAATGGAGCAACGCTATCAGCTTTTAGCCGAAGCCGGCGTGCGCAATATCGAATCCTACAATACCAAACAGGAAGAAAAAATGTCCTATATTGTGGTAGTTATCGATGAGCTGGCGGATTTGATGATGGTCTCCCGCGATCAGATTGAGAGCGCGATTACCCGGTTAGCCCAGCTTTCACGCGCCGTAGGCATACACCTTATTTTAGCTACGCAGAGGCCGTCGGTAGACGTGGTCACCGGAATCATCAAGGCCAATTTTCCTTCCCGCATTTCCTTTAAGGTAGCTTCGAAGGTAGATTCGCGCACCGTTTTAGACATGAACGGCGCAGATAAACTTTTAGGAAAAGGCGATATGCTTTTTTTAAGGCCGGGCGAGGCTAAACTTGTCCGGGCTCAGGGTACGCTGGTCGGCGATAAGGAAATTGAAGCGGTGGTAGATTTTATCAAGGCTCAGGCTGAGCCGGTTTACGACGAAGAGATACTTAAAGGGCAGCAGAAATCCGGGGTGGCTAACGGCGAGAAAGACGAACTTTATGAAGAGGCAGCCAGAGTAATTATTGAGAGCAATCAGGCTTCGGTTTCCATTTTGCAGAGGCGCCTGCGCTTAGGCTATACCCGGGCAGCGCGGATTATTGACATGATGGAACAAGATGGCCTGGTCGGGTCCTTCGAAGGCAGTAAGCCGCGCAGATTGCTGGTAGACCGGGAAGCCTGGCTCAGGGAAAATACGCTGCGCAAAGAAGAGGGGAAAACTTAGAAAACTATGGAATTGATCGGTGCGAAGTTAAAAAAGATACGCCTGGAAAAAGGCTTTAGCTTAGAAGAAGTAAGCAAAAAGACCAAGATCCATTTGAATGTGCTAAAGGCCATAGAGGAAGGCAGCGTCGTAGATCTAAGCCCGATATATTTAAGCGGTTTTATTAAGATCTACTGTAAATTTTTAGGCCTGGATTCTAAAGAGTATCTTCCCGGGTATAAAGAATCCAGGACGACAGTTAAGCATGAGGGAATTTCTGAAGCCAAGGCTAAGCCTGTGTCTTTTGTCCAGTCAGCATCGGCAAAACTGGGTTCTTTAAAGCCATCGCGCAAGATTCAGATTTCTATTATTATCTTTTTAAGTTTTTTGTTTTTGGCGGGCATCTTGCTTGCGGGTAAGGCCATTATGCATAAACTTAAAAACAATAAAAATGGCAGGGCTAAGCCTACAACTTTATCGCAAGGCAGGCCTGGCAAAAGTATTTCTTTCAGCCGCATCCAGAAGCCGCAGGTGGCCAATGTTATTCCTAAGTCCCAGATACTCCAGTCCAGTTTTGGCAATACCATATCCGGGGTGAGATTAACCATAAGCGCCAGAGAAAATTGCTGGGTAAAGGTAAAAAGCGACGGCAAGCTTCTCTACCATGGGATATTAAAAAAAGGCAGGTCGGATAGCTGGCAGGCAAAGGAAAAGATTAATTTATACTTAGGCAATGCCGCAGCGGTAAATTTGAATGTCAACGGCCAGGTTATTACCTCGCTCGGTAGAAAAGGGCAGGTTATCAATGATATCCTGATTACTAAGACCGGTTTGGTGGTGCAGCGATGACGGCGGACAAACATAGGGTAGGAATCTTAAGTCTGGGTTGCCCCAGGAACTTGGTGGATTCAGAACATATGCTAGGCAGGCTCCTTAAAAAGGGGTACCGGATTGTGGATATGGCCCAGGCAGATATAGGCATCGTCAATACCTGCGCCTTCATCGAAGATGCCAAAACCGAATCTATCGATGCTATTCTGGATTTGGTGGCCTTGAAAAAAGAAGGCAGGCTAAAAAAAATAATTGTCTGCGGCTGTTTATCCCAGCGTTATAAGGATGCCTTAAGGAAAAAACTGCCTGAGGTGGATGCCTTTTTGGGAAGCCCTTCTTTAAATCATAGCCGCAGCCGTTTTGCGATTACCCCGGCGCACTACGCTTATCTAAAGATCTGCGAAGGCTGCGTGAATAACTGCAGCTATTGCATTATTCCCAAAATAAAGGGTAAATTCAAAAGCCTGGATACCCGGTCTGTCCTTAAAAAAGTAGAGGGGTTTGATAATGAGAGGATCTCGGAGTTAAACATTATCGGCCAGGATATCACCGGATACGGTTTGGACCTGTATGGCGCAAGGAAGTTGCCGCAGCTTTTAAAGAAGATAACCAAAAAAGCCAAACATATAGGATGGCTGCGCCTGTTATATCTTTATCCGGGGCAGGTAATCGATGATTTATTAAAAGTTATCAAGGATTCCCCGAATATCTGCAAATATGTTGACTTGCCCATCCAGCACATCAATAGCCGTATCTTAAAATTGATGCGGCGCAATACCGCCAAAAAAGATATCTTAAAAACAATCGATAAGGCCAGAAAGACCATACCCGGTGTAGCGATACGCACTTCGTTAATCGTAGGTTTTCCCTCGGAGACAGAAAAAGAATTTGAAGAATTGCTTAGGTTTATAAAGGGCGTAAAGATAGACAGGCTTGGCGCCTTTATCTATTCCCGCGAAGAAGAGACGCCGGCTTATAATTTCCCCGGGCAGGTTCCTAAGCGCATAAAGCTACAGCGGCTGGATGCGGTTATGTCGGCGCAAAGGTTTATTGCGCAGGAGCTCAACCACAGGCTTATCGGCAGAACGCTTGATGTTTTAATTGATGAAAGAGAAAAAGATTCTTATTTAGGAAGGACCGAATATGATGCCCCGGAAGTAGACGGCAGCGTATATGTGCGTTCTCAGGCCAAACTTAAACCGGGGGATTTTGTTAAAGTAAGGATCACATCGAGTTTAGATTACGACCTGATAGGCGAGGCAGAAAGATGAATATTGCAAATCGCATCACAATGCTCAGGATAGTCTTAACCATAATATTTATACTATTCTTGGTCTGGTGGGAAACCATTTGGTGGACCAAGCTGGTCAGCTTTATTATATTTACCCTGGCGGCATTATCCGATTTTTTTGACGGGCATATCGCTAAAAAGAGAAATATGGTCACGGATTTCGGAAAACTTATGGACCCTATCGCCGATAAAATCCTGGTCTTATCGGCATTTGCGGCATTCCTGCAGTTAAGGATCATTAATGTATGGATGTTTATGGTAATTATTTCGCGGGAGATATTAATCACCTCTTTAAGATTATTCGCGCTGAATAAAGGAAAGGTTCTCTCCGCCAGCAAGGCCGGAAAACATAAAACGTTTTCCCAGATGGCTGTGATATTTCTCATCCTGGGTTTTATCGTCTTTCAGGAGATCATGAAGCGCTTCTTCATCTGGAATCCGGATTGGGATAGCTTCTTTCGCCGGGGGATTTTTTCACTGATGCTGGTGACCGTCGGCATGACCCTTTATTCCGGCATATCCTACCTCTGGGGAAACCGCAAGATTATCACCAAGCTGTAAACTAAAAATTAGATGCTTAAGTTTATCATTAAGGCCTTAAGTACATTTTTTTATATCGGCTACCTGCCTTTTATACCCGGGACATTTGCCAGCGCTGCAGCTTTAGTCCTGTTTTATTTTATCAAAGATAACTTTTTTATTTATACGGCAGTTACCCTGTTTTTAACCATATTAGGATTTTTAATCTGCGGATCCGCCGAGAGGCTCTTTGCCAAAAAAGACCACCGGGCAATAGTCATCGATGAGGTTTCCGGCATGCTTTTAAGCCTGGCCTTTATCCCGCATGATTTTAAACTGGTGCTGGCAGCTTTTTTTGTCTTTCGCCTGCTGGATACGGTTAAGCCTTATCCCGCAGACAGGCTGCAAGATTTAAAGGGTTCTGCCGGTGTGATGGTGGATGATATTGTGGCGGGGTTGTACACCAATATAGTGCTTCAACTTGTGGTCAGGCTTATTTCTTTCAGCGCTTCGTAGAGCGGGCCCTGTGGAGTTAGCGTACTTTTAAAGAGCGTAATTTTATTTACGAGTAATTCTTGGGGCAAACCTTTAAAGCCATTCATCAGGCTATTTAAACCTGCAACCAATTTATCCCTGCCTAGATTTGACCTGGTCCGGCCAATGGTGATATGAGAAGAGAAAGGGCGTTTTTCTTTCGGCAGCCCTATTTTTATAAGCCTTTCTTCCACTTGATTTGCTAATATTTTAGTTTCTGATTCACCCTTGTCGATTCCTGCCCAGATTATCCTGGGAAAACTTATCGTTGGAAAAGCCCCCAAAGAAGAAAACCGCAGTAGAAAGCCTTTCGAATGCCTGGCGATATCCTGCAGGGCGCAGATGATTTTAGGCAGCTCTTTATCGTTGATTTCTCCCAGAAACTTAAGAGTCAGGTGTATATTCTTGGGCTCAACCCATTTTACATCGGCTCCCGAGGATTTCAGCTTCTCCTGGATGCGGTGCAAAGTTTCTTTTAACTCTTCGGATAATTCAATAGCGATAAAGCTTCGCATTTTTAAAGAAGGTTGAGATTTAAGCCGGGATCACTTTATTTTATTAGCGGTTTTAATAATTGTAATGCTTTTAATGCTGCGGTTTTCCTTATTTCAGAGCGGCTGCCTGAGAAGTGAAATTTATGGCACGATTTTTGTTTTTTGCTATCCACAGCGATAAAGACCATCCCCACCGGTTTATTGGGTTTAGCACCCGTAGGGCCGGCAATGCCGGTTATGCCTATGCCAAAATCAGTTTTGGCTAATTTCCTTACTCTTTCAGCCAATAGCACGGCTATTGGACCGGAGACTGTTCCTTTTTGTTCGATAAGGCAGGCGGGGATGCCTAAGAGAGAACTTTTAGCCAGGTTGTTATATAGTACCAGGCCTAAAACAAAATATTCTGAGCTACCGGATAGGGAAGTGAGAAGATAAGAAAGGAGCCCACCCGTGCAGGATTCAGCTACCGCCAGAGTTTTTTGTTTTTTCAACAGGAGCTTATGTATTTGTTGAATAATAAGTTGCATAGTTAACATTATAGGTTAGTTTAAATCTGTTGACAACAACAATTTTTCTGTTAAAATATATCCAGATTAATCTTCGGGGCAAGGTGTAAATCCTGACCGGCGGTTTTAGCCCGCGAGCTCCGCACGAGCATAAGCACCAGCGCAATTCCAATTAAGCGCTGGGTGTCTCCAGTCATGTGCGTGGCAGATCTGGTAGATTCCAGAGCCGATGGTAAAGTCCAGAGGGGAGAAGATTGATACCTCGCTTTGCCCGGAGATCATCTTCGGGCATTTACTTTATGGGAGCCATAAGATGTTAAATAATATCCCGGAAATTATCAACGATTTAAAACTCGGCCGCATAGTCATCGTAGTTGACGACGAAGAACGCGAGAATGAAGGCGACCTGCTGATGGCCGCTTCTTCGGTTAAACCGCAGGACATTAATTTTATGGCTAAAGAAGGCCGCGGCCTGATTTGCGTGCCCATGGGAGAAGAAAGGCTGGAGCAGCTAAATTTACAGCCTATGTTAGACCAGCTGCGCTTCTCCAATCAGAAAGACCCATATTCGACCTCCTGGATGATTTCGGTTGATGCTGCCAGAGGTATTACTACCGGCATATCCGCTTATGACCGCAGCCATACCATAGAAACATTGATTAATCCGCAGGCTAACCCCGAAGACCTTATCCGCCCCGGGCATATCTTTCCGTTAAAGGCATTGAAAGGCGGGGTGTTGGTCCGGGCAGGGCATACGGAGGCTACCGTGGATTTGATGAATTTAAGCGGACTTTATCCGGCAGGCGTAATTTGCGAGATCATGAATGATGACGGGACTATGGCCAGGCTTCCTCAGCTGATTGAATTTTCCCGGAGACACAATTTAAAGATTTGCTCCATTAAAGACCTCATTGAGTACCGCCGGCGTTCGGAAAAACTGATTGAGAAAATTTCTCAGGCTATGCTTCCCAGTGATTTTGGTACTTATAATCTGCTTCTTTATCGTGATCTAACCAACAATAAGGTGCACATCGCCCTTACTATGGGCAAGTTAGACAGCGAGCCGACCATGGTACGGGTGCATTCAGAGTGCTTAACCGGAGACGTGTTTAGTTCTTTGCGCTGCGATTGCGGCAAGCAGCTGAAAGAAGCCATGCGGATTATCGAAGAAGAAAAAAAGGGGGTTATCCTTTATATGAGCCAGGAAGGCCGCGGCATAGGCCTGGTGGATAAGATCCGTGCCTATAACCTGCAGGATAAAGGCATGGATACGGTTGAGGCTAATGCCGCCCTGGGTTATCAGCCGGATCTGCGCGATTACGGTATTGGGGCCCAGATTTTAGCCGACCTGGGGTTGCAAAAGATCAAACTTCTGACTAACAACCCGCGTAAAATCGTTGGGCTTGATGGGTATGGGCTTAAGGTAATAGAGAGGGTTCCCCTGCAGATTAAACCCGGCCCGGAGAATTATAATTACCTTAAGACCAAAAAAGAGAAATTAGGGCACGATCTAAGTATTGATTAATTACTATTTACCGGCAGACAGGCGTAAGTTATGTGTAATGTTTGTACCAACAACTAAGCACTTCGAAAATATTAAAGATAAGGCGGCATACTTAAGCGGTATTATACTTGCTTGCGCAGCAAGCAAGTATTTCGCTAAATCAAAACTTAAGGTGCTCTAGATCCTTGATCTCACTTACGTTCGATCAAGGATTTCGCTAGACCAAAACTTAAGGTGCTCAAATTCGCACTT
>CAYHNY010000002.1:0-30860 GCA_964358115.1 uncultured Planctomycetales bacterium | reverse complement strand
TTGATCTCACTCGCGTTCGATCAAGGATTTCGCTAAACCAAAACTTAAGGTGCTCAAATTCGCACCAGGGAGGTTTTCAATATGTTAGGGATTAAGGTGAATAAAAATGTTTTATTAATAACGGCACTTTTGTTGGCAGCGCTTTTTTTAAACTTAAAGCTAATCTCAAGCCTGGGCAGCCTGCGCAGTGACCTTAAGAGAGAAAGGCAGGCCCGGTTAAACATAGAAGGCAACCTTAAAGTTATGGAAGCGCAAAGAAGCAGCCTGGCCAAAGAAAAAAAAGATTTGCAGGAATCAGTTAAATCTTTAGAGGCAGACTTAGAGCAGGAACGTTTCTCTCTTAAGTCCACTCAGGAATCTCTGCAAAATTCAGAAAACGCAAATAAATACTTAAGCGCAAGGCTTGAGCAAGCCAAAAGCCTTGCGGATTATCTGGAGAAAGACCTTAAAGCAGCCTTATTGAGGTGTAGACCTAAGGCCAAAAAATGACCACCCTCAACAAAAAAATCCTTATCGTTGATACCGACACATTATTTTTAGATGCAATCGGCAAGCGCCTAAAAGAGCTTTTGATCGGCGTTGAGGTCATCGCTTGTTCCGACGGGCAGGATGCTTTAAAGAAAGTGCGCCGTCAACATCCCGATTTGGTTATCATTGAAGATAGCCTGGCTTCCATAGACGGTTATAAATTATCCCGGCTCTTAAAATTTGACAAGCGCTATCAAATGATCCCGGTGATTTTACTCGCCCATCATATCGATGAACAGAGCGCGTCTTTATCCAAGGAAGTCGGCGCGGAAGAACTAATTTCCCGTTTTAATAACGCCGCTATTTTAGAAAAGGTTAAGTTGTATCTGAAAATATAAGGATGTCTTATGAAAGACCAGGAATTAATCCAGGCCTTAGTTGACGAAGGGTTATTAAGCCCCGAGCAGATAAAGGTGGCTCAGTCAGAGGTGGATAAAAGGCGGGTCCCTTTTCTGCAGGTTGTCTCGGATATGAATCTGGTCGCTAAGGATGAAATATATAATATCGACGCCCAGGGCAAAGGCGTTATCTATATTGACCTGGATAATTACATCATCGATCCGCAAGTCAAAGAGATTGTCTCGGAAGAGCTGTGCCGCAAATACACTATCATCCCGCTTTTTAAGCTGAGAAATTCACTGACCATTGCCACCACCGATCCTTTAAATCTAATGATGCTTGACCAGTTGGGCGCTTCTAGCGGTTTATTGGCAGAATGCGTGTATGCCCCGGAGGATGAAATCAAGCGCGCGCTGGACAAATTTTACGGAAAGAAAGACGTATCCGCTGAATTAGCCGAGAAGATGGGCGAAGTTTCATTAAAGCCTGGCGCTTCTATGTTGGCCGAGACATCCAAAGAGTCTCCGGTGGCAAAACTGGTGGACTTGATTATCACTCAGGCTGTGCATGACAGGGCCAGCGATATTCATATTGAGCCCGACGAAAAATTCCTGCGCATCCGTTTCCGCATTGACGGTGTTTTGCATGAAATACCGTCTCCGCCTAAACATCTGGAGCTGCCCATAATTTCCCGCATCAAGATTTTGTGCGGCATGGATATTGCCGAGAGCCGCCTGCCTCAAGACGGCCATTTCCAAATCACTACCGACAACCACCTTGTGGATATGCGCGTTTCCAGTTTTCCCACGGTAGCGGGAGAAAATGTAGTTATACGTCTTTTGGATACCTCAGGGGTTTTGGTGGGTTTGGAGAAGATGGGATTTAGCCCGGAGCTTTTAAAGAAGTATGAAGATTTGATTTTAAGGCCCTATGGGATAATCTTAAGCACCGGGCCTACCGGTTCCGGTAAAACCACTACGCTTTATTCTTCGCTGATGCGCATTAATTCCATTGATCGCAATATCATCACCATTGAGGATCCCGTAGAGTACCGTTTGGGCCTTATCCGCCAGACCCAGGTTAACCCTAAGGCAGGGCTGACCTTTGCCAATGGCCTGCGTTTTATTTTAAGGCAGGACCCGGATGTAATCATGGTCGGTGAAATCCGAGACCTAGAGACTGCAGTCATTGCCATACAGGCAGCCTTGACCGGCCATTTGGTATTTTCTACCCTGCATACCAATGACGCAGCTTCTGCGGTTACGCGCTTGGTTAATATGGGAGTGGAGCCTTTTCTTATTTCGGCTTCGGCTATCGGCATGATGGCTCAACGCCTGGTGCGCCTGATTTGCCCCGAGTGCAAAGAGGCTTATGACCCTTCGCCGACCCTGGTCAAGAAATTAAACCTGAAAGTTAAAGGTACTCTAAAATTTTATCAAGGCAAGGGTTGCGCGAGTTGCAAAGGAACAGGTTACCGGGGGCGTTCCGGAATTTATGAATTAATGATGATCGATGATGAATTAAGGGAAATGATCTTGCAGGGGGTATCTACCGTTTTGCTTCGCGATAAGGCGGTTGAAAAAGGCATGCGGCTTTTGCGCGAAGACGGTTTGGATAAAGTTTTAGCTGGCTTGACCACCTGGGAAGAAGTTTCCCGGGCCACCGAAGATAAGGTGGAGATCAAGCCGCCGACGGATATGGCGATGCAGGTAGAGAGGGTAATATCTTCCGCATCGCAACCCGTTCAGGAAGCCCAGAAGGCTGAAGTTAAAATAAGGCCGGCTGATGTCGATGACTACGAGAAAAGAATCGCCAGCTGGCTGACCAAGAAAACCTAAAGCACAGCCTTAAAAAGATGTACGAGAAACACTGGAAGCTTAACGAAAAGCCGTTTAATAATACCCCTGACCCGCGTTTTCTCTATCTTTCCGGCGAGCACGAAGACGCGCTGATGAAGCTTACTTATTGCATTGTTGAGAGGATGGGGGCCGGCATGCTTACCGGAACCTTTGGCTGCGGCAAGACACTCTTAGGAAGAGCCATATTAAAGGATCTGGGGGATAAATATAAGGCAGCTTTTATTACCAACCCTCAGGTAAGCTATATCGAGCTTTTAAGGTCAATCGTGCGCAGCCTCAAATCAGTGGACCTGCCGGCTAAGGCCGGCGAGATCATGGCGGACCCGCTTTTGGAGATCTTGCACAATGTCTTGATTGATAATATGCGCGACGGACGCGAGACGGTAGTTTTTATTGATGAAGCGCATGTGATTCAGGATGACCGGATATTTGAGGAATTGAGACTTTTGCTTAATTTTCAGCTCGAAGACCGCTTTTTGCTGACGCTTATTCTTTGCGGCCAGCCGGAACTAAAGGATAAGGTTTCCAACCTTAAACAGCTAGAGCAGAGAATTGCTATCCGCTGCCATCTGGATAAGTTTGGCCCTGAGGATACGGAAAAATATATCAAGCACCGCCTGAAAGTCGCCGGCGGCAGCGAATCTATATTTACTGCCGAGGCGATAAAATTTATCTATGAAAATTCAGCCGGGATCCCCCGGCGCATAAACCGTATCTGCGATTTGTCTCTGCTCTCCGGATTTGGCAAGAAAGCGGCAGCGGTGGATAAGCAAATAGTCCAGCAGGCAGTGGCAGATTTTAGCGTTTAAGAAAAAGGAGCATTTTTATGCCGAGCTATAAATATAAAGCCAGGGACCCCAACGGAAAAGAAGTTACCGGTATATTGGTAGCTGAAACCGAAGCCGAGGCCTCGCAGCGCTTAGACGGCATGGGCTTTCTGCCTCTTTCTATCGCCCTGGACCAGGGTACCGCTGCCGGCGGCTTGGGCGGAATCTTTAAAGCAAAAGAAAAAGTAGGCGCGCAGCATCTGGTGGCATTTACGCGGCAGTTCGCCACCATTATTAAGAGCGGTGTACCTATTCTCACCGGGCTTCAGGCCTTGTCAGAACAGGCGGAGAACCCGGTGTTTAGCGGGGTTTTGAAAAAGATCATCGCCGATATTGAAGGGGGCGCCAGCCTTTCTCAGGCGATTGATAAATACCCTTTGATATTTTCTGAGCTATATGTTAATTCGGTAGTCGCCGGTGAAGCCGGCGGTGTCCTGGATAAGATTTTATTGCGTTTGGCCGAGATGATGGAGCGGGATATGCAGATTGATACCAACGTCAAGACCGCGATGCGTTATCCCATTATGACTGTCGTGGCCATGACCGCGGCATCGTTCTTTCTGATAGTTTTTGTTATCCCCAAATTTGCGACCATGTATTCAAGATTCAATGCCGCGTTACCTCTGCCTACCCAGGTTATGATTTTGGCAAATCAGATTATCACCAAGTGGTGGTATATTGCGCTGCCGGCGATTGCCGGCCTGGTTTTTCTTTTTAAGCGCTATATCAATACGCAGCAAGGCAGGTGGCAGTATGATACGCTGATGTTAAGATTGCCCGTGTTCGGGAAACTTTTTACTAAGGTGGCGATGTTAAGGTTTACCAACATGCTCAATGTTTTGAATGAATCCGGACTGCCTATTTTAAAGACCCTGGAAATCGTCTCTACTACTATTGGCAACGTGGTCATCGCCAAGGAGATAGAGCTTATGCGCCATAGCGTAGCTGACGGCCGGGGCATCGCCGGCTCCATATTGAACAGTAAGATTTTTCCTCCCCTGGTAGGGCATATGATCGCCATCGGAGAAAAAACCGGAGCTATCTCTGACATGTTGCAAGCGGTATCCGATTATTATGACCTGGAAGTGCGTACCTCGGTGCAAAACCTGACCACGATGATCGAGCCGCTGATGACTGCGGTTCTGGGTGTGGTGGTATTAGGTATGGCTTTAGCTATATTCATGCCTATGTGGAACATGATCGCGTTGTTTAGGCAAAGCGGCGTGTAAAATATGGTCTGCAAGGGCTGTAAAACAAGCGCGGTCGCCTTAGAAGAAGATTTTTGTATTTCCTGCCGGGAGAAGATCCAGAAACACCTGATTTCCGCCAAAGATTACCTGGTCAATAATGATTTTTCAAAGGCATCCGAAGAGCTAACCAAACTTTTAGGGATGGATAGCTCTCATCAGGAAGCGCAAAAATTAAAAAAAGATGCCGAAGATAAACTTAAGGTTATTGAGGACCTGCATCTTAAAGTTGAAGCCTGCCTTAAGGAAGAGCACTATAAAGATGCGGCGGGTTATTTAAACGAGCTGATCAAGCTTGTCCCCTTAGACCAGAATGTGCGATTGCAAAAACAAATGATGGACCTGGTCAGCCTTACTGACCCCATGTCTTTTGTCCGCCCCTACCACCAGAGATTTAAGCCTTCGGATTTTGTCGAAAAAAACTATGCCTTACCGGCCTCATCGATGATACTTGGGGTAAGCCTGGCCATAGTTATTGGCTTGGCAGCCCTGGTCAATCATCTCTATGGGCGCCAGTTTAAAGATGCGCCGGTCAGAGACATTTACCGCCAGCTTCATGAAATGGTTTCCCGGGAGGAATATTATAACGCATCATTCCTTACGGGTTATACGAAATTGATAAACGAGCATTCCGATACGGAATATTTCAAAAAAATTCAAAAAGAAATAAATAAGGCAGCTCCACGTTTGATTAAGGGGTATCTAAATAGGGGAAAGGCATTGGCGGATAGAGGGCTTTATAACGAAGCCATCGAGGAATATGGCAAGGTGTTTGTATTTGACCTTTTTCACAGAGAGGCCACTATTCTAATCACGCAGGCCCGGGGCAAAATGACCCTTCATGACCTGCCTGCTTCTGAATCCCGTGAAATTAACGCCTCTAATTTTGAGTCCGCAGTCTCAAAGATCCTGCAAAATATTCCGGTTGTAGCCCGCGAATACCTGCTTAGCGGCGAAGATTTTTTTAAGAAAGAGGAATACTTCCGGGCAATTGTCGAATGGAAAAAGGCTCAAGGGTTTGTCCTGCTAGAGGATTTGAATAAGATCCAGATCCTCATTGACCATGCCAAGAGGCTTCAGATAAATTCCCAGAGAGAGTATGTTTCCTTGGTTCAAAAAGCCGATGAATTATTTAAAGCGCAGAATTGGGATGATGCGCAAGACTATTTCGAAAAGGCGCTTAAGATAAACCCCGCCGATGCCTTTGTGCAGGGAAGGCTCCTGGAAATAAAATATATCCTGAATCCGCCTTCAGTTTCTGAAAAGATCGCCTTCAAGAACGATCTTTTTTACCTGCTCAGGTATTATATTACCTATCGTATCCAGGAAAACAAAAGCCTTAAATTCAAGAAATATTATCAGAGGGCCCTTTTAGAGGATGAGGCCAACCGCCTTAAAAAAGCAAATTATTACTATAAAAAATCCGACCAGTATGGCGAAATGAGTTCGCACATAAATAAGCAGGTTAAGATAAATACTCTGATCTTAACATTAGAAAAGCGCCTGCGCGATAAACCTCAGGATTACAACGCTAAAATTTCCTTAGGCTGTCTTTATTATGCTAAAGGCTGGCTGGATAAGGCAGAGAATATGTGGGATAGCCTTAAATTCCAGCAATCAAAAACTTCAGGGATAGGGCTGCTTATTAACCTGCTGAAGGCCAAGGTCGCCGAGAAGAGAAAGAATATTTCAGCGGCGCAAGGCATCTATGAAGAGTCCTTAAAATCAGGCGATATTTTTTACGTGCGCAATTCCCTGGCTCAGCTGCTTTGGCTGGAGGGGCTTATAGATGAGGCGATACAAAATTGGCAGATGGTATTAGCCAAAAATCCCTATCAGCTGGATGTGATGAGCTATCTAGCCAGGGGCCTTGTTGTTTTAAACAAGCAGGAAGAGCTGAATCTCTTGTTTAAAAAATTCAGTAATTTTAATCTCTTGCGTATCAGAAAAGGGCAGTGTTATCCTTTGGACATCGACCCCGAATATTTCGTGATGCTTGTTTCAGAGAACGAATACTTCCGTCGTTCAGCCGCAAGCTTGAGCCAATTCTATATTGATTTAGGCGATGTAGCCGAAGCCATTCGCTGGCAGCGTATTTCTTTAGAACTGGAAGCCAAGAAAAAATAGGCTTTAGCTAATCTATTCTTTATCAGCCTTCTTAAACAACGCAGCATTCTAGAGATGCGTCTAACCATTAAGCTCGGCGTATTTATTTTCTGGCTGGTGATGGCCGTCCTTTTAATCAAAAAAGAGGTTGTTGCCAGATATTATGCCCTTGCGCCGGCTCAGCCTGTCCAAACTCCCGCCGTAATCCCTTTTAGAGAAGACTGGATGGGCATCTATTACAATCAGCGCAAGATCGGTTATTCCAACACTATTTTAAAGGATTTAAGCAAGGATAGCAATGGGCTTGGCGGATATGCTGTTTATCATAATACTTTTTTGAGCGCTCCTGTTTTGGGGGAACTTAAGTCCATAGAAATAAACGGCAATGCCTTTCTGGATGAGGGCTTACGTTTACAGGCGCTGCAGTTTAGCCTTAAATCCGGCGATTATATAATGAATGTCAAGGGCCGCCTGCAAGATGATAAAATATACCTTACCCTGTCTAATCCGCCTGACGCAACTACCCAGGAGATGGTCATTGACCGGGACGTAGCTCTTTTTTCTAACCTCAACCCTTCCTTATTTCTGCAGTCGCTGCTCAAAACTAAGTCCCGGTCAGTCAAGATCTTTGATCCGCTTACTTTAAGTATCTCCACCGCCAGCATAAATTTTTTAGGTAAAGAAAAATATTTTATGGATAATAAGCGTTTAGATGTTTTTGTGCTAGAAATTTCCTATCAAGGCATAACCGTTAAAACCTGGGTTGACCAGGATGGAAAAATCCTGAAGCAGGAAAGCCCGCTGGGCCTGGTTATTATCAGAGAGCCTCAAGGCAAAGCCACGGATATGCCAGCAGCCGATGCATCAGGTAAAGACATTTTGACTTCGGTATCTATACCCTCTAATCTGATTATAGGCGTGCCGCAGGAGTTAAAAGGTATTAAATTAGAGCTTAAAGGGGTAGATTTGCGGGCCTTTGATTTTTCCGGCCCCCGGCAAAAAGTTGTTTTTTCTTCCGCGCAGCGTACCGTCGCAATAATAAACAGGGAAGAGCTAACCGGCTTTGTCCCTCTGGCCTTGCCTATCCGGGCTTTAGATTTAGGCAAGTTTCTTAAGCCGGAATTTTTAATTCAATCTGATGCCCCGAAGATAATCCAGCAGGCCCGGGATATCGTGGGTGAAGAAAAGGATAGCCTGAAAGCCGCTTTAAAAATTTTTGACTGGGTATTTAAAAAAATAAAAAAGATCCCCTCTTTAGGGCTTCCTTCGGCTATCAGCGTGTTAGAAAATAAAGAGGGAGATTGCAATGAGCATGCCTATTTATTTGTTGCTTTTGCTCGGGCCTCAGGCATACCCGCTAAAATTGTAACAGGATTAGTTTATTCCAAGGGCAGATTCTACTATCATAGCTGGCCAAAGGTATTCGTGGGCAAGTGGATAGAGCTTGACCCTACCCTGGGCCAACAGGGGGTTTCTGCCCTGCATATCCGGTTTTTGGAAGGCGGCATTGAAAGACAAGTAGAAATCATCAAATTAATTAGAAAATTAAAGATAAATATGCTAAACTTGTATAAATGATGTCTGTCAGGATTAGGTTAAAGAGGCAGGTATAAAAATGGAAGACAAAAGAAAGCACCGGCGCCTGGATTTAGCCTTAGACTTAAGCTATAAGTCTTTGGATATAAAAGGCTTAGGGCAGAATGGCAAAGCCAAAGACATATCTGAAAGCGGGGTATGTTTTCTGGTGGATAAACAAAAAGAGCTGCCCGAAGAAATGGCTTTAAAAATTTCCCTCCCCGGTGAATTTGAGCCTATATTTACCCAGGGCAAGGTCGCCTGGAGCAAGGAGCTTTCGGATAAAAATCTGGTCGGTATTAAATTCAGCCAGATCAGCAGATTTGACCGTTCCCGGATCATCAATCTGATCCACGCTAAAAAAGGGAAGGAAATATTCAGGGTTCAGGAAAAGGACATTGTTATCCTGAAAGAAATAATCCTGGAGGATAAGAAAGAACTTCTGGATATGCTTATAGAAAGATTCCAGGATATTGAAGACGGCTTGAAGTGCATTGATAGGAATGTGGAATTATCCAAAGACCTGGAAAAAATCGATATATTGGGGGCAAGCTACTCAGGGCAGCCGATGATTATGGAGGTTGCGATTCAGGCCGATGAGGGCATTTGGATGCTGGCTTTGAAGCATTTTGATTTGATGCTGCGTAACCGGGATATAGCAAGAAAGCTATATCCCTATGGGGTTGATTTTAACCAAAAGCCCGGGATATTCGTTATCGCCAGAGAATTTGGCGATTATTTCAGGCAGCAACACTTAAGTGTTCAGCCCGTAGGTATTAAGACAATAGAATACAAATGTTTCTTAACCCCGGAAGGTAAAAAAGGATTATGGCTGAATAAAATCATTGGATATGGACAGGCCCAAGATGCGCAGGCTGAATTAAAAGAGGCCCAAACAGAAGTTGAGGAGCCTGCTGCCGTATCTATGTTGGAAGTGGCGGAATTTGATGAACAACGCAAGAGGATTGTCAGCTGGCTATGGAAGAAAAGGTAAAACTTAAACCCCGGGTAAATTTCACCACAATCCGCATATTAGCGGTATGCTCGATATTGTTTTTTTTATCGCCGCCTGTATTTGCCAAACCCAAAGATATAAATCAGGAGATAGTCATTATCGAACTCAAAGAAGCAAAATTAGGCGAATGGGCCTGGCAAAAAAGAAGAGTCCTGGCTCAGGTTATTCAGGATTTATCCTCTCTAAGGTCCAGGGCAATCGTAGTTACTATGGCCTGCCCGGAAGCCACATCGCAGGGGGCAGATCAGGAGTTGGTTAAAAATTCCCGCAACGCCGGCAATGTCTATTTTAGCGTTTTATTTGACCCCGTAAGTGTCTGGGAAGACAAGGGAATGCTTAACGCGGATAAAATAAGCGTTCCCTTATGGTCGGATTTATTTTCTGTTGCCGGCGGCATAGGCCATCTTAATCTTCGGCAGAAGGCTGAATCACTGGAGGTGCCGTTAAGCATTAATTATCAAAATCGCCTGTATCCTGCTTTAAGCCTGCTGGTAGCTACGGGTTATTTAAATATTCCTGCATCCAAACTTAAATTGCCGCTGGCGGATAATGTGACCGCCTATCTAGATTTACCCAAAGATTATACCAAGGCCTTTAACGCCTATAGCCCCGAACAAATCCATAGATTTATCTTAAGCCGCCGCACCTCGCGGATATTTAAAGATAAGATATGTATTGTTGGCGTATCTGCGCAGGCAGGGGTGCAGGCAGCGGCCTTAAGCAACATTTTGCAGATGAACTTATCCGCCATCAGATTCCGGGGGCTTAAGTTAAATTTTCTCACCCTTGTCCTGTTAATTTTTTCTATCATCGGGATATTTTTACTCATACGTATTTTTATAAGAAAAATAGAGCCTTATTTTCCCGATATACCGGAAAGGATAGGCAATTTTGAATTCGGGTTTAAGCAGCGCTTCATCCAAAGGCTCAGCAACAACAAAGTATACTTCAATTTTATTGACTACAAAGACGGACGCTGTCGTATCATTATGGCCGACAGCTTTTCCAAAGGCAAGGCCACGGAGCTGTTTTATCAGAAGCTATTTGAAGTCTTCAGGCTGCAATCCACGGATTCTTCTTTAGAGATAACCGCCAAGAGCCTGAATCAACTTTTGCGCGGGGCTTATAAAGACCTTTTTATCAATCTGATCTGTTTTGAGTTGGATTCGAAGCTCAGGTTAATGCGTTTTATCAGCGCCGGGTTTGAGCCGATTATCCGTTTTAACGCAGGCAAAAAAGATTTGCATATTCTTGGCAGTGATGATACTATGCCTCTGGGTATATCCGACGGCGCCTCTTTCCATCAGGAAGAAGTAGTTTTAGGGCCATCAGATATCCTGGTATTTTTTAATAGCGGCATAACCCGGGCAAGAAATAATAGCGGCGAACTTTTTGGCATAGAAGAGGTAAAATCCGCAATATCGCAGGCAGAAGATCTAAGCCCTCAGGATTTAGCCAAAGACATCCTTAA
The DNA here is from genome assembly GCA_964358115.1 of uncultured Planctomycetales bacterium. Lineage (GTDB taxonomy): Bacteria > Omnitrophota > Gorgyraeia > Gygaellales > Profunditerraquicolaceae > CAYHNY01. The sequence continues at coordinate 19,893 of CAYHNY010000002.1, read as the reverse complement.
GCATGTCCTGCATTTTAACCAGGCCAAGGTTAAGGATAAGATGATGATTCTGGCCGTCAGGGTCAATTAATTCGTCTAGTATAGAACAAAAATTGCATAAATGATCAGCATCCAGAATTTGACTAAGAAATTCGGCCAGGTTACTGCCGTAGATAAGCTTTCCCTGGAGATCCCCAAGGGAGAGCTTTTCGCTTTTTTGGGGCCGAATGCCGCGGGAAAAACCACGACCATAAAACTCATGGCAGGCCTGCTTAAGCCTAGCGAAGGCAGGATACTTGTCGGCGGCCACGATGTATCAGGCAGGGATTATCTAAAGGCCAGGCAATTATTAAGCTATGTGCCGGACGTGCCTTATCTGTATGAGAAGCTCACTGCTTTTGAGTTCCTCTATTTTGTTGCCCGGCTTTATAATTTCAGCCCGCGCGATATAGAAAAAAAGGCCGCTCTACTTCTGGATTTATTCGGATTAAGCAGCCACCGCGATCATCTCACCGAAGATTTCTCGCACGGGATGCGGCAAAGGCTGATTATGTGCGCCGCACTTATCCATGAGCCGCAAGTCATGCTCATCGATGAGCCGATGGTGGGTCTAGACCCCCGTTCCAGCCGGCTGGTTAAGGATATACTTAAAGCTAAGTCTAAAGAAGGCATGGCGATATTTATTTCCACGCATACCCTGCCTTTAGCTGAGGAGCTTGCGGACCGCATCGGGATTATTGACCAATCCAGGTTGATTGCCTTAGGGACCATGGAAACATTAAGGCAGCAAAGCGGCGTCAACGGCCATCTGGAAGAAGTTTTCTTAAAGTTAACCCGCGAGGTCATACAAATCAATGCCTTCTCAAGCCTCAACTCTCAAGATCCTGCTTAAAACTCAAGCCCGGGTTTTAAAAAATATTTTTAAAAGTATCCGCAGGCAGTCGTTTTTGAAGCTTACGGTAATCTTTGTTTTTCTTTTCATTTTTTGGATAGGGGCATACTTTTTATTTTATTACGGGTTTCATTTTCTCCTCATGTTTCCGGGTGTCGGGCTTTTGATCGTCGAGCGTATCCTGGGGTTGGCATTTGCGGCGATCTTTTTTATGCTGGCCATCTCAAGCGCTATATCTGCCTATTCCGGCCTTTATCGCTCCCGGGAGGTAAGTTTCCTGCTTACCTTGCCGGTGGAGCAGGTTTCTATTTTTAGCTACAAGGCGATAGAATCCGCGTTCATCTCTTCTTGGTCAGTAGTGTTCTTAGTCCTGCCGCTTTTGTTGGCTTACGCCAATGTGCAAAAATTAGGCTTTTTATTTTTCTTTTTTTCTTTTATTTTCAGCCTGCCGTTTGTTTTATTGGCCGCCGCAATTGGGACAATCTTTATCTGCCTGGCGGTGCGTTTCTTTCCTAAGCAGCGCCTCTTCCGGTGGCTGGCGGTTATTATTGTTATCGCCCTGGTTTTTTCTTTTCAGTATTTACGCGGATCAACCGATCTGCAAAAGGCATCTTCCGCCCTGCCTTACCAGATACTTAACAAAATTTTAAGCCATACTGACTGGATAAATTTGAGCTTTTTGCCCAATTATTGGCTGACTTTAGCTACTTTGGGATTGGCAAAGAACAAGATTGATGTTGCGGTTTTTTATCTTTTGCTTTTGCTCAGCAATTTTCTTTTTAGCGCGGTGATCCTGGATTCCCTGGGGCGCAGGTTTTATTATTCCGGCTGGATAAGGAGTGGCCTTTCTTTTAAGGCCAGGGTTTATAAATCTAAATTCTTGATCCGCATAATTGAATCCCTGAAGTTTCTTAAGAAACCGCTTCAGGCGATGCTGATGAAAGATATAAAGATTTTTTTTCGCGACCCCCGGCAATGGCTGCAGTTTGCCGTATTTTTCGGTTTTATCTTTGTCTATATTCTGAACTTGCGCACCATGCCGTTTAATCTCAAGATTATTTTCTGGAAGAACCTCATCAGCCTCTTGAATTTAAGCTCAATTTCATTGACCACTGCGATGCTCAATATCCGTTTTATTTTTCCGGCCATAAGCTTAGAGGGTATGCGCTTCTGGGTTTTAGGCTTAGCCCCCTTAAAGTTAAAAGAATTGCTTTTTGAAAAGTGGCTGTTAAGTTTTTCGGTCTCGGTAACAATAAGCGTGCTTTTGATGTTCTTTTCTGGTATAATGTTAGGAGTTTCAGGCTGGCTTTTAGGGGTATCTTTAATCACGGCAATTTTCGTATCATTAGGAGTCTCCGGGCTTTCGGTGGGGCTGGGAGCGGCTTTTCCCAACTTTAAAGAAGATAACCCCAATGTGATTATCTCAGGATTCGGCGGCACCTTGCTTCTGGTTTTAAGCTTAGGTTTTGTAGGCCTGATTATTTTAGCAGAGGCTTTCTTATTGTTGCATGGATATGCGCTTTGGCTAGGCAAAGGCTTGGTGTTTTTCAGGATTTTATGGGTAAGCGTTATTGTCGGTTCGCTAAGCATATTAAGCTGTATCCTGCCTTTAAGATGGGGCTTGAGGCGCCTGGAAAGAATGGAGTTTTAAGTGAATATTAGGAAAAAATTAATTGTTTTATTTTTAATCGGCATAACTATTTTTACCACAAGGTTTGTTATAGAGAAGTTTTCTGAAAGGCGCATCCTACTTTCGTTGTTCAAGGATGAAGTCAAGAGAAAGGGAATAGCCTTTAATAAAATCTTAAGCCTTAAAAGAGAATCGTTGGAAACGCTAGCCCGTGATTATACATACTGGGATGATATGGTTAATTTTGTCAATGTGCACCCGGATAAGAAATGGGCGCAGGAGAATATAGATACTGTAATCTCCACTTTCAAAGTAAACGCCGTTTGGATCTACAAAACGGATAATTCCCTGGTTTATTCAGTAAACGATATTCATGACGGCAGCCTTAAAGAGATACCGCTATCCAGAGATGATATCCTTAAGTTATTTGTCCGTGAGCGCTTTCGCACCTTCTTTATTAAAACCAGGCAGGGTATCATGGAAATAGCCGCCGCCACCATCCATGCTACTGCCGATCCGGAAAGAAAGACTGACCCGCAGGGGTACTTTTTTGCCGGGCGGCTATGGAGCAAGGATTATTGCGCTGAACTTGGAAATTTAATCGAAGGCACAGTAACTAAAAATTTTGCAGAGAAAGAATCAGATTCGGCTCAAGGCAGGTTTAGCCCGGATACGGGCACAATTAAGATATCCCATTCTTTAAATGGCTGGGATAATTCTCAAGTTGGCAAGATTGACGTTTTATTCAAGTCTGCTCGGCTTGCCTGGCTTAATACCGCATATAAAGAAGATTTGATCGTAACAATAGCTATTTATTTGATTATAGGGATTATATTGCTTATGATTGTCATGAGCTGGTTTTATATACCTTTGGACTTGATATCAAAAGCCCTGTTTACTCAAAAAGATTCTTTATTGGCGGGCCTCAAAAATAAAAAAGATGAATTTGGAGAGATATCGCGGTTGATATCAAAGTCTATTTTGGATAAAGCACAGCTTATTCAGGAAATTTCCGAGCGCAAAGAGGCGCAGCTAAAATTAAAGACATCCTTTGATGAGCTTAGAGAAGCCCAGGTCAAACTGGTTCAGTCAGAGAAGCTGGCTTCTCTGGGGCGGATGACGGCAGCTATTGCGCATGAGTTGAATAATCCCCTAAGCTATGTTTTGAGCAATGTCACTACCATTGATAATTATATTTCAGCCATGTCTAAAGTTGTGGAGCTCTATCATAAGCAGAGTGCTGCGTTGCGGGAAGGCAACTCTGAAGAGTCGGCAGCGCAAGAAGCGGCTCTGGATAAGCTGAAAGAAGAATTAGACTTTGGATTTATTTTAAAAGACGTGCCCAATCTTTTGTCGGAGACCCGGGAGGGCGTGCAGCGCCTGAAAAATATCATCCAGGACCTTAAGGTTTTTTCCCGCTCCGAAAAGTTAGACAAGACCCCGGCTGATATTAACGCCTGCATCGAATCCACCTTAAGGGTGCTCTGGAATGAGGTTAAATACAAGGTGGATGTGGTCAAGGAATTTTCTGCGCTTCCCAGCATTCTCTGTTACCCCCAGCAATTAAGCCAGGTTTTTATGAACCTTATTTTTAATGCCGTGGACGCGATAGGAGAGCACGGCACCATCGCCATAAAGACTTACGAAAGGGACAAAAATATCTTTATTGAAATTGCGGATACTGGCGTGGGCATCCCGCAGGAGAATTTATCGCGGCTTTTTGAGCCTTTTTTTACTACCAAGGATCCGGGTAAGGGTACCGGATTAGGGCTTTCAATAGCCCGCGAGATTATCAAGAAACACGCAGGAGAAATAAACGTAACCAGCAAACTGGGGCAAGGCACAACCTTTATTATAAGGATACCCACAGAGGAGGCAAAAGCATAAAATGCCGGCTAAGAAGATATTAATAATTGATGACGAAAAAAATATCTGCGCTGCTATTGAGCGCATACTATCTTTGACAGGGGTGTACCAGTCCGAAATAGTCACTAACAGCAAGGAGGCGATAGAGAAAATCAACTCTCTAAAACCCGACCTTGTACTTATGGACATTATGATGCCTGGGATTAACGGCATCCAGATATGTAAGATGCTCAGGGAGAATCCGCTTACCGCTACCGTACCTGTAATCATGGTAACGGCCATGGTGGATGATGAGCATATAGTTTCCGCGATCCAGTCCGGAGCCGATGACTATATTATGAAGCCGTTTGACCCGCAGGAGCTAAAGGACAAGGTAGCCGAGACATTGGCGAATTTTGAAAAAGGCCTTTTGCCTTCCCAGGTTAAATACCGGTTTAAAACATTTAAGGAAAACAAGGATTAACCAAGAATGAAGATTAAGACAAAGATAATCTTAGGGTTTACCATAGTTTCTTTGCTGATGGTTGCTGCAGGCACTTTGTCTATCTATTTCACTCAAAATGAGCTGGAAAAATCCATAGGGGCTTATTTGTTGGGCCTGGCTTCTAAAACCTCGGATGATATTGACCGCAATGTTTATTATAAAATCGAATACATTGAGAGTTTTATCAAGACCTCTCCGGATTTAATCTTAGCCCTTAAAGACTCTAACCAGAGATTTGATAGTATGTCTCTGAAAGAATCCTACATAGCTGAAATGGATAAGGAATGGGTTTCCGCGCCCAAAACTGAAATAACCGGTTTTATGCGGGATTTGATTGACAGCCCTTTATCCGGCAACCTTAGGGAGTTAATTAATTTCTATGAAAAAAAATATAAGTACCAGGTCCTCGGGGAGATATTCGTTACTAATAAGTATGGCGTTAATATCGCCCAAAGCGGCAAGACCACAGATTACAATCAAGCCGATGAAGAGTGGTGGCAGATAGCTAAGAAAAATGGCCTGTATGTTAGAGATGTCGAGCTTGATGAAAGCTCGGGGATTTACTCCACGGACTTTGCTTTACGTATCAATGATGAAAACGGCGTTTTTCTGGGCGCAGTAAAGGTAACCCTGAACATCGATGAAGCCATCGGCATAATCAACGAGACAGAGGCAAAACTAAAATACAGGGGTGCGCGTTTTCATATCCTTGACCATAAAGGCCGGTTTATTTACGGGCTGGGCCACAAGTTTTTTGAAAGTTATCCTTATTTATCGCGTATCCAAGGGGCAAGCGGATATTTTATGGAGCCCGGCTACGGTAAAGCCACCCGGCCGGCTTTTATTGCCTATGTCCATTCAGACGGCTTCAGGAATTTTAAAGGCTTAAACTGGATTATCTTGCTGAATAATGACAAGAATGAAGTCTTGCTGCCGATTGTTAAAATAAAAGGTTTTATTTTATATTACCTGCTTATTTCTGCAGGTGCCGCTATCTTTATCGGCACGATTATTTTGCTTTCCCTGAAATCCTTAGGCCTGCTGCAAAAGGCAGTTGCTGATGTCTCTCTCAGCAATTTCAACATAGACGTATCAGGTGTAAAGACAAAAGATGAAATAGGAGATTTGGCCAGGGCCTTTGAAGCCATGGCCGATAATTTGCAGAAAACCACTGTTTCCTGCGACAAACTGGTTGTAGAAATAGATGAACGCAAAAGGCTTGAAGAAAGATTGGTTCGGCTTAATGATTGTTTTTTGCATTTCGGCTCTGAGCCGTCGGAAAATATCAAGCGCTTGACCGAGGTCTGCGGCGAGATTATGCAAGCTGATTACGCTTTGTATAACCGCTTGCAAGGTGAATTTCTTTATTCTTTAGGGCAATGGCATACCCCGCCGGATTATAACCCCCTGGATAAGCCGCAGGGCCATATCTGTTATGAAGTGATTAATAAAGGCAGTGATGAAGTTTTTATTGTGCGCAATCTTCCTCAAACTGCATATGCGCAGACTGATTCGAATGTCTCGCGTTATCAGCTGATGACTTATATCGGTAAGGCGATTAGATGCTGCGGTAATTACGTGGGTTCGTTGTGTGTGCTCTATCAGAAAGATTTTATCCCCAGCGAAGAAGATAAAAATTTTATCAGAGTTGTGGCTTCCGCAATCGGGATTGAAGAAGAACGCCTGTTTACCCAGAACAGCTTAAATGACGCATATATAAAGCTTAAGGCAACCGAGGTGCATTTGGTTCAGTCGGAAAAGATGGCTTCTCTGGGCCGGCTGGTCGCCGGTATCGCCCATGAATTAAATAACCCCATGGGCTATGTCTTGAGCAACATTTCTACGCTGGATAAATACGTATCAGCTTTACTTCAAATAATGCAGGCCTATCACCGCTACGCCCTGCTTTTAAAGGAGGGCAGGCTTAGCGATGTTGAGGCAGCGATCCAGGAGCTTGACCGGCTAAAGGAGCAGGAGGATTTTTCATTTCTTCTCAAAGACATGCCAAATCTAATATCTGAGACAAAAGAAGGAATAAACAAGATAAAGGGCATTATCCAGGATCTTAGAGTTTTCTCTCACGCCGAAAAGGTAGATAAGACCTATGCCGATATCAACGCCTGCATAGAGTCCACATTAAGGATGCTCTGGAATGAGATAAAATATAAGGCAGATGTGGTTAAGGAATTCGCGCCACTCCCACAGATACCGTGCTATCCTCAGGATTTAACTCAGGCCTTTACCAACATCATCGTCAATGCCGTGGATGCCATTGCCCAACACGGTACCATTACCATCAGGACCAGCGAAAAACAGGATAATGTCATTATTGAAATTTCCGATACCGGAGCAGGCATGTCCGATGAGGTCTTAAGCCGGATATTTGAGCCTTTCTATACTACCAAAGACCCGGGAAAAGGAACAGGCTTGGGCCTGTCGATAACCCACGAGATTATCAGAAAACATGAGGGAGAAATAAGGGTGTTCAGCAAATTAGGCCAGGGCAGCACTTTTATTATCAGCATACCGATAAAGGGGAGGTCTTAAGATGGAGATCCAAGAAAGAAGAAAGCACAAAAGGATAGTTTTAGATTTTCCCGTAGATTATGCCAGCGAAAGATTCTTTCTTCTGCGTAACGGTAAAAATATAAGCGCAGGAGGCATGTTTATTCAAACAGAGGTAGTTGATCCTCCCGGCGCAAAAACAAAATTGGAATTTTATTTTCTTGATCTAAGTGATAAAATATGTACTGAAGGTATGGTTGCTTGGTCATCCGGTGAGCCGATTAAGGTAAGCGAGCATGAAATTCGCCCTGCGGGAATGGGCATTGTTTTTGCCGGGATTGCCGAACGCATAAAAGAGAGAATCGAGAAGGCGTAAAGATAAAAAACCGGAGGTTTTAAAAAATGCGCCAGCATACTATTTTGTTTGTGGATGATGAAGAGAATATCCTGAGTTCTTTTAAGCGCCTGCTGAGAAACGAAAACTATACGATTCTCACCTTGAATAATCCCCGTGAGGTAAAGGGTATAATGGAGCATACCGTAGTATCTCTGATCATCAGCGACCAGAGGATGCCGCAGATGAATGGGCTCGACCTATTGAAAGAAGTCAAAGAGCTTTATCCCGACACCGTGCGCATCCTTCTTACCGGCTATGCCGATGTGCAGGTGGCAATTCAGGCGATTAACGAAGGCGGCGTGTACAGGTTTATCTCCAAGCCCTGGAGCGACGAAGAGTTGAGGATTGCCATCCGGCAGTCCTTGGCCTACTATAGCCTGATTATGGACAACAAAGTGCTGTTGCAGATGGTGCAAAAGCAAAAGGATACGCTCAACGAAGTGCAAAACAAATATCCGGATGTCGCAGACTTGCCCCAGATGAAAGACGGCGCCTATGTTATTGAAAACCAGCAGGAATCATTAGAAGATTTTATGAAGAGGTATTTTCCTAAAAAGGAGTAGGGATGCCCGAACATGCGCAGAAGAAGATATTAGTCGCCGATGATAGCCCTACGGCCAGGGAAATCTTAAAGGGTTTTCTGGAAAAAGAAGGTTTTCAGGTTACCTTAGCCTCAGACGGAATAGAGGCCATAGAAAAGACCTACGCGGAATCTCCGGATTTGCTTATTTTAGATATCACTATGCCCAGGATGAAAGGTTACCAGGCCTGCCGTTTTCTGAAGCGTAACAAGGTTACTTCCGATATTCCCATCATTATGTTAACGGTAAAGATGGAAAAGGAGGATGTGCTCTGGGGCAAGGATTCGGGGGCAGAGGATTACTTAAACAAAGATATACTCAGCAATGAACCGGGGTTTAAGGTCCTTTTAAGCCGCATCCAGGAATTGATACAGGGCAAAGAAGCCAAGAATATATCCGGGCTTATCCCTTCGCAGGAAGAAATCTTGTCTTTGGTCAATGATTTGTTGGATGAGGAGCTGCGTAAATCCAGGATCCTGGCTCTGCGCCTGGGCTCGCTTTTTGAACTCAGCAACAAGCTTTTTAAGGTGGTCGGCCGGGAGGAGCTTTGCCAACAGATTATGAATGTCTGCCTTAAGCTGATGGATATTGATTCAGGTTCTTTAATGATCCTGGACCTCTTAGAGAATAAGTTACGCATCGTATCTTCGTTCGGCATAGCCCAGAAAATCGCTCAGGATTCGGTGGTTGATATGGGGGAAAACATCGCTGGATGGGTCGCCCAGCATAAAAAACCGCTGCTTCTTTCCGGAGGATTGGATAAATATCCCTTATTCGCGCATTTAGCCAGCCGCAGCAATATCAGCTCCAGCATTTCCGTGCCGCTTATAGCAGGAGACAGGTTAAAAGGGGTTTTAAACCTTAACCGCAACCAGCCTAAGACGGGCTTTAATGAAGAGGACCTGGAGTTTGTGATGACCCTGGCTAATTATTTAGCCAGCGCCATTGAAAAGGATAAATTGTATAACGAGCTGATCCAGTCCGAGAAAATGGGGGCCCTGGGTTATTTTGCTTCCGGGATGGCCCATGAAGTGCGCAACCCCCTGGCAGTCATCTCCGCGGAAGCGCAGTATATTTTGAAAAAAGAGCGGGGCCAGGAGCTCCAGGAATCTTCGCGCGTTATCGTTAAACAGTCTGAGCGCATATCGGAGATTATCGAGAGGCTGTTGAATTTTTGCCGCCCCAGGAAGAAGAAGGATGAGCTCGTAGACTTGAATGCGGCGATAGAAGAGACCTTAAAGCTGGTTAGCCATAGCATTAAGTTAGACCGCATCCAGGTGATTAAAAACCTGCCTAAAAATATGCCCAAAGTTACAGCCAGTATTTCGGAAATCGAAGAGGTTTTTTTAAACCTTATCGTCAATGCCCATCAGGCGATGCCTGGAGGAGGCAGCCTCGAGATCAGCGCGGAGGTAAAAGATAAGTTTATCGGCATAAGGTTTAGCGATAGCGGAAAAGGCATCTATCAGGAAAACTTAAGGGCCATCTTTGAGCCTTTTTTTACCACCAAGATGAAGGGCATAGGCTTAGGGCTATTTATTTCAAACCAGATCATTCTGTCCCTGGGTGGTTGGATAGACGTGTCCAGCACGATAGGCAAAGGCACGACTTTTATTATTTACTTGCCGCAAGGAGGATAAAATGTTGGTGCAAAAGAAGATTTTAGTGGTGGATGATGAGCCGGATATCTGTAACAGCTTAAGAAAGTATTTCCGGGATAAAGGCTACGTTGTTTTTACTTGTTGCGAAGCCGGCGCAGCGCTGGACTTACTGAACAAAGAAAAGCCCGATGTCCTGATTTTAGATATTTTCATGCCGGGGTTAAACGGCATAGAGGTTTTAAGGATAGCCAAAGAAATCAATAAGGATGTAAAGGTTATCATGCTTACGGCGATAAAAGACGAATTTATCGTAAAAGAGGCGCTTAACCTCGGAGCCTCTTTTTACATGACCAAGCCTTTTAATTTGGACGCATTGGAAAAGGTGGTTTCCGGAGGAAAGGGCAGTGTTGAATAAAGAAATCGTCGGTTTCTCTGTGGGCGATGCCCTTTATGGCATAAAGGCCGAGGATATCTATCAGATCATCGGCGGCGATTGCGCCGTTACTTATTTACCCTTCGCAAAAGATTACATATCGGGGGTGATCAGCTTTGAAACGGATATTTTGCCGGTCGTCTCAGCAAGTAAATTTTTTAACCCCCAGGGCCAAAAACAAACAATCGGCAAAAGCATTATTATCCTGCAAAAGCTGGATGAGAAATTAGCCTTATCGGTGGAAGGCGAGATAGAATTTATCGGGCAAGACCAGCTGCCCGGCAGCCTGCGAATGATAAAATGGGAAGATTTTCAAAGATGAAGCCCCCTGAGCTAAAGTCCGTGGAACCCCCAAAGGCGGAATACTTGAAAAGTATAAAAAATAAGAAGGCCGGCGCTTTTATCAACGCGTTATTGTTGATTTTCTTTTTTCTCATCCTTTTCTACCTTACCGCTTACTTTTTAAAATTTAGGATTACCCATCTGCCCGGGGCCTCCATTTCTTTGCTGGCAGTTTTCTCGCTTCTTACTTCTTTTACCTTTGGAGTTTTTTTTATTTCGCGTAAAGACATTTCCGGCATCAGGGGCCTTTTGACTAACCTGGTTGTTTTTAACCTGTTTTTGTTCCTGCTTACCTTGATTATTGCGGCCGGGACCTTGCTATTTGTAATACTGGTAGTGATACTTCTGGTGCCTTTATCGTGTAACCTATTTATTTTGGGGCTCCTGCTGCGTAAGTCCGTTGAAGAAGAAATAATTATTCCGGCATCGGCAGATAAAAATATTAATCAGGATAAAAGAAGGGCGCAGCGTATCCCCGACCATATAGCCGTCCAGCATATGTCTGGCCCGGGCAACTGGCAGAACGTCAAGGTATATGATTTTAGCGCTACGGGGATAAGGCTGATTATGGATAAACCCTTAGAAGTAAATAAAACCATAGATTTAAAAATAATTATACCCTGTGACAGCCGCCCGGTATTTGCTAAGGCCAGGGTGGTCTGGTCAAGGGCTTTTTCATTGGAAGATAATGAATTCCATACCGGTGCGGAATTTACCGATATTGACCCGAATGATGTGGTCAGGCTTACCCTGGACCAGGCTTACAGTTTATTCCAAGAAAGGAAGCTTTAATATGCGATTGACTATTGCTAAGAAGATAGCCCTGTTGCTGCTTATTTTATATCCGGGTTTTGTAGTCATGGGCTTAATCGGCATCTGGGGCATTGATAAGGCCAGCCGTAGTTCTTATGAGATTATCAATCAGACCAATCTGGTTATCCAGCTTGAGGATATGCGCTCTAACCTTCTAAAAGGGCGTTCGGCATTCATTGCCAATGATGCCCCAAGCGTTTCCGCCTACCTGGAAGTCTTGAAACAGCAGGCTGAGACAACCCTGAATTTTATCCGCGAACACTCTTTTAGTTTAGCCGATAAAATAAATAAAGAAAATATCCTGAAAACCATGGTCAGCCAGCTTTATTACCCTGATGTCTCAAGAAATATTTATAAAATAGACAATATGCTATTAGCATTAGATGTATTAGTCAAGGATGCGCAGGTAGAGTTCCGCCAAAAATCCATTTCGCCCTATAAGTCCCAGCGGGTTTCTATCGCCGCTTTAGTGATTTTGACCTTTGTCCTGGTTTTAGGAGTGGCCTTATCCATATCTTACGTTAATCATAGCATCAGGCAGCCTCTGCAAAAGATTACCCGGGTCACTACCGCGCTGTCGGAATTAAAAGGCGACCTTACCCAGCGTTTGAATATCGAGAAGCACGATGAAATAGGCGATTTAGCCAGGGCCTTTAATCAGATGCTGATTAATTTAGCCGAGCTTATGCGCGGGGTCAAGGAGGTGGGCGGCAGGCTAGTCGAAAGCAGCCACAAGATGAAGGAGATTTCTCAAGCCCAGACTGAGATCAACCTGCGCCAGGCCTCCCAGATCAACGAGGCAGGTGCGGTAATAGAAAATTTAAGGAATACGGCCAGCGAAGTAGCCAGGAGCTCTCAAGAGGCTACCCGGAGCCTTAAGATGAGCGCGCAATTTACTCATGAAGGCAAAGATGTGGCGGCTCAAATCGTCGCAGGCATAGACCGGGTAAAAGAAAAAATGGATTCGCTTATTAAGCAGGTCCAGGTACTGGAGGGTAAATCCCGGTCCATCAATAAGATCCTGGATTGGATAGAGGAAATTTCTAAGAAAATAGATATGCTGGCTTTAAATTTTAACATTGAAGTAAATAAGTTTGAAGCACCTGAAGGGCTGGGGGCTTTAGCCAAAGAAGTGCGCAGGCTTTCCGAGCGTTCCCAGGAAGCCACTACCGAGATCCGTAAGATGATCGGCCAGATACAGGAAGATATCCGCGGCATGGTTTCTTTTGCCGATGCCGGAAATAGCGAGATAAAACAAGACCTGGAGCTTATTACCAGGATAAAAGGCACTAACGAGAAGATCGACCGCGTTACCGCAGAAACTAATGCCTTGGCCTTGCAGATATACTCTGCCATAGAAGAGCAGCAAAGGCTTTTTTCCGATGCAGTAAAACTTATCGTTTATATACAGGGGTTAAGCCAGGAATCCCTCTCTCAAACTAAGGGGATCGAAAGCTTAAGCCAGCAGATAGAGGCTTTTTCCCATCAGTTAAAACAGGCTATAGGCGAGTTTAAGTTAGATTAAAGACAAATGGAAGAGTTTGATAAAAGTAAATTTCTGCCTCTTTTCAAAGAAGAGACTTACGGGCGTATCCGCGATATCACCCGGGAGCTTTTGGCATTTGAAAAAAATAAAGCTGACCCCGAGATAATCTCCGAGCTAAAGCGCGCCGCGCATACCATCAAGGGCTCAGCCCGGATGTTAGGCTTGGAAGATATAAGCCGGATGGCGCATGGCCTGGAGGATATTTTGGCGGGTTTACCCGGGGCGCAAGAAGCGGCTGCTACGCAGATGATCAACAGCGTATTCGACAAGCTCGACTCTTTAAAGAAATCAATTGAGGATTTAGGTAAGGAGGAAAAGGTTATACATAAGCAGGAAGAGCTATTAAGAGTTCCCCTTGCCAGAATGGATAAGCTTTCTATACTTAGCTGGTATATAAACGAAGAAGTTAGCCGGTTTAATCAAAATTTAGAGGCCCTAAAAGGCGTCTTGAAGGTCAAGGATATCAGCGAAGAATTGAAAGCCGGTTTAAACTCTTTAATAAAGGGATTAGCTGAGAATCAGGACCGATTAGCCAGCCTGATGGAGCAGGTGCAGGGGAACTTGAACCGTCTGCGCCTGGCGCCTTTATCGGTTTTACTTGAGGATTTTCCCAGAATGATCCGGGATATCTCGGTTAAAGAGAAAAAAGAAGCTGAGGTATCGTTGGGGCTAGGCTCCGTAGGCATAGATAAGCTTATTGCCGAAGAAGTCAAGGCTGCGCTTATACATACCGTCAATAATGCCGTCAGGCACGGTATTGAGATGCCGCAGGAGCGCATAAATTTAAATAAGCCGGCAAAGGGGAGCATTAAGATCAGCGCGAGCTTAAAAGCCAACCGGGTATTTATCACCATAGAAGATGACGGACGGGGTATCGACCCGGAGATGGTCCAAAGATTAGCCTTAGAAAAGAAATTGGTTACAGAGGAGCAGCTCCTGCATATGACTCCGTCGCAAATCCTGCGCTTAATATTGTTGCCCGGTTTTAGCTCTTCGGTTTCGGTAGATACGCTTTCAGGAAGAGGGGTGGGCCTGGATGCGGTCAGAGACAATATCGAAAGATTATCGGGAACTGTTGAGATTGAATCTTGCGAGCATAAGTTCACTAGATTCATATTTTCCTTGCCGCTGACGATCGGCATGACCTCAGGCATTTTGCTTAAGTCCGGCGGGCAGTTTTTTGCCATTCCGATTCCCTTCGCGCATAAGAACTTAAAGGTTAACCCGGCGGATATCCTGGGAAAAGACGGGTTTTTCACTTTAAGGATTGACAATTCCCTTGTCCCCGTAGTAAAATTAGAAAAATTCTTAAATTTGCCGGTTACGCATCAAGAAAATAAATCTCAAGAAGCGGTGATGATCGCGCAATGCGCGGGCAGATATATGGGATTGATTGTCGATGAGATCTTAGAAGAAAGGCAGCTTTTATTGAGAAGCTTCGGCAATTTGCTGGGCAAGGTGAAATATTTATGCGGCGCGGCAATTTTGCCTGAGGCAAGGATTTGCCTTGTTCTGGATATACCCGAAATTTACCATAATTTTTTAACCAAAGAAAGCTAAATATAAAATGGCCGATACCCCTGAACCACAGCCTCAAGTGCAGCCTTCGGGCGCTTTCCAGGCCCCGGTACTTACCGGCTTTGAGGAATTTATCAAAGCCATCAACCTGGCTACAATTCAGTACTCGCTCTATCACTCAGGCCATCCCCTGATTAAGCAGTTTGCAGATAATGCTTATGCGGCCTTAACTAAGATTTTATCCGGAAAGCACCAGATACCTTTCGGCATGGTCGAAGACAGGCTGCTGGTTGAAGACAAGGTTTTGGATTTAGCTAATCCCTCGATAGCCCGCTTCTTTACCAATTTTAAAAAATTAAAGATAGATGCCTTGACCTTTTTTGAAGGCATCCCCTTTGAAGAGTTGAATACTTTTTTAAATGTATTTTCCATGAAGGAAGATTCCATTGAAGCAAAGGGCGGAATCACTATCCTGCTTATCCCTGAAAAAATACCCCATATAAAGTTAGAAAAAGTGCATTATGCCCGCATCGGCGATGATGAGGTTATCGTTTCGGCTGAAGAAGGGCTAAAAGCCGGCGGGACTAAAGAAAGCGAAGGGATTGCTCCAAGCAGGGCCGACTACCTTGCGGCCATGAAAGTGCGAAAGGAAACCTTATACAAGGTTTTCCTGCGTTTCTTGCTGGGCGAGATCGAAGATTTGAGCGCCGAACTGGATGAGAAGAAGTTACTTCAAGAGTTAGAGCGCAACCCTAAGCGCACTGCCACTCAGCTTATCGATGTCGGCCGTCAGGTTAACAACCTGTCTTCAGTTATGCAAAAATTGGGCGGTTGGCTATTAGACCTGCTTGAACGCGAAGGAGACTCTTTAAGAAAAGACCTTTCGGTATTAATGGCAGAGATAGGAAAACGGGTTCAGGAAGAACTGCTGGCTATAGGCGCAGGAAGCCCGGATAACTTAAAGACCTCCGAGGCCTTAGGCACCATTGTCTCGCAATATGTGGAAAAGCTGAAAATCAATATGATTATTAATAAATTTAACCACGCCAAGAAAAAGTCGGCGGATGCCCTGGCCGCAATTGTCCAGAAGACCTTCGAATCCAATGAAGAGAGGGATAAAATCATGCCTGCGCTTGCGCAGCGGCTGAAACAAGAGTCTATCCTTAAAGATAAAGATTTTGATCAGGCATTGGAAAAGATCAAAGATATGCCTATTATTGAGAAAAAAATAGAGATTCCCATAGCAGAGTTGCGGCGCCTCATGGAATTTGAGCAGAAGTTAAAAACGCAACAAGCACGGCAGGCCGCGGTTAAAGAAGTCGAGGTTAAACCCGAAGAAGCAGTAGTTCTCAAAGAAGAGCTGGAAGCATTGCGTAAAAAAGAGGAGGCCCCGCCTGCGGAAACAGAGAAATTAAACCTTAAGCCGGATGAAGTAGTGATCTCTAAAAAAGAGTTAAAGGATTTGCGCAATATCGCCCAGAAGGCCGAGGAAATCATTAATATCCGCGTTCGCGATGCGACTAAGGAATTGCTTGAGCAAAATAAGGAAATGGGCCAGGACTTAGAGCGGGCTAATAAGTTATTGCATGAGCTTTCATCCGGAGTGGTAGTAGTGGATAAAGAAGAAAAAGTTATGCTGATGAACCGGGCAGCCGAAGACCTCTTAGGTATCTCTAAGGAAAATATGGTGGGCAAGCCTATTTTAGAGCAGCTAAAAGATGAGCATCTGTTAGCTTTAGTCAGAAGAGGCTCCGGCGCAGGCGCTGCCAATGTGGAGTTGTCCAGCCCTAACAGTAATACCAAAGATGCGATCAAGGCCTCTACCACCGTGGTTGAAGACGAAAACGGCAAGACCATTGGCATGCTTTTCGTGCTTTCGGATGTAACCAAGCAGAAAGAATTAGAGAAAACGAAAAATGATTTTGTCGGCCGGGTATCCGCGCACTTAAAGGATCCCTTAGTCACCTTGCAGGATAGCCTGATATTGCTGCTCGGTGAAACCGCAGGGGGCTTAAGCGAAGAACAAAAGAGGCTGCTTCTTCAGGCTAAAGAGAGCTCAGAGAGGCTGCAGCGCAGTATCGATGCGGTGGTCAGCATCAAGGAAGCCGAGCAAGGTTTGCAGCTAAATCTGCTTAAGTTTGACCTGGTTTCGCTTATTGAAAACAGCTTAGTGAATTTTGAGCTCTTGGCAAAAGAAAAGTCACTCTCTTTAAAAAAAGATTTGCCCAGAAGCATTTTAGAGGTTAGCGCGGATAAAGAAAAGATCAATTTAGTTTTGGCTAACCTCTTGAGCAATGCCTTAAAAGCCACCTCCCGCAACGGCCTGATCACGGTGCGCGCAGCGCCATACCTTGATGAGCATAAGAAGCCTACGGATTTTGTCTGTGTGAGCGTAGAAGATACCGGCAAAGGGATTCCTGCCGTTGACATGGATAAGATATTCGGCCGCTTTGCCGAAACCAGCACAAAGGAAGAAAAATTTAGCGGTTTAGGTTTAGGCCTGAATCTGGCCAAAGAGATCATTAGCCGTCATAAAGGCAGGATCTGGGCGGAAAGCAGCTGGGGAAAAGGCAGTAAGTTCAGCTTTATCCTGCCGCTAGATAAGTCATAAGAATGAAGAAATATATTGCCATCCGCCTTGTCTTTGCTATCCCTCTTTTAATTACCCTGGTTGTAGCCGGTTCAGGATTGGTTTTTCTTTACAGCATACCAAATCTGGCGGATTTAGCGCAAACCCTTAATGCCTTAAAAATATACCTTTTTCTCTCTACACTGTTATCTTTTGTGGTGGGTTTGGCGTTAGCCTATGCGCTTATGGTGCCGCTTCAAGAATTGGCTGCGGCTAGTCAAAACTTAACGCAGGCCGATTCAGAAGTTAAGAAACGCCCTGCCTATTTCGAACGGGAAATCGAGGAATTATTTTCTTCTTTGGACAAGACTAAATTTTCTTTGCTGGCGCAGAGAAAAAAGGAATTGTTCCAGCGTTTAAGCTCTTTGGGATTGATGGCGGCGGGAGTAGCACACGAGCTAAGGAATCCGTTGGGTTCGATCAAGGGATTGGTTAATCTAATCGACGAAGATTTTAATCCCGGCGAGCCAAAAAAAGAATATACCCGGGTGATCCTTGGTGAAATAGAAAGGCTAGAAGGAACAATCAACAGGTTTTTAGGTCTTTGTTCCGGAAATCCGAAGGAGCTAAGAGAAGAGAAGACGGATATTAACGCCCTGCTTGATGAAATCCTGGCTTTAGCCAAGTTTGAACCCAGGGCGGCCAAGATAAAAATTATCAGAAAGACGGACGGCCTGCCGTCGATAATCTCAGGCTATCCCGATAAATTAAAACAGTCTTTTTTAAACATCATTCTCAACGCCTATGATGCTATGCCGGAAGGAGGAACGCTTAAAATAAGCACAGGGCACTTAAACGGCAATATCCGGATTACTTTTTCCGATACCGGAACTGGTATAGACGAAAAGGACATAGACAAGATATTCGAGCCATTTTATACTACCAAGGATGCCAATACCGGGTTGGGGTTAACCGTTTCCCAGCAGGTTATTTTATCGCATCAGGGTTTAATGGAAGTAAAAAGCGAGAAATCAAAAGGCACCAGTTTTATCATAACTCTGCCTGAAAGGTCTTAAGATGAGCGAAAAGAATAATAATTCTATACTTGTAGTTGATGACGATACCGCAATGCGTTTTGCCATTTCTGAAGCTTTAAAAAAAGACGGATACAATGTGGTTACGGCTAAGGACGGCAAAGAGGCAATTGAAAGGGTTAGTAAAGAAGATTTTGCCGGAGTGATTATGGACGTGCGTATGCCTAACCTAAACGGCATCGAGACTTTGATCAAGATTAACGCCATCAACCCGAAGATCTATCCTATTGTCCTTACTGCTTACGGCAAGGAAAACGTAGATATAGAAAAAATAGGCGAACTGGCTTTTAGCTATTTCACCAAGCCTTTTGATTTATCCCATCTGCGTTTAACCGTGCGGCAGGCGGTAGAGAGGCATAAGGTTGGGCCGGATAACCTGGATTCTCTCAGCTCTTTTCCTTTTAAAGAGCTGATCGGCGAAGGCCCGGCTATACGGCAGATCCGACGCTTTATTTTAAAGGTTGCCGAAAGCAATGTTACGGTGCTGGTTCTGGGAGAAAGCGGCACGGGCAAGGAGCTGATAGCCGAAGCTGTCCACGCCTGCAGCCCTTACAAGAATAGGCCATTTGTCCCCATTACCTGTTCTGCGATCCCGGAGACGCTGCTTGAGAGTGAATTATTCGGTTATGAGAAGGGGGCTTTTACCGACGCCAAAGAAGCCAAGCCCGGAAAGTTTGAGCAGGCCAACGGCGGGTCGATCTTCCTGGATGAAATCGGGGATATGAGCCTGGTTTTGCAGGCTAAATTTTTGAGGGTTTTGGAAGAGAAGAAGATTGAGCGGCTGGGAGGGACAAAGACTGTGCCCGTGAATGTGCGCATTATCGCCGCTACCAATAAGGACTTGCTTACCGAGGTGAGAGAAAAGAGGTTCCGCGAAGACTTATATTACCGCATAAATGTTATTTCTATATATCTGCCGCCATTGCGTAAACGCCGCGAAGATATCCCGCTGCTTTTGGAATATTTTATCCAGAAGTTTAACCAGGAGCTGAATCGTTCAATTGAAGGCATCTCTATTGAGGCCTTGGAATTGCTGGTCAACTATCCCTGGCCAGGAAATATCCGGGAGCTGGAAAATATCTTAAAACGGGCTATCGTGCTTGAGACGGCAAATATACTTTCAAAAGAAAGCTTAGCTCCGCTGGTAGCCGAAGCCCTGGCCCCTAAGGATATTGATTTGACGGATATGGGTAACTACATTTCTTTATCGGAAGCAGTCAAGGGGGCTACCGGCAAAATCGAAAAGCAGCTGATCCAGCAGGCTTTAGCTAAAAATAAGGGCAATTGTAGCTCGGCAGCCAAGGAGTTGGGGATCAGCCGTAAGACCCTTTATAACAAAATGAAAGAGCATAATTTAAGTGAGTAATTGTTTACACACTCAGCGTGAATATTACGCAGAAAAGAGTTTTTTAAAAGGTTAATAAAGATAAATAGGCATAAAAATAATAAAAACCATATTATATAACTCATTGATAATTATATAGTTAAACTGTTTTAAGTAATTAAGATAAAAAAATTACACCAAAAAACTAGATTTGGCATGTTTTTTGCTTATTTATATAGGTAGAAATAAAGAATCCAATCTGGAGGGGAGGTGAGTAAAATGAATAAGAAAGGTTTTACGTTAATCGAGTTGATCATGG
>CAYHNY010000001.1:24051-41342 GCA_964358115.1 uncultured Planctomycetales bacterium | reverse complement strand
GTAAGTTATAAGTGCGAATTTGAGCACCTTAAGTTTTGATTTAGCGAAATACTTGCTTGCTTCGCAAGCAAGTATAATACCGCTTAAGTATGCTGCTTTATCTTCCAAGGTTGCGGCATTGCTTACGAAGCGGTACCTAAGAAATATCCCGCAACTTGCTAACACGATAGCGCAAGTAACTTATAAACGCGTCTTAAGCGCTTATTTTATATAAGCCTTTAAAGAATCAATACGCTCCTGGGCAAATTTTGATTCTTCTACGTTAAGGGAAATAATTTTTCTATAGATATTGGCCGCTTCTTTGTAATCTTCCTTGTCCTCATAAATCCTGGCTACGTGCAAGAATGATTTTACGATAAGCTGGCTATCTTCGGGATATAGATAAGTCACTTTTAAATATTCTTCTATCGCCTCGCCTTTATTGCCCTGGGCTTCTTTGGTTTCGGCGACTTTAAACTGGATATAGCCGGTTTGGCGGCCGGGCACAACACTTAAGCTCTTGCGATAAAATTCTAAAGCCTGCTCATAGTTATTCTGGCTGCGGTAGACATCGGCTATCTTGGGAAAAACCAGGTGCGCCAGATTATTGTGAGCTTTAACCGCATCCTTATACAAATTTAAAGCCGCCTCCGGTTCGCCCTGCTTAACGCGTATATCGGCTATGGCAATGCTTGCGGTACCGGAAAGATCCGATTTGCCTAGCTCAATAACCTTTTTGAAATTATCTATTGCTTCCGGGTAATTGGCTTCTTCATCAGAGATTGAACCGAGGGCATAATAGGCATCGGCGATGATGCTGCTTTTGGAAAAATCCTGAATCAGCGAAGAAAAATACCTGCGCGCCAGGGTTAACTCATTATGCCGATAGTGATATTCGCCCAGCCACCACATCACCTCAGGGGTAAGGCTGGAATCCGGATATTTAGAGCGCAGAGACTTAAATCTTTCCATCGCCTCTTTCTCATTGCCCATCTGATAGTGGCAGTCGGCTATCTCATACTCAGCCTTCTGCACTAGCTCGGTATCCTGGCTATATGTTTTTACGATACCGCTGAATACCTCGATAGCCTCGGAGAACTTCTCCAGATTATAAAGGCTGGTCCCCAGAAGATACAGGCTTTGCGGCTTTAGGTTGCTATCTTTGAAATCCTGCTGGAATCCGGCAAAGATATCTCTGGCAGCCTCATAGTTTTCTCTTTGAAAATAGCTTAATCCTAGGGCAT
Source organism: uncultured Planctomycetales bacterium (assembly GCA_964358115.1). GTDB lineage: Bacteria > Omnitrophota > Gorgyraeia > Gygaellales > Profunditerraquicolaceae > CAYHNY01. Next base: position 40,119 of record CAYHNY010000001.1, on the reverse strand, counting down.
ATGTGGCATCATCCAAAAGCTTAGAATCGGAAAAATTATTTTTAAGGGTTTGCAGGGCCATAATTGCCCCTTCGTAGTTGGAAGATTTAAGCAGGGTTAAACCCAGCTCATACTGGATATAATCGCTATAGAAGCTGTCGGAATAGTTTTTTAATATACCGTCGTAAGTTTCAATGGCTTTTGTATAATCTCCGGAGTCCTGGTAGGCGTCTCCGATCTGGCAGAGCGCTGCCACTTTGATAACCTTATCTTCACTCTGACTGGCGATCTTCTGGAATTCATCTATGGCAGATTTAAACTCGCCCTGTTTAAGATAAACCCAGGCCAGCCCGTAATGTAGCTTATCCACTATCTCCTGCTGCGCGGGCTCTGGCAATTTAGACAATGCCTCTTTGTAAGTGCTGACGGCTTTAGCATATTCCCCCAGATTATAGAGGGCTTCGGCCTTGCCCAGATAAGCCTGGATTAAAACTAAGGCGTCACAGCCGCCGGAAATCAATTCATTATATAGCGCCTCGGCCTCGTTTAATTTCTTGGTTTCAGACATCAATATAGCTTTGCCTAGTAGCAAGATGTCACGGCTTGCTTTCTCAAGCTTGTCTGCGTCAATCTGATTAAAGATATCCTCAGCTTGAGGGTATTGTTTTAACTTTAAATACGACCAAGCCCTGCCCAGTTTGGATAAAGCAATTATTTTATCGTCACCGGTGCTAGCGATCACTTTGGAATAATCGTCTAAAGCGGAATCAAAATCATCCAGGTAATAGCCTGCCTCGGCCAGATAAAAATACAGGTAGGGTAATTTTGAGTTATCCTTTGAAAATAATTTAAGGTAGGATTTAATCCGGTCTTTTATGCCACGGTAATCCTTCAAATTATACAGGCATTCGATAATTTTAAAAGAGGCATCCTGTGCCAACGGCTCTTTGGGAAATTTTTCCTCTACGGTTTTAAAATAACTTAAGGAACCAGAGTAATCATGCTGTTGGTAGGCACACCAGCCTAAAGAATAATAAGCGGCCAAGGCATACGAGGAGCGGGGGAAATTATCGATTATCTTCTTATAATACTGTGCTGCCCGGTTAAAGTTATTGCCGCGGAAATGCACCTCGGCAATCCAGTAAAAACAGGCATCCTGGATATCCCTGGCTTTAGGCTGAGCCAGCAGGGCTTCAAATTTATTCAGCGCATCCAGAAACTTATTCTGATGAAAATAACACTGCCCGATTAATAAATCGGCCTCAGCCGCCCTTGAAGAACCGGGATAGTTAGTCAAAAAACGCTCAAGCAAGCCGAGGCTGACTTCATAAAAACCGTCTTCAAAGGCTTTTCTGGCGACAAAGAAAATCTCGTCTTCCTTTGACGAATCCTGGCCATAGGCATTGGGGTGCCAAAATATAAATAGCGAATTACAAAATAACACAGATGCGCAAATAAAAAATACAAGCCTAAAGGTTTTAAAATTTGTCATTGGGATTTTACCTGCCTGCTAAGCAGGCAGGGATTTTGATTAGTATTAAACTATATCACTTACCTATTTATTATTCAATACCTTTCTCAGGAATTGCGCGGTATATGAACCCTTCTCTTTTAATAATTCTTCCGGGCTGCCGCTGGCAACAAGCTGCCCTCCCCGGTCTCCGCCTTCGGGACCGAGGTCAATGATGTAATCCGAACATTTTATCACTTCTAGATTATGCTCCACCACAATAACGGTGTTGCCTTTATCCACAAGCCTCTGCAGCACATCCAAAAGCCTTTGCACATCCGCAAAATGCAGCCCGGTTGTCGGCTCATCCAGAATATACAGGGTTTTACCGGTCTGGCGCCGGCTTAATTCCGAAGAAAGTTTAAGCCGTTGCGCCTCGCCTCCGGAAAGAGTAGTGGCAGACTGGCCCAGCTGGATATAGCCCAATCCCACATCGTAAAGCGTAAACAAAATATCCTTTATCTTGGGGATATTGGAGAATAAATCCTGGGCATCTTCTACCGTCATACCTAAGACTTCGGCAATGGACCTGCCTTTGTATTTGACCTGCAATGTCGCTTCGTTAAAGCGCCGGCCATTGCAGATATCGCACTTTACATAGATATCGGGGAGAAAATGCATTTCAATCTTCTTAATCCCGTCGCCCGTGCAGGCCTCGCAACGCCCGCCCTTGACATTAAAAGAAAATCTACCCGGATTATACCCGGCTGCCCTGGATTCAGGCAGCCGGCTAAATAAATCTCTGATGTGGGTGTATACGCCTGTATAGGTAGCCGGATTTGAGCGCGGAGTCCTACCGATGGGAGACTGGTCCACCACAATCACTTTATCGATAAACTCCCCGCCGGTGATCTTATCGCAAAGCCCCGGCTTTTCCCTGGACTTGTAAAGCCTCTGGATAAGCGTACGGTAGAGGATATCGTCAATAAGGGTAGATTTACCCGAACCAGAGACCCCGGTAACGCAGACAAAGCAGCCCAAGGGAAATTTAACATTTATGTTTTTAAGGTTGTGCTGGCAAGCGCCCCTGACTTCCAAAAACTTTCTTTCCTGCCACGGCCTTCTCTTTAAAGGTGGCTCTATTTGCAACTGCCGCCTTAGATATTTAGCCGTCAGGGAAAGATCATGCTTCAATAGTTCCGCTTTTGTGCCGGCAAAAATCACTTCGCCCCCGTGCCTGCCGGCGCCCGGGCCTAAATCTACGATGTAATCCGCGCAGCGGATGGTATACTCGTCGTGTTCGACTACAATCAGGGTATTGCCCAGATCTCTTAAGGCCTTCAATGTAGTTATAAGCTTGGCATTATCTCTTTGGTGCAAGCCAATGCTGGGCTCATCAAGTATATACAATACCCCCACCAGCCCCGAGCCGACTTGAGTGGCCAGGCGGATGCGTTGCGCCTCGCCTCCGGAAAGGGTAAAACTTTTACGGTCCAGGGTCAAATAATCCAAGCCCACATCGATACAGAAACGCAAGCGGCGCTGCACCTCCTTCAAGGCCTCTTCCGCGACAATCCTGTCCTGCCGGCTCAATGATAGATTCTTGAAAAAATCAAAGGCCTGATTTATAGGCATCCGGGTGGCTTCCCAGATATTCTTGCCGTTTATGGTCACGGCTAAACTTTCTTTCTTTAAGCGTGCCCCCTTGCAGGCCGGGCAGGCAAGGCTAGACATAAATTTAGAGATCTCTTCCTTTAAATAATCGCTGTCGCTATCCCGGAATAATCTCTCTAAATGCGGGATAACGCCTTCGTAAGGCTTGCTGCCCACATACTCGCTGCTTCCGTAGAGTATGGATTTTTGCACATCTTTACTCAATTTTTTAAACGGAGAGTCTAAATCAAAATGCAGCCGGTAAGATAGCTCGCGGATAAGCCAGCGGTAATATAGGATATACCCCCGGCCTCCCCTTTTCCAGGCGGCAATCGCGCCCTCATTGATCGACTTGTTTTTATCCGGGATGACCAAATCCGGATCAAGCTCAAGTTTTATCCCTAAGCCATTACAATCCGGACAGGCGCCATAAGGCGAATTGAAAGAAAAAATCCGCGGCTCAATCTCGGTATAACTTATGCCGCATTTCGCGCAGGCGTATTGCTCGTTAAAGATTAAGTCCGTCTGGGCAGGGGAACTGACGATAACCATGCCCTTGCTTACCTTAAGCGCGGTTTCCACGGAATCCGTTAATCTTTTTTTGATCTGCGGACCCAGAGTTAACCTGTCTACCACGATTTCAATATTATGCACCTTATATTTATCCAGTTTGATTTTGGCGGGCAGATCGTAAATCTTTCCGTCAATACGCACCCTGGCAAACCCTGCCTTTTGCGCTTGCGCGGATATATCTCTATACTCGCCCTTCCTGCCTTTGACTAAAGGCGCCAATACCTGGATTTGGGTGCCTGCGGGCAAATCGATTATCTTATTTACTATTTCCTGAGCACTTTGCCTTTCTATAAGCTCACCGCACTGATAGCAGGCGATTTTGCCGATACGGGCAAAAAGAAGCCGGAGATAATCATAAATTTCGGTCTGCGTTGCGACGGTCGAGCGGGGGTTACCTGAGGCACTCCTTTGTTCAATGGCTATGGCCGGTGACAACCCTTCGATAGATTCGACATTGGGCTTCTGTAGCTGTTCCAAAAACTGCCGGGCATAAGCCGAAAGGCTCTCTACATAACGCCTCTGGCCTTCGGCATATATAGTGTCAAAGGCAAGGCTGGACTTTCCCGAGCCCGAAAGCCCGGTAATGACAATCAGCTTATTGCGGGGCAGCCTAAGATTTATATTTTTTAGATTATGTTCCCTGGCTTTACGGATAACGATATAGTCGCTCATCTTTATTCGGGAATTTTATTAGCGCGCTTTAAAGAATCGGCACGCTCAATGTCTTCTTTTATTTGACACTCATCAGGTTTTATTTTAAGCGCCTCTTTCCATAGGAAGATAGCCTTATCCAAATCTCCGCTATTGGCATAAAAGACTCCCATATTCTTTAATACCTCTATGGAATCCGGGGCCAAGCGCAGGGCCTCTTGAAAAATAAGCTCTGCTTCTTTAAAATTACCGGCTGACGCCGCAATTATGCCGATTTTGACGCGGCCGCTGACACTATCGGGATCAAGCGTTAAAATCTTATCGCATAACATCAATGCCTCGGGGTATAATTTTTCGGCAATTAAACAATCGGCCAGATTTTGCATGGCAGGAATCGATTCGGGGCTAATCTGTAGCGCCTTTTGAAAATTTTCTTTGGCTTTATCCATCCGGCCTTGCGTTTTATAAATTAATCCTATATTATTCAATGCCTGGCTTGAACGCGGATTAAAAACAAGCGCCCGATCATAAAACTCTAAAGCCTTGCCCAGCTCGCCTTTTTCTTTATTAAGATTGCCCAAGAGCAACCAGGCATCCCAGGCACCCGGCTCTCTGGTTAAAACGATATTAGCCTCTTGCCTTGCTAGATCAAACTGCTTTCTCTCAAGATAAATATTCCCCAGATTAATACGGGCAAGGTTATTTCCAGGGTCAACCTTCAAAAGATAGCTATAAAAGGTGAATTCATCTTTGTAATTTATGTTATTAATAAAAGTAAGGCTGCCATAAAATAAAATAATCAAAACAGCGCAAACCCAGGCCAAAGGCCTTCGGCAATATTGTAACAAAGCCCAGGCAAGGATCATAAAAAATCCTGCTGAGGCTATATACACATACGGCTCGGAAAGTATGGGGCCAAATCCGGGCAGATTATCCGATAAGTTAAGCAGGGGCAGTAAAGCGATGAGGTAGTAAAAAGAGGCGAATATTATTATTTTGTTCCTCTTAAAAAACATTTTTATAAGCAACCAGTAGAGCAAGAATACGGGAATCATTGCCGCGATCAAAATAGCGCTCCGGGGGACAATCCTGGCCCTCAAACCATAGGGCAGGACAAGCTGCTTAAGATAGTCATGGCAGAGATAAAAAAATAACCCTGCCTTTTTTAGAGAGACAGCACCCATGAGGCTTAATTTATCGGAAGGCATAAATTGGCTGCGCAAAAAAAGGTAAAGCGCGCAGATAATAAAAAACGGCAACAGGCTTAAATATATTTTTTTCTTATCTACGCCTGAATAAACCGCGCATAAAAACATGAAAAACGGCAGGATCAACGCCCCTTCGCGGGAAAAAATACCCAGGATAAATAAAAACAGCGATGCGGCATAGCTTGTTTTTTCTTTAGAAAGATAAAAACGCCCCAGGGCAATCAAAGATAAAAGCATAAACATCATCTCTAAGATATTCGACCTGCCTGCGACCACTCCGACTACTCCGATATGGATAGGATGAACGCAGAAAAAAACTGCCGTAAGCAAAGCCAAAACTTTATCTTTGAGCAACAGCCGCAGCAAAAAAAATAGCAGAAAACTATTCAGGGAATGGATGAGAATATTGCCCAGGTGATACCCGAAAGGATCCAGCTTCCAGAAGAAATAATCTAATGAATAGCTAAGCATCTGCAGGGGCCGGTAATAGTTGCTGGCCGTAGGAGCAAAATGGAAGATATCCATTTTTAAAAGGTTGGGCATGAATTTAAGGCTTTTGATATAGGGGTTTTGCACGATAAAGAATTTATCGTCGTATAGAAATCCGGCGGATAGGGAATTAAAATAAACCAAAAGGCAAATTGCTAAAAAGGCCAGGTACATACAAAAAAGCGGGATCTTCTCTATTGCAGGGCGGTTGTTTAGCTCAAATTTATCGGGCATCTTTTAAGATAAAGTAAACCCCGCATCTTAAGCTTAGGCTAAAAAATTATTTTTTTAGAAAACTTAAGATGCGGGGGCATAAAACACCTTAGAGCTTTATTATCTTTTTTTCTTCTTGCCGCCTCTTTTCATTTTGGCGCAAGAGACATCGCCTTTCTTATCCACAAAATAAAGGTATCCTTCTTTTCTCTTGATACCGCATTTTGTGACTTTCTTGGGGCCGCCTCCTTTTTTGCCTCCTCTTGCCATCTTTGCGCAAGAGATATCACCCTGCTTGTCAAGATAATAGAGGTAACCCTTTACTCTCTTGATGCCTACCTTCATTATTTTCTCTGCCATATTCTGATTCACCCCCTTTCTTTATTTATTTTATATCATGTGCCGATCTTTATCGGCGCCAAAATCTGCTTTAACATGGCTATCGCCGATAATACTGCCAAGAAACTTGTCTTGGGGTTCTTAGGATGCGCGATATTCTCGGTCCGGGAAAACAACAGGCCCGAATCTGATTCTACCTTGATCTCATGAATATTTCTGGATACCTTGCCGGAGGCGACAATCTTTACTATCGTCTTTTTAGGCCCTATGCCCGCCAGGCTTAGCGTCGCTGCTACATTGATATTCTGAGGGAATGCCGCAGTTGCGGCTAAGGCGCTGCCTTCAAAAAGCACGGTATCTTCTTTAAGGTTACTAAGGGATATATTCCTTTTCATTACATACGGAACTCCTAAAAATGCCTTTGCCGGCTTAATCGTAGTGAGGGTCACCTTCTTGATCTTGCCTGAGGAAGCGGCTTTAATAGCATCTATCCCGGATATGGCGCCCGAAGGTATAAATATTTTGGCGCCTTTTTTTTCGGCTAGCCTTTTCAACGGCTCATAGTATTTAAGTATCCCTCCTACGCTCATGATCATAATATCGCAAGAGTGAAGGATAACTTTTTTGGCGATCTCAAATGACGCGGATAAAGCAGTGGCCTCAATGACCAAGTCCGACTTTGAGATCAAGGTTTGAAGCTTACCGACTGCCAGATTACGCCTGCCGCAGTCTTGAGCCAGGGCATTTGCTTTTTGCCCATTCAAGTCATACAAGGCCACTAATCTGGCATTCCTTCTAAAATGAGAAACAATATGACGGGCCAATGATGTGCCGATCGCCCCGCAGCCTACTATGCCTATCTTTAATTTTTTATTGGCGGGCATCTTGTCCCTTTAATATAATGTTGTCGATTAATCTGGTTTTCCCGAACCACACGGCCAAAGCTAAAAGCGCTTTGTCTTTTATTATCCCCAGCGGCTCTAAATTATCCAGATTTACGATAGAGATATAATCGATTTTTCTAGGCTTCTTATCGGCAATCAGCCTTTTAATTTCTTTAATGATGCTTCTCGAATCCCTGATCCCCCTGCCTATCAAATCCTTAGCCTTCTTTAACGCCAGATACAAAACCGCGGCGTCTTTTCTTTCTTCCGGGCCTAAATATTGGTTCCTTGAACTCATGGCCAGGCCGTCGCAATGGCGCACAATGGGCATTATCTTTATGCCAACCGGGACATTCAGGTCTTTGGCCATCCTGCGGATGACGAGCCCCTGTTGCGCATCCTTTTGGCCGAAATAAGCTTTATCCGGCTGCACAATATTAAAAAGTTTTAGTACCACGGTTGCCACCCCTTGAAAATGCCCGGGCCTGGATTTTCCGCAAAGCACATCGCCTAAATCCGCTACCGTAACCCGAGTTTTGAAACCCTGCGCATACATCTGCTCAACGCTTGGGTAGAAAATAAAATCCACTTTTTCTTTTCTACAGGCGGCAGCATCTTTTTTAAGCGCCCGGGGGTAACGCAGGAAGTCTTCGCGCGGGGCAAATTGCAGGGAATTGACAAATATACTAACTACCACCCTGTTGTTTTCCCGGAGAGCCTCGCGCACAAGGCTGAAATGTCCCTCATGCAAAACCCCCATGGTAGGGACAAAACCGATGCTAAAACCTTTACGTTTAAGCTGCCGGCAGATTTCTGACATTTGTTTGGGGCTGCGGATAATCCTCATATAACTTCTAACAAAGGTTTGATCACAAACGCCCGCTCAAAAATCCTGGGATGCGGAATAACCAGCTTCTTGCGTTTAATGATTTTATCGCCATAAAAAAGAATATCTAAATCTATCGGCCTGGGGCCAAAACGCACGGTTTTAACCCGGCCAAGCTCTTTTTCTATTCTTTTTAAATATTTAAGCAGCTGCAGGGGAGAAATTGCGGTTTTGATTTTAACCACGGCATTCAAGCATTTACCCTGGGCTGTGGGCCCGCCCAAGGGAAGAGTCTCGATATTTTTAGAGGCTTTTATAACCCGGGTCTTTGGCAAGGCTTTAATTTTTCGCAGGGCCAATTTTATATTCTTTCTTCTGTTGCCTAAATTTGAACCGATGCCTAAATAACAGATGACCATTACAGAATTTTTCTTAAACGTTCAATCGCCTCTTTTGTGCGCTCGGCAGAAACGGTGAGCGCCATGCGAAAGTAGCCCTGGCCAAACTTACCGAATCCTACCCCCGGAGCCACTACTATGTCGGCCTTCTCCAATAATAAGGCGGAAAATTTTATGGAATCGCCCTTTCCCGGCACCTTTAACCACACATAAAAAGTAGCCTTGGGCGGGATTGCCTTCCAACCCAGGGAATTTAATCCCTGGATTAAAGCGTTGCGCCTACCCTGATAGAGCTGGCACATATCTTTAATATCTTGCTGCTGCCCGTCTAAAGCAGCAACTGCCGCCAGCTGAAGCGCGGAGAATATCCCGGAGTCAATATTGGATTTAACCTTAGCCAGCGCCTGAATCAATTCCGGATTACCACAGGCCCAGCCTATACGCCAACCGGTCATATTATAAGTTTTAGACAGGGAATGAAATTCTATCGCGATATCCTTAGCCCCTTCTGTTCCCAAGAAGCTGCCCGGACGATAGCCATCATAGCTTACTTCAGAATAGGCCAGGTCAGAAACCACGATCAGCTTATTCTTTCTGGCGAATTCCACAACTTGGGCATAAAAATCATTTCCCGCAACGGCTGAGGTAGGGTTATTCGGATAGTTAATATAAATAAGCCTGGATTTTTTACGGACGCTTAGAGGTATTTTCTTAAGTTCAGGTAAAAATGAATTTGATTCCAGCAATGGCATTAGATAGGTTCTTCCGCCGGCCAAGATGGTGCCGCCTTTGTACGGCGGATAGCAAGGATCGGGAATCAAGCTATAATCACCGTTATTTAAAAATGCTAAGGGCAGGTGGGCTATGCCTTCTTTAGAACCGATCAAGGGCAGGATTTCGCTATCCGGATTTAATTGCACGCCAAAACGCTCTTTATGCCATTTAGCCATTGCCTGGCGTAAAACCGGCATCCCTTGATCCAGGGCATAACGGTGATTAGCCGGATCCTGCGCAGCCTGATAGAGCTTTTCAATAATATGCCGGGGCGTGGGCTGATCCGGATCTCCGATACCGAAATCAATAATATCGCGGCCTTCTGCGCTGGCATATCTTTTGGCCTGGTCAATCTCAACAAATAAATAAGGCGGCAGGAGGGCAAGCTTTTTAGAAAGCTTAAACATTGGTGCTAAAATCCTTTCTCTTATTTTAAAACATCCTGCATGGAATATAGGCCCGCGGGCTTATCCGCTACCCATTTAGCTGCCTTTAAAGCCCCTAAAACAAATAAGTCGCGGGAATGCGCCTGATGTTTAATCTCGATGCGTTCGGAATTCCCGCAAAAGATAACCGTATGATCGCCTACAATATCGCCTAACCTAATGGCATGCGTGGGTATTTCTTTCCTGCCGGCATCGGCTAAAACCTGGGCCATTTTTTTGGCTGTGCCGGAAGGGGCATCTTTTTTAGCTTTATGATGCGCCTCCACTATTTCGATATTGTAATCCGGGCCTAATCTCCTGGCTATATCCGGCAATAACGAAAATAACACATTCACCCCCACTGACATGTTGGGTGAAAATACTACCGGCACAATACTGGAAATCTCTTCTATTTTTTTTAATTGGATATCGTTAAAACCGGTGGTGCCTAAAACCAAGGGCTTTTTATATCTGGCCACGTAATCGAGATTCGCCTGGCTTGCTTCAGGGGTAGTAAAATCTACAAAGACATCCACCAGAAACAGCCCGTCGGGGCTGGAAGATATCTTAATCCTACCTAACTCTTTGCCGATCTCAGGTATGCCTTTTCTCTCCAGGGCCAAGGTTACCTCAAAATCTTTTGACTTAGCTGCTAACTCCAAGATCCGCCTGCCCATCTTGCCGCATACGCCTGCGATACCCAGCTTAATCATCTTTTTAATCCCTCGTTTTATACTAACCGGTAATCTTTTAAGGCTGTTTTAAGTTTTTCCAGATTTTCCGCTGACATAGCGCACATGGGAAGCCTTAAATCCGCTGCGCACAAACCCATAAGCCCCATGGCGGTTTTAACCGGTATGGGGTTGGTTTCAATAAACATGGCCTTAACCAAAGGCAGCATTTTATAATGCAGCGAGCGCGCCTGTTTAATATCTCCTTTTTCAAATGCCACAACCATATCCGCCACATCTTTAGGGATGATATTGGCGATAACGGAGATTATGCCTATCCCCCCTATGGACAAAACCGGCAAGGTTAAGGCATCATCTCCGGAAATCAGGTCAAAGCTATTGCCGCAGAGCAGTTTAATCCTCGACATCTGTTCCAGATTTCCCGAGGCCTCTTTGATGCCGATGATGTTTTTACAATTCTTAGCCAGTTTTGCCACGGTCTCCGGCTCGATATTCACCCCGGTGCGCGCAGCAATATTGTAGAGTATGATCGGGATATTCACGCTATCGGCAACGGCTTTAAAATGTTCGTATAACCCTTTTTGCGTCGGGCGGTTATAATAGGGTGATACCTGAAGCGAGGCGTCTGCCCCGGATTTGGCCGCATGTTTAGTGAGCATTATCGCTTCCTGTGTCGAGTTTGAGCCGGTGCCGGCAATGACCGGAATTCTTTTTTTCACCCATGCTATGGTAAGCTCAATTGTCCGTTCGTGCTCTTCAAAAGATAAAGTTGCGGATTCGCCGGTTGTGCCGCAGGGGACGATCCCGGAAGTCCCGTTTTTAATCTGGAAATCGATCAAGTCTTTTAATTTTGCTTCGTCGATTTTTTCGTTTTTGAAAGGCGTGACCACCGCCACAATCGAACCTCTAAACATAATACACCCCCTCAGCTACTATTCTTGCCTGGCCTTGAAGCCATGTATTCGTAAATTTATCTTTTATTTTCTCAAAATAGACTTTGAGCATCTGTCCGCTTCTGGTCTTTACATTTATAGAATATATTCCGTTTTGGATTTTTTTTGATTTTAGGCCAAAGACAAGCGCGCTGGCCACAGCGCCCGTGCCACAGGCTAAAGTCTCGTCTTCTACCCCTCTTTCGTAAGTCCTGACGTTGATTAAACGGTTGCTTAACACCTCCACAAAATCAACATTTGTCCCGGTAGGGGCAAAGGCCCGATGATAGCGGATCTGCCTGCCCAGATTAAATACGCTGATCTTGTCTAACCCTTCAGTAAATATAACTGCGTGAGGCACTCCGGTATTGAAAAAATTAACCCGCAATGTCCTTGCGCCGACTTTGACCGGCAGGTCCAATTTTAAACCTTTGGGGTCGGTTAACTTAATTTTTACATTATCGCCGGTTACTTCGGAAGCGATTAAGCCGGCTTTGGTAGCGATAAAAATTCTCCTTTTGTTCTTTGTTATCATGCGGCTGGCATACAAGGCAACGCAGCGCGCGCCGTTGCCGCACATTGAGGCTTCGGAGCCGTCAGCATTAAAAATGCGCATCCTGATGTCGGCGCTCTTAGTTTTATCTAAAATAAGCAGCCCGTCTGCGCCTAGCCCGAATTTCCGGTCGCACAATTTTAAGGCCAACTTTTTAAAGTTTAGGCTCTGCGATTTTTTTTCTACGACCACAAAATCGTTGCCGGTGGCCACCATCTTGGTAAATCTAATCGCCTTCATTCTTATAGCCCAAAAAGAAATGCCGGGATCTCTTCGTTGCGCAACAAGTCTTCGTGGCTTTCTCTTTTACGAATAATAAAATAATTATCCTTAACCACCATAACCTCGGCGGCGCGCAGGCGCGAATTGTAATTTGAGGACATGCTAAATCCATAGGCCCCGGCGCCCATCAACGCCAGATAATCCCCTTCTTTAACCTGCGGCAGCAGTCTGTCTTTGGCAAAAAAATCACCGCTTTCGCAGATCGGGCCGACCACGTCTACTCTTTCCGCTTTGGATCCAGTCCCTAGCGCCTTTAAAGGCAATATCTGATGAAAGGCATCGTATAGGGCCGGGCGGATAAGGTCATTCATCCCCGCATCGACAATCACGAATTTATTTTTTGCGGTAGCCTTAATGTATAGAGCCTTGGCAATCAATATCCCGGCATTGCCCACGATAAACCTGCCCGGCTCCAATATTGTCTTAAGGCCGGTTTTTTTAAGCAACGGCAATATCTTTTTAGCAAAGTCTCCGGCGGTCTGAGGAGCCTCCCGGTTATAAATAATCCCTAAGCCCCCGCCGATATTTAAATATTCTATCCTGACATTTTTTCCCTTAAGCTTATCTATAAACCCAATCACTTTGGTAATCGCGGATACAAAAGGAGCGCTTTCGGTGATCTGCGAGCCGATATGGATATGCAGCCCTTTGATATTTACATTGGGGAAACTGCAGCAACGGATCAATATGCCCTCGGCAGTCTTAAAATCAATGCCAAATTTATTGGTTAATTTACCCGTGGTAATATATTTGTGCGTCTTAGGCTCTACGTCCGGATTAATGCGTATCGCCACATTCGCAACTTTATTTAATTTTTTGGCAATGCGGTTGATGTTTTCCAACTCAGGCGATGACTCTACGTTAAAAAACAAGATCCCTTTTCTGATTGCTTCTTCTATTTCGCTATCGGTCTTGCCTACGGAGGCATAGACAATCTTTTCCGGAGGACACCCAACCTGTATCGCACGGTAAAGCTCTCCACCCGAAACAATATCCAAGCCGGAGCCTTTATCCACCAATGACTTTAATATAGCCAGGTTTGAATTCGCTTTCACCGAATAACAAATCAAGGGGTCAATTGCAGCCAGCGCAGTTTTTAGCTTAACAAAATGGCTAATCAACGTATGATAGCTGTAGATATACAGCGGGGTGCCGAATTTTTCTGCCAGCTCCTGGACCCTTACCTCTTCGCAATAAAGTTGATTGTTTTTATATTTAAATTCGTGCATTCAGCCTCTTCTGCCATATGGATAGTTGTTTGGCTACAAGCTTAGGGGCAGTGCCACCGTAAGAGGTTTTAAGGTTAACCGATGCCCAAGCATTAAGGATGTTTTTAACATCCGCTTCTAGCCTGGGGGAATATTTACGCAACTCCAAACTTGTCAAGCTGGATATATTTTTGCCTTTATCCAGGCAGTCTTTGACCATCCTGCCTACGATATCATGGGCCTGCCTATAAGAGACGCCCTTCTTAATCAGGTATTCGACGATATCTACGGAAAACAAGGATTCATCCTGCAGCCTGGCAGCAATCGCCTGTCTTTTAACCGTAATATTTTTAAATAAAGCGATGAATATTTCTAGCATGCCTTTTACCGTATCTATCGCATCGAATAAGGGCGGCTTATCCAGTTGTAAATCCCGGTTATACGATAGAGGCAGCCCCTTCATTAATGTCAGGATATTGGACAAGTCTCCCTGTATCCTGCCTACAGAGCCCCGGATCAGCTCTAACACATCCGGGTTCTTCTTATGCGGCATGATACTGGAGCCGGTGCAAAAAGAAAAATCTATGTCGACAAAATCAAACTCTTTTGTCGACCAAAGGATCAGGTCTTCCGCAAACCTGGATAGGTGCACGGACAAAATAGACAAAGCTGCCAGAACCTCTATAATAAAATCCCTATCGCTTACGCTATCGATGCTGTTTGCGGTAACACTTTTAAATCCCAGCTCTTTTTTTACATATTCTCTATCTAAAGGCAGTCCGCTGCCGGAAAGCGCGCAGCTGCCTAAAGGCATACAGTCAACCCTGAACTCAGCATCACTAAGCCTTTGTTTGTCTCTTTCCAGCCCCTCCATATAAGCAAGCAGATGGTGCGCCAAGAGTACGCATTGAGCTATCTGCAAATGCGTATAGCCCGGGATAACAACTTCAGGATTATCCTTGGCCATTTGCAATATTGATTTCTGCAAAGATTTAACCAGCCGGAGTAATTGCGCTATCTCGTCTTTTATATACATCCTGATATCCAGAGCGATTTGATCGTTACGGGAACGTCCGGTGTGCAATTTATGCGCTACCAAACCGATTTTTTTAAGCAAAATATCCTGGATATTGGAATGTATATCTTCTGCCTGTAAGTCAAATCTAAACTTATTCTGCTTAATGTCTTTTAAAATAGCATTGAGCCCTTTTACAATCAGGGCTGACTCTTTCGCAAGGATAATTTTTTGCTTACCCAGCATCTTCACATGGGCGATGCTGCCCAGGGCATCATACTGGGCAAGCCTTTTATCAAAAGAAATGCTTGAGGTAAATCTATCCGTTAATGCGCTTGTCTTCTTAGGAAACCTTGCTCCCCATAATTTCGCCATCTTCTCTTCCTCCACAAGGAGGACACCCGCGCAATACCAATCAGCGCGGGGTGCCTTTCCTATATTCTACCTACTAACTACTCTCACTTATCTTTTATACGGCATGCCCCAGATCTCAATAAACCCTTTAGCTAACTTTTGGTCAAACTTATCTTGCGCGCCATAGGTGCTTAGCTCTTTTTTATATAATGAGTGAGGCGATTTTCTGCCTACCGCCACACAGCTTCCCTTGGACAATTTTAAGCGGATAGAGCCGCTGACATGCTTTTGCGTAGAATCCACAAACGCATCCAACGCCAATTTCAAAGGCGAATACCACAGCCCATAATAGACCAATTCCGAGTATTTCAATGCCACCAATTCTTTAAAGTGCGCCAGTTCACGGTCCAGCACTAAACTCTCCAGTTCTTTATGCGCGGCATAAAGTATAGTCGCGGCAGGGGCCTCGTAAATCTCCCGGGATTTAATGCCCACTAATCTGTTCTCAACCATGTCGCTGCGCCCGATCCCGTGGTTTCCGCCGATTTCATTCAAATAAGCAATCAGCGATTTTAATTTATAGGTTTTACCGTCGATCTTCTTCGGCACGCCCTTATCAAAATCAACTTCAATATATCTTGGGTAGCTGGCTGTATGCGTCGGGCTTTTGGTGATCATATAGGCATCTTCCGGCGGCTCCTGAGCCAAATCTTCCAATATCCCGGCCTCGATACTTATACCCCAGATGTTTCGGTCGATGCTGTAAGGCTTTTTCTTAGTCACATCTATCGGGATTTTATTCGTTTTTGCGTATTCGATCTCTTCTTCCCGGGATTTAAATTCCCATTCTCTTACCGGGGCAACGATTTCAAGTTTGGAGTCAAGTATGCCCACGGTAACCTCAAACCTGACCTGGTCATTTCCTTTTCCCGTGCAGCCATGGGCAACGGCATCTGCTTTTTCCTTATGGGCTATCTGGACCAGGTATTTGGCGATCAAAGGCCGGCCTAAAGCAGTGGCTAATAGATATTTTCCTTCATAGATTGCATTTGCCTTTAACGCAGGAATGATAAAATCATCGATAAACTCGTCCTGCAGATCCCTGATATAGACCTTGCTTGCGCCTGCCGCAAGGGCCCGGGATTCGATAGCCGCCAGATCCTCGCCCTG
>CAYHNY010000001.1:2264-23951 GCA_964358115.1 uncultured Planctomycetales bacterium | reverse complement strand
AGCAATTTAATCAGGATAGCTTTCTGCACGTGCATCCTGTTTTCTGCCTGATCAAAGACTACGGAATGAGGGTTGTCTATGGCTTCACCGGTGATCTCTTCGCCGCGATGCGCAGGCAGGCAGTGCATAATCAAGGCTTTTTTCTTAGCCAGCTTTAGCAATTTAGCATTAATCTGAAAGGATTTAAATATTTTTTTGCGTTTCCGCGCCTCTTTCTCCTGCCCCATGCTTGCCCAGACATCGGTATAAATTACATCCGCATCTTGCACCGCCGGTTCAGGCTGATGAAAAATTTTTATCTTTTTATTTTGCGCGGCGGCTAGCTTTACTGCATCAGCCAATACCCGGGCATCCGGCTCATAGCCTTTTGGCGTAGCCGCGTGCATATTCATTCCTGCCTTAGAGCAAGCATAAAGCAAGGAATTACAAACGTTATTGCCGTCGCCGACATAGGCCAAAGTTAAACCCCGCAGGTCCTTTAATTTCTCTTTAATGGTATAGATGTCGGCCAGGGCCTGGCAGGGATGCGAAAAATCCGACAGGCCATTTATTACCGGGACAGCGGCATACTTGGCCATCTCTAAAATATTTTGATGCGCAAATGTCCTTAACACTATACCGTCGACGTAGCGGGAAAGAGTCTTGGCTACATCCTCTATCGACTCTCTGACCCCCAAGTTTATCTCATCAGAACCAAGGTATGTGGAATTTCCGCCTAGCTGATAAATACCCACCTCAAAGGAAACCCGGGTGCGGCAAGAAGGCTTCTGAAAAATTAAAGCCAGGGTTTTGCCCGCCAGGGCTTTGTTGAACTTATGCGCATCTTTTTTAAGCGCGCCGGTTAAGCTAAAAATTTCTTGCATCTGCGCTGCGCTTAAATCTTTAATCGAAACCAGGTCTTTTTTCATTTTTGGCCTTGCGCCTAAGAAATAGCTAAAAATACGCTATCTAATATATATACCGCCTGATCAATATCTTTCTTGGTAATGTTTAATGCCGGCATTAATCTTAATACCCGCTCATGGGTGCAATTTATCAAGAGCCCTTTTTCTAAACATTTTTGCACTATGGCCTTACCTTCGATTTTTAACTCAACGCCGGCCATCAAGCCTATGCCCCTGGTTTCCTGAATAATACTATATTTATTCTTTAATTCATTAAGCCTGGCGAATAAATACTCTCCCATTTTCTGCGCGTTGCTCAGAAGTTTTTCTTCTTGAATGGCTTTCAAAACCGCCAATGCCGCCTTGCAGACCAGGGGGCTGCCGCCAAAAGTAGAGGCATGCGTGCCCGGGCCTAAGATATCGGCGATTTCCTTCTTGGCCACCATTACTCCGATAGGCAGGCCTCCGCCTAAGGCCTTGGCCAGTGTCATAATATCCGGAATGATACCGTAATATTGAAAACAGAATAACTTGCCGGTCCTGCCTATGCCGGTCTGCACCTCATCTACGATCAAAAGCAGTTTCTTTTCATCGCAGATCTTTCTTAAACCTAAAACAAATTCTTTGCCGGCTATATTTATACCGCCTTCGCCCTGGATCAACTCCAGCATGACCCCCACGGTCTTATCGGTGATCGCGGCTTTAACCGCTTCCAGGTCGTTAAATTTTACTGTTTTAAACCCTTCGGGCAAAGGGGCAAAACCTTCCTGGTATTTTTTCTGCCCGGTGGCAGTGATCGCCGCCAGGGTCCGGCCATGGAAAGAATCGGTAAAAGTAATGATTTCAAATCTTCCCTCTCCGAACTTACGCGCCAGCTTAATCGCCCCTTCGTTAGCCTCGGCGCCGGAATTACAGAAAAAAACTTTTCCCGGATAAGACCAATAGTTTATTTCCGCCGCTAATTTCGCCTGAGGAAGATTGTAGAAGTTATTAGCCACAAAGATCAATTTTGAAGCCTGCTCTCTGACCGCGGCCACAACCTTGGGATGGCAATGCCCGAGGGAACCGACTCCCCAGCCCGGGAAAAAATCCAGGTATACTTTATTCTGGATATCCCAGAGCCGGCTGCCCTTGCCTTTCACAAAAATCAAAGGCAGCTTTGTATAAGTGGGCATCACATTATCCTGATAAGACTTAAAAACTTCCTGGGCTTTCATTACCCGTCCTCTTTATACTTTTCAAGTATTCCGCCTCTGGGGTTCCCCAAACTTTAGTCCAGGGGGCTTCATCTTACGATCTCGGTGCCTATCCCCTGGTCAGTAAAGATCTCAAGAAGCAGTGCGTGCGGGATACGCGCGTCAATCACATGCGTTTTCTTTACTCCGCTTTCCAAGGCAGATATACAGGCCTGAACTTTGGGGATCATGCCTTGCTGTATTACCTGATCCTGGATCAACTCTTTAGCCGAAGCTACGGTTAACGTAGAAAGAAAAGAATTCGCGTCGTCGGGGTTGCGCATAATCCCGGTGACATTGGTCAATAAAACCAGTTTCTCCGCCTCTAAAGCCGCGGCAATATGCGCTGCCGCTTCATCGGCATTAATATTATAGGTCTTGCGGTCATCGCCTATACCCATGGGCAAAACCACCAACACATCATAGGACTTGAATTCTGACTGCAGGGCTTTAATGTCTATGCCGGTTACCTGGCCGACCAGCCCTAAATCTATCTTAGCCTTCTTTTTTTCAACCTGGATTATACCGTTGTCTTTACCGTTTATGCCGATTGCCCTTACCCCCAACTCATTTATTTCTGTAACAATAATCTTATTTAAAGCCGTTAATTCCTCTTCTACCAACCTAAGCGTTTCTTTATCGGTGACGCGCATCCCGTCCATAAATTCAGTCTTTTTACCGGTGGCGCGCATGCGATCGCTTATGTTCGGGCCTCCGCCATGGACCAAGATAGGTTTTAAGCCCATAAAGCTTAAGAAAACAATATCCTCAAGCACCCCTCTTCTGATTTTTTCCTCGCCCAGGATGCTTCCGCCGTATTTGATCACCACGATCTTTTTGTGGAATTTCTTAATGTAAGGCAAGGCCTCGATCAACACATCCGCCTTCTTGATCGCTTCTTCCATATCAAGCTACCCCTATATTAGTTATACTCGGTATTAATCTTAATGTATTCATGCGTAAGGTCGCAGGTGTAAGCTACCGCAGAGGCATTGCCCGCATTAAGCTGAATATCAATATCAATATGTTTTTTCTTAAGGGAGCTGGCCTTAATTTTAAGCCTTTCCTCTTGGACTTTAACTCCGCTTGAGCCTACCGCCGCCACCACCCGGCCAAAGAAATTCGGGCTCGCCCCGTATATCGCAGTCTTAAAAAGATCGGAATTAGCCACCTGCATCGCCACTCTTCTGGCCTGATCAAAGCTTGCGGCCTTACCCACCGTAATACGGATAAATTTTGTTGCGCCCTCGGCGTCTTCAACGATTTTTTTGGCTAATTCAAGGCAGACCAGATTCAAGGCCTTGGAAAACAGCTGAAGGTTTTTCTTGCCCCCGATCAAAGCATTCCCGGAAACGCCATTGGCCAGAATAATCACAGTATCATTAGTGCTCATGCAATTATCCACGCTGATACAATTAAAAGACTGTCCCACTGCCGATAACAAGGCCTGATTAAGCGCCCTCTGGGTAATGTTAGCGTCGGTAAAAATAAAACCCAACATGGTGGCCATATTAGGGGCGATCATGCCTGAACCCTTAGCTACACCGCAGATAGTTACCGTCCTGTTGCCGATATTAAATTTTACGGCGATCTCTTTACTGAATGTATCCGTGGTTAAAATGGCTGATTTAGCCGCGCTTATTCCCTGAACCGATAACCCCTTGGCTAGCTGCGGCATGGCTGTTTCAATTTTGGATACCGGCAGCTTCTTGCCGATAATGCCGGTAGAGGCCACTAATACTTTTTTGCGGCTGATATTCAATGCGGTAGCTGCGTATTGCGTCATCTGCTCGGCATCTTTAAAGCCTTGCCGTCCGGTAAAACAATTCGCGTTGCCGCTGTTTACCACTATGGCCTGGAAATCTTTGCTGTTTGCTAAATATCGCTGGTTAACTTTAAGCGCAGCACCCTTAACGGTATTGGCGGTAGTTAAAACTGCGGCCTTGGCTGGTTTAATTGAATAGAACAAAGCCAGGTCTTTCTTGCCTGACTTTTTAATGCCAGCACCCATACCATTAGCTAAAAAACCTTGAGGCAAAACTGCCTTTTTATATATTTTCATACCAGGCCTATATGCTCTGGGATCTTATACATGATGTTCATATTCTGGACTGCCTGCCCGGATGCGCCCTTTAATAAATTATCGATCACCGAGACGATAACGACATCGTCGGGGCCTTCCTTGATGCCAATATCACAGAAGTTTGTCCCTACCACATCCTTAAGCCGGGGGTAAGTCCCTGCCTCTCTGATTCTGATAAACGGCTCTTTCTTATAGAATCTGCGGTATAAATCAAGCAGATTTTGTTTTTTGCCTTTTATTTTCTTAAGATATATAGTCTCTAGTATTCCCCTGTTAACCGGCAAAAGATGCGGCACAAAAGTTACCTTTATTTTTTCGCCGCACAGCTTTGAAACCACCTGATTAATCTCCGGGGCATGCTGGTGGACGTTAACTTTATAAGCCTTAAAATCTTCGTTAATCTCGGAGAATAAGAAATCCGCGGCTACTTTTCTTCCCGCGCCCGTCACCCCGGATTTAGCGTCGATAATTATGGAAGTTGAATCCACCAGATCACAGGCCACTGCCGGCGCCAATGCCAGTATCGCGGCTGTCGGATAACAGCCGGGATTAGCCACTAAGGAGGCTTTTTTTATGGCATAGCGGTAAAGCTCAGGCAGGCCATAGACTGCATTCTTAAGATTTACTTTATCCTTATGCGCCTTATTGTAAAACTGAGTATAAACTTTTACGTCTTTCAGGCGGTAATCCGCGCTTAAATCAATAACTTTCTTTCCCGACTTTAATAACCCGGGGACCATATCCATCGAGACGGTGTGCGGCAAGGCCAAAAATACCAAGTCGCATTTACTGCTGATATCTTTTATCTGGGGTTCGGCGCAGATTAAATCCAGCCTGTTTTTAAATTTAGGAAAAATATCGCTGATGGCTTGAGGCTTATCTATTTTGGCGCAAACATAGGTTATGCGCGCATCCGGATGGTTAAGGAGCAGGCCGATCAATTCTTCCCCGGCATAGCCGGTTGCCCCTACTATTCCTACTTTTATCATCGGAAAATCTCCTTTGGGATACATTACATAATAAGATAAAAAAAACTTATAGTCAAGCCCCAGTTAGAAATATTAATCTAGCATAGCACAAAATTTCTAACGGGGCAAGCATTTTCTCGTCGGTCATCCGACGGGATAAAGCAGAGATTGTTTGAAAAAAAATCCCGCCTTTCTAAGCGGGATCTTTTATCAAAAATATATATTTTGGTTTAACCTAAAATCCTCCTAACGCGTAGTCCACTGGAAGCGTTTGCGCGCGCCCTTCTGGCCGTATTTCTTACGTTCCTTCATACGCGGGTCGCGGGTGAGAAAACCCTGTTTGCGCAATAAGTCATGCAAAGACGGATCGGCTAAACTCAAAGCCCGGGATATCCCATGTCTCAAAGCCCCAGCCTGTCCGGTCAGCCCTCCGCCGCTAAGATTGGCAAATATATCGTATTTGGCCTTGGTGTTGGTTAACTCTAGCGGTTGGATGGCGATCATCCTATCGGTCTCGCGTAAAAAATATTTATCATATGGCTTTTTATTCACCATAAAATCGCCCTTGCCCGGGGCAATGCGCACGCGGGCAATTGCCTCTTTGCGCCTGCCTACTGCTATATGAGTTAGGGCCTGATCCATATCTGACTAAACCTCCAAAGGAAGCGGTGCCTGGCCTTGATGCAGATGCTTATCATCGGCATAAACCTTGAGTTTTTTAAACATCTCTTCGCCTAAATGCCCCGCGGGGAGCATCCGCCTTACCGCCAACTTAATTACGGTAGTCGGCCTATTCTTTAACATATTTTCTAAGGATACTTCCCTCAAGCCCCCGGGGTAACCTGAATACCTGCGGTATACTTTTTGCTTAAGTTTCCTGCCGGTGACTTTTATCTTTGCGGCATTGATCACAATAACTGCGTCACCGGTATCCATGTGCGGGGTGAATATAGCCTTATGCTTGCCTCTGAGCAATATCGCTACCTTGCTGGCCAGGCGCCCTAAGATTTTATCCTTGGCATCCACCAGATACCACTTATGGCTTATGTCCTCTTTTTTGGGTAAGTAAGTTTTATTCATAGAACAAAAAGTATACCATATTTTTAATTTAAGTCAATTAGTATTTAACCTTCAACAGATACAAACCGCAGGCAGGAGTAGACATCCCGGCGCTTCTCCTGTCCCGGGAAAGCAATATTTTTCTGAGGCTACCCGGGGGGAACCTGCCTCTTCCTATATCAATAAGCGTTCCTGCGATGCTTCTTACCATATTATAGAGAAAACCATCGGCTTCGATATCTATAACGATGATTGAAGTTACACCTTTGCCTGAGCTGCCCCAAAAAAGATGGGCGGGTATTTTTTTCAGGCTGATTTTTTTTACCGTGCGCAGCGTGCTTTTTGCGCTGCTTTTGCTGCAACAAAAAGCCTTAAAATCATGCCTGCCCAGAAGGCAGCGGGATTCCCGGCGCATTAAATTTAAATCCAGGGGAAAGCGCACAAAATACGCCCGGTCTTTTAAAATCCCCGAACGATAAGGCCGGTTCAAGATAAGATAGCGATAAATCTTGGATTTCACATTGCGAATGGCATGGAAATCCAGCCCTACTTCTTCAACCCTATGTATTACTATATCATCCGGCAAATACGCGTTTAAAGCAGCCCGCAGATTATTCGCCGGGATGCTTGAGTGCGTATGAAAATTCGCCGCCTGTGCGATGGCATGGACGCCGGCATCGGTGCGCCCGGAGCCGACAACCTTGGCCTTATGGCCTAATATTGTATGCAGTGACCTCTGCAGAACCTGCTGAATGGTATGAGGATTTGTAGACTGGACCTGCCAACCTGCGTAATCTCTCCCAGAGTACTCTAAGGTTATTTTGAGCTTACGGTCCCGCAAGCTACATTTATTATTTTCTCCTTGCGGGATCCCGCACCGAGATTTTGAAGACCACTGTTGGCGGGACATTCTTATCTCACTAAAACTTCAGCGATTTGCACGGCATTGGTAGCGGCGCCCTTGCGCAAATTATCCGCCACCACCCACAGCCAAAGCCCGTTTTTCACAAAAGGATCCTTGCGGATACGCCCCACAAAAACCTCATCCTTGCCTTCAACATCCTTGGGCATAGGATAAAGATTGTTTTTGGGGTCATCCATAACAATTATTCCGGGGGCCTTAGCAAGAATGCCCCTGGCTTTCTCCGGGCTGATCTGTTCTTTGGTTTCAATATAAACGGCCTCGGAATGCCCGGTCTTGACCGGCACCCTGACCGTGGTCGCCGAAATCTTGATTTTATTATCATGCATAATCTTGTGGGTCTCTCTAACCAGCTTCCATTCTTCATTGGTATAATCACAATCCGCGAAGCTGCCGATATGCGGAAAAACATTAAAGCCAAGCTGCTGAGGCATGGATTTATTTTCTACGTTCACCTGCACGTTATTACAGTCGCCGATGACTATACGCGTGACTTCCTCTTTCAGCTGGTCCACCGCGCCCTTGCCCGCTCCGGAAGCCGCCTGCAGGGTAGTTACCACCACTCTTTTTAAGCCCGCTTTTTTATAAATCGGCCAGAGGGCGACCACCATTTGTATAGTCGAACAGTTGGGGTTGGCGATTATGCCTTTATGTTTTTTAACATCGCCGGCATTAACTTCGGGCACCACCAGCGGCACATGCGCATCCATGCGAAAATCTGCCCCGTTGTCAATCACCACTGCCCCTCTTTTTATGGCTTCGGCAGCATAGGTTAAGCTAGCGCCCTTTTCTCCTTCGGTCCCGGCAAAAAGCGCGATATCTACGCCCTCAAACCCCTCGGGAGAAATAGCGCGCACAGAATATTTCTGGCCATCCGCCTCGATATTCCTGGCGGAACGCGCAAAAACCCGCAATTCTGCGACGGGAAAATTACGCTGCCTTAAAACCCGCAGCATCTCGATGCCTACCACGCCTACGCCGACAACTGCAACATTAAATTTCTTCATTGACACATCTCCCATCCAATCCTTATCTTGTTGTGGGTCAGTCCCCTTCGGGGACAGACCCTACTGCAGCGCTATCCTAAATTCTCAACTACTAAATCTCCAACTTCACTCGTTGAGTACCCCATCTTACCCGCAGCCAGAGATTTCAACTTATCTTTAACCAGCCTGATTACCGTATTCTCAACTGCCTGGCCGGCCTTTACTTCGCCTAAATTTTCCAGCATCATCCCTGCGGCACAAATAGCTGCCAGAGGGTTAATCACATTCTTACCCGTATATTTAGGAGCCGAGCCTCCGATAGGCTCAAACATAGACACGCCCTGTGGGTTGATATTACCGCCGGCAGCAATACCCATGCCGCCCTGGATCATCGCCCCTAAGTCCGTAATAATATCCCCGAACATGTTATCGGTAACGATCACGTCAAACCACTCCGGGTTCTTCACGAACCACATAGTCGTGGCATCCACATGAGCATAATCCGTAGCAATATCCGGATATTCTTTAGCTACTTCCGTGAAAGTGCGCTGCCAGAGGTCCCAGGCATAAGTTAAGACATTGGTCTTGCCGCAAAGAGTAAGCTTCTTTTTCTTATTGCGTTTACGGGTATACTCAAAGGCATAGCGTATGCAGCGCTCAACTCCTTTGCGCGTATTATAAGAAATCTGAATGGCGACCTCATCCTTAGTGCCCTTGTCTTTAAATTCACCCATGCCTTTATAAAGGCCTTCGGAATTCTCGCGCACCACCACAAAATCAATGTCTTCGGGTTTCTTATCTTTAAGCGGGCAGAATCCCGCATTATAAAGCTTTACCGGCCGCAAATTGATGTATTGGTCCAGAGAAAATCTCAATTTTAAGAGTATCCCGGTTTCCAGTATGCCGGGCTTGACTTCGGGGTGCCCTATGGCACCCAGATAAATCGCCGCATATTTTTTAAGCTCGGCTATATCCGCGTCTTCCAGCGTCTTGCCGGTTTTTAAATAACGGTTCCCCCCAAAATCGAATATCTCTGTTTCGCACTTAAAGTCATATTTCCGGCTGGCTGCCGTTAGGACTTTTAAACCCTCGCTGACTACTTCGGGCCCGGTCCCATCGCCGGGGATAACCGCTATTTTATATGTTTTCATTTTTTCTTAACCCTCTTATTTGACGCTTTTACCCAATTTATTAAACCCCCGCGGCTGATAATCTGCTCCAGGAACTTCGGGAAAGCCTGGGTTTTATAGATCTTCTCTTTGCTTAAGTTTTTTATGCTGCCGGTGGATAAATCTATTTCCAAGTCATCGCCTTCTGAAATCTGCCCGGTATTTTCTAATTCCAGAAAGGGCAGCCCGATATTTATGGCGTTGCGAAAGAAGATCCCGGCAAAACTCCTGGCCAAAACCGCAGAGATCCCGCATCCCTTAATTGCCAAAGGCGCGTGTTCCCGCGAAGAGCCGCAGCCAAAATTTCTTCCTGCCACAATAATATCGCCGGCCGCTATATTCTGCACAAAATCCGCACGGATATTTTCCAGGCAATGCTTACCCAGCTCTTTTTCATCGGTGCTCACCAGGTATTTAGCGGCAATGATATCGTCGGTATTAATGTCATCGCCAAATTTATGTACTTTGCCTTTTAAAATCATATGCAAATCTCCCAAATACCACACATCTTGTCGTAGGACACCCCCCCTCCGGGGACAGTCCCTGCTTGCAACACTATCAAATTTCCTCTGGATACGTAATCCTGCCGGTAATCGCCGAAGCGGCAGCTACCGCGGGGCTGGATAAATACACCTCTGACCGGGGGCTGCCCATCCTGCCGATAAAATTACGGTTGGTCGTAGCTAAACACCTTTCGCCTTCGGTTAATATACCGACATGCCCGCCTAAACACGGGCCGCAGGTAGGAGTAAAAAATATTCCTCCGGCTTTGACAAAAATCTCCGCCAGGCCTTCTTTTGCCGCCTGAAGATAAATATTTTGCGTTGCCGGAATGACAATTAAACGTAATCCTGATTTTACTTTTTTGCCTTTTAGTATAGCGGCGGCAACCCTTAAGTCGCTGATCCTGCCATTGGTGCAGGAACCGATCACCACCTGGGTTAATTCAATATCTGTCAACGCGCTTACCGGCTTGACATTGCTGGGCAGATGCGGACAGGCCACCTGCGGCTCTAAGCCCGAAACATCGTATTCGTAAACCTTCTCATAAACGGCGTCTTTATCGCTGTGATAAACCTTGAATTTACGCAAAGCGCCCTGGCAATACTTTAAAGTCCGGGCATCCGGTTCGATAATACCGGCCCTGCCTCCGGCCTCAATTGCCATATTGGACATGGCAAAACGGTCATCCATGCCTAATTGTTTGATCACCGGGCCGCCAAACTCCAGCACCTTATATAAAGCGCCGTCTACCCCGATATTGCCGATAGTATATAGAATCAGGTCCTTACCGCCGACCCATTTATTCAGCTTGCCTTTATAAATAAATTTGTGGGTTGCCGGAACCTTAAACCAGCATTTGCCGTCAATAAATGCCCGGGCTAAATCCGTGGAACCTACACCTGTAGCATAGCTGCCTAAAGCTCCGTAGGTGCAGGTGTGCGAGTCAGCGCCGATAATCAAATCCCCGGGCAAAACCAGCTTCTTTTCCGGCAAGAGCACATGCTCGATACCCATACAGCCAACTTCAAAATAGTGTTTGATGCTTTGCTCTTTGGCGAAATCCGCCAGGATCTTGCATTGATTGGCGCTGCGCAGGTCTTTGGCCGGGGCAAAATGGTCAGGTACCAAAACAATCTTATTCTTCGCAAAAACTTTCTTAACCCCGGATTTTTTGAATTCGGCGATGGCTATAGGTGCGGTGATATCGTTACCGAGAGCGACATCGAGCTTGGCCTCAATAAACTCGCCAGGCGAGACTGCCTTTTTGCCGCTGTGGGAGGCTAATATTTTTTCAGCAATTGTAAAACCCATAATTTTTCTATTTAAATCTCTTTACGGCTAACGTGGCGTTGTGGCCGCCAAAGCCTAAAGAGTTAGAAAGGCAAACATCTACTTTTGTTTTACGGGCGATATTGGGCACATAGTCCAAGTCGCATTCGGGATCAGGATATTCGTAATTTATCGTCGCAGGTACTACATTATCTTTAATCGCCAAACAACAGGCCACAAATTCTACACCTCCGGCTGCTCCTAAAAGATGGCCGGTCATGGATTTAGTCGATGAAACCATGACTTTTTTAGCATGAGCGCCTAATGCCTTTTTTATCGAAAGGGTCTCTATTTTATCGTTTAATTTAGTAGAAGTGCCATGGGCGTTAATATAGTCTACGTCTTCCGGGTTAAACCCGGCATCCTTTAATGCCTGAGCCATTGCCCTGGCAGCGCCATCGCCATCCGGATCAGGGGCGGTGATATGGTAGGCGTCGCAAGACATACCGTAGCCTGCAAATTCAGCATAAATCCTGGCGCCGCGTTTTTGGGCATGCTCTAAAGTCTCCAGAACGACGACTCCAGAGCCTTCGCCTATAACAAAACCATCCCGCTCTAAATCAAAAGGCCGGCTGGCTTTTTGCGGGGCGTCGTTACGGGTAGAAAGCGCCTTTAACGCGCAAAAACCTCCTACGCCTAAATAAGTAATGGCGCTTTCCGTTCCACCGCTCAACATCACATCAGCTTCTCCGCGCTGTAAAATCTTAAAGGCATCCCCCAACGCATGCGAACCGGAAGCGCACGCAGTAGCCACGCAGGAATTCGGGCCTTTCAAGCCAAATTTAATCGCGGCATAGCCGGCGGCCTCATTGACAATCAACATGGGGATGAGAAACGGCGATAATCTGGATGGGCCTTTCTCGAAGAAAAGCTTGCACTCTCTTTCTATTGTATTCAGGCCGCCTATACCTGAACCGATGATAACTCCGATCCTGTCCCGGTTTTCCTTATCCAAATTTAACCCGGAATCTTTTATTGCCTGAGCGCAGGCGCCCAGCGCATATTGCACAAATTTATCCATGTGCTTTATATCCTTGCTGGACATCCCGTACAACACAGGGTCAAAACCCTTTACCTCTGCGGCAATCCGGGAATCAAAAGCGCTGGCATCAAAAGTAGTCAAGGGGCCTATGCCGTTTTGGGAATTTAAGAGCGCCTGCCAAAACCTAAGCACATCATTACCCAGCGGAGAAATAACGCCTAATCCTGTAACTACTACCCTGCGCTCTTGCATAAGCTTAAATACCCTTAGTTAAAATTTACCCCGCCACAGTCAAAAGGCGGGGTAGTTGTAAATTACAACTTATAATAAAGATTATTTATTGCCTGTTTTTTCTTCTATATATTTAACCGCATCGCCAACCTTAGCGATCTTTTCGGCATCTTCATCCGGGATCTCGATCCCAAACTCTTCTTCCAGGGCCATGACTAACTCTACGGTATCCAGAGAATCTGCCCCTAAGTCATCCACAAAAGATGCCTCGGGAGTAACCTCTTCGGCCTTGACTCCTAGTTGTTCTGCGATTATGGCTTTTACCTTATCTTGCACTGGCATGCTCTTTCCTCCTTTTGTAACCGCTAAAAAACACTATAATTTCCTTAGTGCCTTGGCGGCTATACCATTACCATTCCACCGTCAACCACAATAGTCTGTCCGGTAATATAATTAGCTTCTTGCGAAGCCAAAAACAAGCAGGCATTTGCTACGTCTGCGGGATTCCCCAGCTTATTTAAGGGGATCAGCTCCAGTATTTTAGCCTTGATCTCTTCGGAAAGCCTGGCCGTCATCTCGGTCTGGATAAACCCCGGGGCTACGGCATTTACATTTACGTTACGGCTGGCTAATTCCTTGGCCGTGGTCTTGGTTAAAGCAATCACCCCGGCTTTTGATGCAGAGTAATTAGCTTGTCCGGCGTTTCCGATTATACCGATAATCGAGGCAATATTGACGATCTTGCCGCTGCGCTGCTTTATCATTGCCTTGGATACGGCCTTGGTGCAATTAAATGTACCTTTTAGGTTTACATTTATAACCGCATCCCAGTCTGATTCGCTCATCCGCAGCAAAAGACCGTCTCTGGTGATGCCTGCGTTGTTAACTAATATATCAACCTTTCCAAATTTGTCAAGAATTTTGTTTACTGCCTCCTCAACTTTTGGCTGCTGGCTCACATCCAGCTCTAATGCCAGGGATTTACGGCCCAGGGCAGTGATCTCAGAGCTTGTTTTGCCGGCCTTTTCCAGATTAATATCACTGATGACCACATCCGCTCCCTCTTTGGCAAAAAGCAATGCGATCTCCCGGCCAATCCCCTGTGCTGAACCCGTAACCAAAGCCACCTTATCCTTTAATCTCATTTTTTCTCCTTTTATTGAATTTTGGCAAATTAGGGTTACCCGCCAGTATAATTGGCTATATCTTCCTTTTTTTCTATATTTATAACCTGCGCGGATGCATCGATCCGGCGCATCAGGCCTTTTAAAACCTTGCCCGGGCCAAATTCAATGAAATTGCTAACCCCTTTGGAAATAATGAATTTTATTGAGCTTTCCCATAAAACCGATGCCGCCACCTGTTTAACCAGGGCATCTTTGATTTCGGCCGCCGAATTAAGCGGTTTGGCTGTAACATTGCTAATCACCGGGATACAGGGCGGGCTGATCTTTATTTTATCCAATTCCTTGGCTAATTTCAAGCCTGCTTCTTGCATAAGCGAAGAATGAAACGCGCCGCTTACCTCTAAAGGGATTGCCTTTTTTTCTGCGTATGCCGGGGCAAGCGCCTGGGCCTGCCGGATCTGATTTATCCCTCCGGATATAACGATCTGGCCCGGGCAGTTGATATTGGCTATTTCGGTTTTGGCTTCGGCGCAAAGTTTCCTGGCCGTATCTAAGTCCAGGCCGATTAAAGAAAGCATGCCGCCCGGATGCTTCATCGCCTCTTCTTCCATGAATTCGCCCCGGCGCCGAACTAAATATACCGCATCCTCAAATTTGATTGCTTCAGCCGCTACCAAAGCCGAATATTCGCCAAGGCTTAAACCGGCAACATAGCTGACAGCTGATAGCTGATAGCTGACAGCTGCCTTAAACCCCTCCCATGCCGCTATGCTCATAGTCAAGATCGCCGGCTGGCAATTCTGGGTGCGTTTCAGCTCATCAACCGGGCCCTCAAAACACATTTTTGAAATAGAAAACCCCAAAACCTTATCTGCCCGGTCAAATACATCCCGGCTTTGCGCGAAAGCTTCGTAAAGATCTTTGCCCATACCCACATATTGCGCGCCTTGGCCCGCGAACAAAAAAGCTATCATTATTCCCGGCCTTTCTCGGATTTTTCTAATTTCTTAAGGTAATCGCTGGCTTCTTGGTATTTAGGATTGATGGCCAATGCCTGGATAAACTCTATCCGGGCTTCATTATATCTATTCATAAGTATATAAGTTATGCCGGTATTTAAATAAGCTGGAGAAAAACGCGGGTTTATCTTCTTGGCTTGGGCCAAATGTTCCAGCGCATTATCATATTCTCCTTGCCAGGCATAACAATAGCCTAATTTTGTATAAATATGGGCCAGGTGGGGAGTGGATTTAAGCGCGGTAAGGTAAAACTGTTCGGCTTTCTTATAATCACCTTCCAGCATATAAATTGCGCCTAAATTACAGTTTATTACGGATATATAAAGCGGGTTATGCCTGATAAAATCCGGCTGGGATAAAACAATCTCGTACTCTTTTTTAGCTTCAGGGTAATTGCCATATCTGGATAAAACGCTGCCCAGGTTCAAATGCGCAAATACGCTTGCGGGATTCTTTTCCACCAATGATATGCCTAACATTAAATCATCTTTCCAGCTGGCGTTGGCAGAAACGCAGAATATCGCAAAATAACCATAGAAGGCAAAAGGCGCAAATTGCCGCAGAAGCTTGTTTTTAAGCCCCTGCTGCCATATTTTACTAAGGAGAAACCCAAGCAAGACCGCAAAGCCCGTTATGGAAAAATATATGTAGCGGTAAGCAGCCAGAATCCTGAAAGAATTAAGGAAGTTATTCATCGGCAAAAGCCAGAGAAAAAACCAGATCACCGAGAAGGAAATAACCGGGTTTAATTTATTTTTATTTAAAATAACTAGTGTCGCACCCAGGAACCCGAATATCCCTAAGTAAAAAAACGGCCAGGAATTAAAAATGGCCATCGGGTCAATCATAGCTAACTCCATGGGCAATGCCATGTCCTTCAAATATAGGCCCAGGACATTGAGCATCCTGATGAAATTAATCGCTAAGGAGGCGCGGCCGATGATTGCCTGGGTGGGCGGCATGAGCAGAAAATAAACCAAAAGATAAATCAAATCTACGCCAAAATATAGAAGATAAATTTTAGCATTATTTTTCAATAACTTAGCCAAGCTTAAAGCTGACTGATAATATTCGCAAAGGATCAGGGCCAAAGGCAGAAAGACCGCGATCTCTTTGGATAAAACCGCCAGAAACGCAGAGGCTAAAGAGGTAGCCAGATACCGATACCTGGGCCGGCTTTGCGTATTTTTAAATTTAAAATATAAAATTATGGCTATGAGGCAAAATAACAAGGCCAGGCTATTAGGCCTAAAGGCGGTACAGTTGACTACCTCGGCATTTATGGGGTGTATGCCAAAAATAACCGCCGCAAAAAAAGACATTCGAGGCACAGCGAAAATAACATTCAGCAGTAAATAGAGCATTATGGCGCAAAGAATATGGACCGCCAAATTGGTCAGACGATACCCGAATGGGTCCAGTTTAAATAAGGCATAATTAAAAAAGTAGGTTAAGGTAGGTATAGGCCGGTAGCTGGCCTCTCCTGATCCGATATTATAAGCACCCTGGTTAAACTCCGCCTCTAAAGGATGGGTAAGATACCTGGGGCTGAAAAATAATTTAAGATTCCCGGCAGACTTGATAAAATCGTTGTTCACAATCACCAGGTAATCATCGTAGACAAAATCGCCCATCAGGGAGTTGGCATACACCAAGGCGATCAACGCGATTATCCAGATAATGTATTTACGCATTATGCTAATCTTATTCTTATTAAGGTATAGAACACCTGCATCAGTTTTAAAAAATCCAGCTTTGAGCGCCCGGAGCGCCTCTGGCGGAAGGTAATCGGTATCTCTTTGATCTTAAATCCATGGCTTTGCAAATGATAGTTAAGCTCCTCTACTACTGCCGGGCCTTGCGCATAGAAACTATCAAAATCCACGCTCTCCAAAACACGCCTTTTGAAACAGCGGAATCCCGAAGTGGCATCTTTTATTTTTAAACCCAATATGGCCCGGGATAAAAACTGGGCAAATATGCTTAAGCAATCTCTGTACCGCGGCCGGCCGCAGCTGCCCCCGCCTTTAACAAATCTTGAGCCAACCACCACGTCGCAATCGTTGATCTCTTTTAAAAATACCGGTATAAGCTTTGGGTCGTGGGAAAAATCCGCATCCATTTCAATGATATAATCCGGTTTTTCTAAAAGGCAGCGCTTAAAACCTTCTCTGCCGGAAATACCCCTGCCTCTCTTGCCGGAGCGATGCACCGCAATAACCCGGGGGTGGTGCTGTTGGACAAGCTGGTCTAAAACTTCAGCTGTCCCGTCTTCAGAGCTGTCATCCACCACCAAAACATAAAAACCGGCATCCAACTTTAAGATTTCTTCCGCCAAATCCGCGATATTTTCTTTTTCATTATAGGTAGGCAAAAATATTACTGTCTTCATTGGGGCAAAAGCTTCTGAGCGGCCTGAAAAACTTCTTGGGGCTTAATTAAATCCATGCAGGTTATTTGGCGGTCGCATTCTTTTTTATAGCAGGGCCGGCATTCGATATCAGAGGCTATTTTTACGCCCCGGCCGTACAGCTCTATCTCCTGCTCGCAGGTTGAGCCAAAGATAGCCACCACCGGTTTCTTAAGCGCCAAGGCTATGTGTAAAGCCGTGGTATCCCCGGTGACCACCAAAGAACAGCTCTCCACAATCGCACAAAATTGTCCGAGCGTATGCTGGCAACCGATGTCAAAGACTAATCTTCCAACATTAGAGGCGATGCTGCGGTTGCGCGCGACCTCCTGCGGTCCACCCAATAAGAAAACCCTGGTTTTAAGATTTGTTTGGATAAGACGGATAAGTTCTACAAAACTATCCTCGCCCCATGCCTTATGCACAAACCTGTCTCCTGCGCCGGTGTTTAAACCAATGATCAAGCTGCCCGCGGGCACCTGCATTTTAGAAAGCAAGCCTTGGGCATATTTTCTATCGCTATCTGAAATATTTAAAATATACTCGTCATTTTTATATTTCAGCCCGCACATCTCAAAGATAATCTCGGGATATGACTTTTTATTTTGCTTGAACTTCAATTCATCGGACAGGCCAAGGGCAAACGCATACTGGCTTTCTTTATTAAGCGGAATAACATTGCCGGTTTTACGGTCTAACCCGAATCCGATCTTATTTTTAGCACAAGTCAAGCTGGCTAAAGCCGTGGCCTCGTCTTCCTTATCTAAAGAAATAAGCAGGTCAAATTGTTCGAATCTTAGCCTCTCCAGCGCGCCAAAGTCATAACCTAAAAGGCGGTCAATAAAGTTATTGCCTTTTAATAAATCTAAACTCTCTTTAAGCGTAAGCCAGGTTATATGGCTATTGGGGTATTTTCTCTTGAGGCCACGAAGCAAAGGCGTGGTGCGCAGGACATCTCCTACTGCGGATAATTTGATAATGAGAACCTTCTTGCCTTGGGGTTGATACTTCCGGCAGCCGGGACAGGCGGAATTAAGCTTGCAAGGCAGGTTCCCTTTAAAGTGGCGACAATCCAGGCGGCTAAGCCCTAAATTTACCATTTGATTACGCAGGCACCCCATACCAGGCCGGCACCAAAAGCAACCAAGAGTACCAGGTCGCCTTTTTTAATCTTGCCTTCTTTTACTGCCTCGCATAATGCCGTAGCAGTAGAGGCGGAAGACATGTTGCCGTATTTCTCAATATTCAGGTAAATCTTTTCTTCGGGGATCCCCAGCTTCTTGCCCACTGCGGTAATAATCCGGGCATTAGCCTGATGGGGAATAACGACATCTATATCCTGATATTTCAGGCCGGCTTTATCCAGGGCCGTTTGAGCAGCCCTGGTCATGGTATTTACCGCTATCTTGAACAGCTCGTTACCGCGCATCTTGATCGTATGCAACCCCTCTTCTATGGTTTTAGCTGTGGCCGGGTGGCGCGAACCGCCGCCGGGAAGCATCAATAAATCACTCAGTGAGCCATCGCTGCCCAGGTACACCGACAGTATGCCTGCGGAAGAAACTTCAGTCAACACTGCCGCTGCTGCCCCGTCGCCAAAAAGCACGCAGGTGCTTCTATCCTTCCAATCCGTGATTGACGACAAAACCTCTGCCCCTATCACCAGGGCATTTTTATAGGCGCCCCCGGCAACAAACTGATTGGCTATTCCAATTGCGTAAATAAAGCCCGCGCAGGCAGCCGAGATATCAAAACAGGCGGCGTTCTTTGCCCCAATGGCGTTTTGCACAAAACAAGCTACCGAAGGAAACTGCATATCCGGGGTAATCGTAGCCACGATGATGAGTTCAATTTCCTCAGGATCTAGGCCGGCATCTTGCAATGCGGACTTTGCGGCCTTAATCGCCAGATCCGAAGCCGCTTCATTCTTAGCTACCAGGCGCCTCTGTTTTATCCCGGTGCGCGTGATAATCCATTCATCAGAAGTATCTACCATTTTCTCTAAATCCGCGTTGGTTAAAATCTTTTCCGGCAGATACTCGCCTACCCCGATTATGCCTACTTTTTTCATATATATTATTCAAGCGGGTTAATCGCTTCCAGAATTTTCTCTTTAAAGTTACGCTCTACTTCCTCTTTAGCCACGCGAATGGCATTTTTAATCGCGTTCATATTAGAGCGGCCATGGCCGATAATCACCGCGCCATTGACGCCTAACAAAGGCGCACCGCCATATTCGGAATAATCCACTTCTTTTTTAAAACGCTTAAAACTGCTGCGCAACAAAAGCAGGCCCAACAAACCCATGGGGTTACTTTTAAGATGCCTCTTTAAAAACTCCTGAAGCGCCTCGGCCAAACTCTCGGAGATTTTTAGCGCCACGTTGCCTACAAAACCATCGCAGACAATCACGTCGCATTTGCCGGAAAATATGTCTTTGCCCTCGACATTCCCGATAAAATTAATCCGGCTTTGCGAAAGCAGTTCATGCGTTTCTTTCATAAAATCCGTGCCCTTGGTCTCTTCTTCGCCGATATTCAAAAGGCCTACCTGAGGCTGTGCCTTATTTAAAATATGGCGGCAATAGACATCCGCCATGACCCCATACTGCAATAGCTGCTTAGGCTTGGGGTCAATATTGGCCCCCACATCAATCATCAGTGAGGCGCCTTTTAAAGTAGGTATAACGATAGCAATCCCCGGCCGCTCCACTCCCGGCAGAAGCCCCAGGGATAAAGTGGCTGCGCAGACCACGGCACCGGTATTGCCGGCGCTGAAAAACGCATCCCCTTGGCCTTCTTTTACCAGATTCAGCCCTACTACTATAGAAGAATTTCTTTTCCTGCGCACGCTAGTAGCCGCAGATTCATGCATCTCAATGACTTCGCTGGTCGCATGCAGAGAAATAGCTTGGCCCGCATAACCATATTTTTTTAACAGGGCTTTTATCTTGACTTCATCGCCGACCAGAAGCACTTCAATGCTATATTCTTTGACCGCGGCTATCGAGCCTTTTATGACCACGTCAGGGGCATAGTCGCCCCCCATGGCATCCACTACAATCTTCAAACAATCCTCCTTGGTTTACTTCTTGGGCGTCTTCTTTTCTTTTATCTTAATCTCAATAACCTGTTTACCCTTGTAATAACCGCATACCGGGCAAACCCGATGCGTTACTTTAGGCTGTTTGCATTGAGGGCAAGTCGCTAGATTAAGGCTGGATAATTTCCAATGCGTGCGGCGTTTCCGTCCGCGCTGTTTAGAGTGTCTTCGCTTTGGTAGGGGCACAGCGGCATCCTCCTTCGTTTAAGTTTTTACCACATCTGGGGCATAAACCCCGGCAGTTAATTTCGCACAATGGCTGCAGGGGATAATCTAAAATAATTTCTTCCCTTATGTCAGGGCCTAGGTCTATTTCCTGCTGGTTTTTATCTATCTGGTAGTTCCACTGTAATTCTTTCACCAGGCCAATATTAAAATCATTGAGGCAGCGGCTACACTTTAACGACATCACCCCGCGCAAAGCCAAATCCAGAGAAACAGCGTTGGTGATCATGGAGACCTGTGCCTCTATATGTATCGGGCCCTGAAATTTAACTATATCGGTCTCCAGATCTAATGCTAAAAGGCTCAAGTCTTCTTCCAGATTAAGGATCCCTTCAGGAGGAATCTGGCGTATTTGTATCTTCATGGCCTTTAAAAAAAACTAAGAGCCTTTGCCGATTTTGCTTTTCAATGCCTTTTCCACGAATCCCGGGAAAAAACAGGATAAATCCGCACCCAATGATGCGGCCTCTTTAAGAAGTTTTGAAGAAATATAGCTGTATGACTCCTGCGGCATCAAAAAAATAGTTTCAATATCACAAGCCAGTTTGCGGTTAGTCAGGGCCATCTGGAATTCATACTCAAAATCGGAAATCATCCTTATTCCGCGGATTAATACATGGGCTTTATTACGGCGGGCGTAATCGATAACCAGCCCGTTAAAATCCGTGACCGTGATATCCAGGCCAGCTGTAGCCTTCTTTAGCATCTGGACTCTTTCCTTAACGCTAAAAAGAGGTTTTTTATGGGGATTATGCGCTACTGCCACGATCAAATCGGGAAATATCTCTTTGGCCCGCTTGATAATATCGATATGACCGTAAGTAACCGGGTCAAAGCTTCCGGGATAAATAGCCCTTTGACACATATAACCTCCATATAATCGTCAGTGTAAAGTGTGTAAGTTTAAAATTTATGGGTTTTCTACACACTTACAAACTTAGATGCTGTCCTTCTTCCTATAGAAAGACAGTTGGGTATCGCCGTAGCGAGACTGCCTGAATAAAATTAAGTCTCCCTCGGTTTCAGGAAGACTGTCTTTTTTGAAGTGCTGGACTATCAGCAAACCATTGGGCGCTAATATATCATAAGCCCCCAGGGTTTGCAAGGTTTTTTTTGCTAACCCCTTATAATAAGGGGGGTCAAAAAAGATGATATCAAAAACAGCCTTGCCCTGGAAAAAACTCTTTATCGTTTGATCGGCCTCTTCAGGATAAAGGCTGCAGGATTTTAGTTTAAGTGAACTTATGTTTTTACGGATGGCTAACTGGCAACTGCTGTTATATTCCACCAAAGTCAACTCTCTTACCCCCCTGGATGCCGCTTCAAAGCCTACTGCGCCTGAGCCGGCGAATAGCTCCAAAAAAGACAGGCCTGCAATATCGCCCAAAATGTCAAATAACGCCTTTCTGATTTTATCCTGGGTCGGCCGAATACCTTTAGGCATCTGAATTA
>CAYHNY010000001.1:0-2164 GCA_964358115.1 uncultured Planctomycetales bacterium | reverse complement strand
TTATCCCACCATAATCAGCTTCTCATACTCCGGGAATCTCTGTAAGAGCTTTTCTTTCAAGGCAAGGTTCGGTTTTAATTTTAAATCCGGATCGCTATTGATTATTTTTATCGCCTCTTCCCTTGCCCGCTTAAGTAACTGCATTTGAGTAAGCGGATTGGCGATCTTAAGCTCGGCCAAACCGTGCTGGCGCCTGCCGAAAAACTCGCCCGGACCCCTTATTTTTAAATCTTCTTCGGCGATGCGAAAACCGTCGCTATGTTCAACCATAGCCGCAAGCCTGGATTCTACCTCGGGGGTATCTGAATCAGAGATCAAAATACAGGTTGAGGCATATTTGCCTCTTCCGATACGGCCGCGCAACTGGTGCAGCTGCGAGAGCCCAAACCTATCCGCATGCTCAACCACCATCACTGCCGCATCCGCGATATCAATGCCTACCTCTAAAACCGTAGTAGCAATTAAAACCTGCGTCTTGCCGGACTGAAAATCCAACATTACCTTATCCTGCTCTTTGGGTTTAAGCCTGCCGTGGATTAAACCGACCTGCAATTCTTTAAAAACGCCCTCCTTTAGCTGGTTATACATCTTCTTGGCGCTCAATAAATCCAAGTTATAGGATTCTTCAATAAGCGGATAAACAATATACGCCTGTTTACCCTGGCGCGCGTTTTCTTTAATAAAATTATAAAGCCAGCCTCTTTTTTCGCTTTTTATCCATTGCGTAGTTATGGGTTGACGGCCGGCAGGCAACTGCCGGATGATCGAAGCATCCAGGTCTCCGTATAGGGTTATAGCTAAGGTGCGCGGGATAGGTGTTGCGGTCATAATCAAGACATCAGCCTTTGGGCCTTTCTGCGGAAGCAGGGCGCGCTGGCCTACGCCGAATTTATGCTGCTCATCAATCACTACCAGCCCCAAATTTTTGAACTCTACCGCCGCCTCCAGTAAAGCGTGGGTACCGATAACTAAATTAATTTCGCCTTTTTTTATCTCTTGATAAATCTTGGTTTTCTCCTTTGAGCCGGAGCTGCTCGTCAGCAATCCGAGCTTTATATCTTTCAGCTGACAGCTGACAGCTGACAGCTGACAGCTTATTTTATTATAATGCTGTTTGGCTAAAATCTCGGTAGGCACCAGGAATGCCGCTTGATAACCTCCCTGAATCGCGATAAGCGCGGCTATTGTCGCGACTACGGTCTTACCCGAACCCACATCTCCCTGCAAAAGCCTGTGCATAGTAAAAGGCTGGGCCATGTCTGTTTTTATTTCCTGGATCACCTCTTTCTGGCTGGCGGTCAATTCAAAGCCTAAGCTTTGAATAAAATTATTCACTACCCCCCCTTCTACTCTATGCGCCAAACCCGGATTTTTTTGTTTCTGGATCTTTCTTAAAACTAAAGGCAGTTGGAAAATAAGGAATTCTTCAAAAGACAGGCGGCGAAAAGCCTCTTGCCGCAGATCCAGGCTCTGAGGAAAGTGTATATTCAAAAGGCCCTGCGGAAGATTCAAAAGATTGTTTCTGGCTCTTAAATCATAAGGCAGAAAATCATAAGTATACGGCAGGTATTTATCCAGCGCCTCTTTAATCAGGCGGCGTAAGTTCCTCTGTGTCAAGCCCCCGGGAACAGGATACACCGGGACGATCCTGCCGATGTTTAAGGATTCATCTGCCTCGCCTGAAACTATTTCAAATTCCGCAGCGCTCATCTGAAGGTTACTGCCGTAACGCTCCACCTTACCGTAGAGAATCAGGCTTAATCCTACCTTAAGATAATTCTTTAAATAAGGCTGGTTAAACCAGACACAATTAAGCCTTCCGGTTGCATCCTGGACCACAGCTTCCGTGATGTTAAAGCCATAGCGCCTTTGCGCGCGCCGGGCAGCGCTTACCATGACCTGGGCTTTAACCGTATAAATCTGGCCTTCTTTTAATTCCGCGATACTGGTAAAATTAGTGCGGTCTTCATATCTGCGGGGGAAATAATATAATAGGTCTTCGATTGTTGAAACGCCAATAGCGCTAAAAATTTCAGCCCGCTTTGGCCCTACGCCATGCAAATAACGAATAGGTGTTTTTATGTCTAATCTCTGCGGCATCTTTTTTTCGCTTTCAACACCAGTAAGATTAAGCTTATTATAACCAGGGCCAGGGTTACTATCG